>CAZMXV010000031.1:0-21717 GCA_964570295.1 uncultured Rhodanobacteraceae bacterium
AGCGCGACCTGCTGCCGCTGGTGGAAGGCTCCACCGTGTCCACCAAGTACGGCCCCATCAAGACCGACCACATGCTGTTCATCGCCTCCGGCGCCTTTTCCATGGCGCGTCCCTCGGACCTCATTCCGGAACTGCAGGGCCGCCTGCCGATACGCGTGGAACTGTCGGCCCTGTCGGCGGAGGACTTCAAGAAGATCCTGCGCGAACCGCACAACGCGCTGACCAAGCAGTACGCGGCCCTGCTGTCGACCGAGGGCGTGGATCTGGAATTCACCGATGCGGGCATCGACCGCCTGGCCGAGACGGCGCACCAGGTCAACGAAACCACCGAAAACATCGGTGCACGCCGGCTGCACACCGTGATGGAACGTCTGCTGGAGCAGATCTCCTACGAAGCGGCCGACAAAAGCGGCCAAAAGTACGTCATCGATGCGGCATTCGTGGATCGCCATCTCGACGCGGTGGCCCACGACGAGGATCTGAGCCGCTACATCCTGTGATGGATCAGGGCAGCGTGAGAACGATGCGTGGCAAGATGACCTGACCATGGGCAAAATCCTTCCTTTCGGCGCCCGCGGGGCCCGCGCCCGCCTGCGCCAGGCACACCACCACCACCAGCTGGTACGCCTGTGGCGTGGCCGGCTGGAGCAGGGCAGCTTCTGCGGCTACGTCGGCGGCGTGGGTCGCGAGTTTTTCCTGTTGCGGGTCATCGGCGACAACCTCACCGACGAGGGCCTGTATGCCATGCGCCACCGCGACATCACCGGACTGGAGGCTCCCGAGGCCCACCACCGCTTCATCGAGAAGGCGCTGGCGATCCGGCACGTGGTGCCGGAACTGCCCTGTGCATTCCCGCTGGACGCCGTCAACGACGTGGTCGAGGCCGCCGGCCGGCGCGCCCCGGTGATGGGAGTTCACGTGGACAGCGAAGACGACAACGAGGTGTGCTACATCGGGCGTCTGCTGGACACCGAGGACGACGGCTTCAATCTGCAGGAAATCGACGCCGACGCGCACTGGCTGCGCGAACCCTCGTTCTTCGCCTGGGACGAAGTGTCCACGGTGAGCATGGACGATCCCTACGCCAGCGCCCTGGCTGCCGTCGCCGGCACCGCGCCGCCACTGGACCAGAGCGACGACGGGCGCGGCCACGGCTCCTGAGCCTGGACCCGTCGCGGCACCGGAGCGGGCGGAAAGTGCCGGGCCATGGCCCGGCCGGGGAATCATTTCCCGATGCAAAAGCTGGAGAAGATGGCGCCCAGCAGATCGTCGGGATGGAACGCGCCGGTGATCTCGCCCAGTGCCTGCTGCGCCTGATGCAGTTCCTCGGCGGCCAGCTCGCCGGCATGCGTGTCGCGCAACGTGCGATCGGCGGCATCGACATGGCTGGCGGTGCGTTCCAGGGCCAGCACGTGGCGGCGACGGGCGCTGAAGGCCCCGGCGCCGGCATGCGCGTCGGCGCCGGCGAAGTGTTTCAGGCGGGCGCGCAGGAGGTCCAGGCCATGGCCGGTCCTGGCCGACAGCCACAGCCAGGGCGTACCGGCCCGTTCTTCCTCGTGCGCGGCCTGGTCGTCCAGATCGATCTTGTTGACGACGACCAGGCGCGGCGTGGGGTCGGGCAGCCCGGCCAGCAGGGCCAGGTCGTCCCGCGCATTGGCCGCGTCGGTCACCAGCAGGGCCAGATCCGCGCGGGCCAGGTGCCGGCGCGCACGGCGCACGCCCTCGCGTTCGATTTCATCGCCGGTGTCGCGCAGCCCGGCCGTGTCGATCAGCTCCAGGCCCACGCCGTCGATGTCCAGCATTTCGCGCAGGGCATCGCGCGTGGTACCGGCGGTGGCGGTAACGATGGCCCGCTCGTCGCCGGCCAGTGCGTTGAGCAGGCTGGACTTGCCCACGTTGGGCCGCCCCACGATGGCCACGCTGAGGCCGTCGGCCAGGCGCAGGCCACGCCGCGCCTCGACGAGCAGGGCGGCAATGGCCTGCCGCAGCGCCTGCATCCGCGTGGCGATGGCGGGGTCGGCCAGAAAGTCGATTTCCTCTTCGGGAAAGTCGATCGCCGCCTCGATATGCACGCGCAGGCCCACCAGGTCGGCCAGAAGCGCCTCCACGCGCTCGGAAAACACGCCCTGCAGGGAACGCATGGCCGCACGGGCGGCATGCTCGGAACGCGCGGCGATGAGATCGGCCACGGCCTCGGCCTGGGCCAGGTCCAGCTTGCCGTTGAGGAAAGCACGCTCGCTGAATTCACCCGGCCGCGCCAGCCGCGCGCCCAGCTCGCACACGCGCCGCAGTACCAGATCAAGCACCACGGCGCTGCCGTGGGTCTGCAGTTCCAGCACGGCTTCGCCGGTGTAGGAACGCGGCGCGGGAAAGTACAGCAGCAGGCCTTCGTCGATGCTGGCGCCCGCGGCATCGGCAAGGCGCGCGACATGCGCATGCCGCGGCCGGGGCTCGCGACCCAGCAAGGTCCGCGCGATGACCGGCGCGGCCGGACCGGAAACACGCACCACGCCGACACCGGCCGCCCCGGGGGCGGTGGCGATGGCGGCAATGGTATCGCTGGCGGCGCTCATGTTTCCTGGATCCGGGGTCGGGCCGGCCGCCGTGGGCCGGTCAGGCCTTGACTTCCTTTTTGCGCGCTTCCTGCCGATCCACCTGGCGGTACACCCACCACTGGATGACCAGCCGGCACACGGCGCTGACCGAGTAGTAAAGCACCAGGCCGGACGGGAAGAAGGCGAAGATCACCGCCATGGCCACCGGCATGAATTTCATCATCTTCTGCTGCGTGCCGTCCATGCCCGGCGTCATCGGCATGGTCAGACTCTGCACCAGCATCACCAGACCGTAGATGATCGGCAGCACGAAATAGGGATCGGCCCCCGACAGGTCGTGGATCCAGCCGATGAACGGCGCCTGGCGCAATTCCACGCTCTCGCGCAGCAATTCGTACAGGCCGAAGAAAATGGGAATGGTGATCAGCAACGGCAGGCAGCCGGCCACCGGGTTCACCTTTTCCTTCTTGTACAGCTCCATGGTGGCCTGCTGCAGCTTCTGCTTGTCGTCGCCGTAACGCTCCTTGAGCGCGTCCATGCGCGGCTTGAGCCGACGCATGTGGGCCGAGGAGCGGTACTGGATGGCATACAGCTTGTAGCAGGCGCCATTGATGAGCAGCACCAGCAGGATAATGGCCCAGCCCCAGTTGCCGGTCACGGCATGCAGCTTGGACAGGATCCAGTGCAGCGGGCGCGCCACGATGGTCATGGCACCGTAGTTGAGGGCCAGGTCGAAGCTGGGCGCGACCTTTTTCAGTTCGTCGGGAATCTTCGGCCCCAGGTACAACCGCGCGGTGCTGGTGGCGCTGTGACCCGGGGCCACGGTCAGCACCGGACCGATGCCACGGATCAGGTAGTGCGGGTTGTCGCCCTTGTCCAGGGCCAGCGTGGAAAAGGTGTTGGTCTCTTTTTCCGGCGGCAGCCAGGCGCCGACGAAATAGGCTTCCTCCATGGCGAACCAGCCGCCGGTCACCTTGCGGCCGCGCTTGCCGTCGGCGGCCAGCGGATGTTCCTTGAACTCGTCGAACTTGACCTTGTTGAATTTTTCGTCCGGACCGTACCAGGCGGCGCCCATGAAGCTGTAGCGCGACTGGTCGGAATAACGCTCGAGGAAATTGCTGTACTCGCCTTCGGGCGGCACCACGCGCTCAAGCTGGCGATAGGCCTGGCCCTGCCACGCCGTCTGCCCTTGATTGGTGATTTCCTGCTCGACGCCGATGTCGTAGCTGCCACGCTTCAGGATGTAGACCTTGCTGACGGTGACGCCGTCGGGACCGGTCCAGTCCAGCTCGACGCGAAGCTGGTCCTGACCGGGTGCTAGCGAATAGGCGTCCTTGTCGGCGCGGAAAAGGCTCTTGTGGTTGGGCGCGGCATGGCCGCCGATGCCGACCAGGCCGCTCTGTGCCTCGTAGAAATGGTCAGGCGTGTCGTCAAGCAGTCGCACACTGCGTGGGGAATCCAGTTTCTCCGGATATTTCAGCAGGTTGGCGCCGACCACGGTGCCGCCGCGGGTGTCGATGTCCAGCTCCAGCACATCGGTGGTGACCGTGATGATCCGGCTCTCGCCGGCACGGGCGCCGGCGGTGCCCTCCGGCACGGGCGCCGCCGAAGGCGTGTTCACCGCGGCGGCATCGGCGGGAATACCCGCGCTGGTGGCCCCGGCCACGCTGGCCGCCGCCGTCGCCGTCGGCTCGGCGGGCGGATAGTAGTCGCTCATCCACTGGTTGAACAGCAGATAGGCGACAAACAGCAGCGCAAGAATCAGGAACGTACGCGTTTGGCTCATCACAACGGCAAATCCGGTGGCGCCACGGCGGGCGGTGGCGGCCGTCCCGAGGCACGGGCGGCTTCATGGAAAGGCACGACACGACCCATGCCACGGGGCCGTGGCATGGGCAAGGTCAATCGGGCATTGTGCCGGTCGACGACGTGTCCTTCAATGGCTTCACGCGCAACCACAAGGCTTCCAGGTCGCGGCGCAATTCGCTGGCTGACCGACCGTCGGCATCGCGGTAGGCAATCACCAGGATGTCGACCGCGGGAAGGGTGGCGCGGCGACGCCGGAAGCTTTCGCGAATCTGGCGCTTGATGCGGTTGCGCTCCACCGCGCGTACCGAGACACGGCGCGAAACCGCCATGCCGAGACGCGCGCCTTCACTGCGGCCGGCACCATAGCGCAACATGAAAAACCGCCCGCGGGCACGCCCGCTGGCGTGGCGCAAGGCGGTGAAGTCGGCGGCTTGCCGCAGACGCGCGTCACGCGGCAGACCGGTCCCGACCATGGTCACGCAAGGACGACGCTCAGGGGATCAGGCGCTTGCGGCCCTTGGCGCGACGCGCCTTCAGAACCTTGCGGCCATCGGCAGTGGCCATGCGGGCACGGAACCCGTGGGTACGGGCACGCTTGAGATTGCTGGGCTGGAAGGTCCGCTTCATGGCCCTCTCCTGTGAAAGTGTGGCAGGGAAAAGAGCGGAATTATCCCGACCCGAGAAACCCAAGTCAAGCAAATGCTTGCGAACGACGCGCGTTCCGCGCGACTGTCGCCGCGGACGACCTGCTAGACTGGCGCGACTGTTGAATCGGTTTTTTGTCGGTCTTCGCCGCGTGCGCCAGCCACAGGCCGGTTGTGGCCGACGTTCGGGAGTCGAGCATTCATGAGCGATCTTTGGCGGCGCTGCCTGGAACACCTCGAAGGCGAGTTCAAAGCCGAGGACCTGCACGCCTGGCTGATGCCCCTGCAGGCGCGCGAGGACGGCCGCGGCATGCGTCTTTTCGCGCCCAACGACTACATTGTCGACACCGTGCGCAACGACTACCTGGGCCGCATCCGCCAGGTGCTGGAACACCTGGCCGGGCATGCGCTGGAGGTCAGCGTCGAAGTGGGCTCGGCCAACGAGCGTGCCCGCGGGAAAGCGCCGGCTTCGCCGCGCGCGCCGCGCAAGCCGGCCGCCGCGCCGCACGCCCACCACCTGGACCCGCACTACACCTTCGAGACCTTTGTGGAGGGCAAGTCCAACCAGCTGGGCAAGGCCGCGGCCATGCAGGTGGCGCAAAACCCGGGCCGCGCCTACAACCCGCTGTTGCTGTACGGAGGCACCGGCCTGGGCAAGACCCACCTGATGCATGCCGCCGGCAACCTGATGCGTGTCAACAACCCCGAATGCAAGGTGCTGTACCTGCGCTCGGAACAGTTCGTCAGCGCCATGATCGAGGCCCTGCGCGCCAAGAACATGGACGTGTTCAAGCGCCGCTTCCGCTCGGTGGACGCGCTGCTGATCGACGACATCCAGCTGTTCGCCGGCAAGGACACCACGCAGGAGGAGTTCTTCCACACCTTCAACGCGCTGTTCGAGTCCAAGCAGCAGATCATCCTCACCTGCGACCGCTATCCCAAGGAGGTGGACAAGCTCGAGCCGCGCCTGAAATCGCGCCTGGGCTGGGGCCTGTCGGTCGCCATCGAGCCGCCGGATTTCGAGACCCGCGCCGCGATCCTGTTGTCCAAGGCGCACGAGAAGACCATGGACATGCCCGAGGACGTGGCCATGCTGCTGGCCAAGCGCATCCGCTCCAACGTGCGCGACCTGGAAGGCGCGCTCAACACGCTGGCCGCCCGCGCGCACTTCTTCAACCGGCCGATCACCGCCGACTTCGCCCAGGAAACGCTGCGCGACCTGCTCAGCACGCACGCCCAGGCGGTGACCATCCCGAACATCCAGAAGACGGTGGCCGACTACTACCAGGTACGCCTGTCGGACCTTCTGTCCAAGCGTCGCGTGCGCTCGCTGGCGCGGCCGCGGCAGATGGCCATGACCCTGGCCAAGGAGCTTACCGAGCACAGCCTGCCGGAGATCGGCGAAGCCTTCGGCGGGCGCGACCACACCACCGTGCTGCACGCCTGCCGTACCATTCGCGGATTGATGGAAAAAGACGTGCGCATGAAGCAGGATTGGGAGCAGTTGATCCGCATCCTGACCGGCTGACAAGCTGTGGACAACCGGTGGGAAACGCGGACGCGCCGGGTTATCCACAAACCGGCCACAGCCTCCCGGCCGGGTCCATGCACCGGGATTTCAAAAGCAAGTTGTTGAAAAATCGAGCATAAAACACGCTGTTCACGTATTCACAGGCACTACCACCACTACCTTCTTGCATAAAAGAAAAGACAGAAGGGATCGGGAACAAGGGGCACACCATGCAATTTGCAATCCAACGCGAAGTTCTGCTCAAGCCGCTGCAACAGGTCGTCGGCGTCATCGAGCGGCGCCAGACCCTGCCGGTCCTGGCCAACTTCCTGGTCCGGGCCCAGGCGGGCACGGTCTCGTTCACCGGTACCGACCTGGAAGTGGAAATGGTGGCGACCACCGCCGCCGAGGACGTCGCCGAGGGCGAAATCACGATTCCCGCGCGCAAGTTGTTCGACATCGTGCGCGCCTTGCCGGACGGCGTGAACATTTCCCTGAAACTGTCCGGCGAGCGCGTGCAGATGCAAGCCGGGCGCAGTCGTTTCACCCTGGCCACGCTGCCGGCCAGCGAGTTTCCGACCGTGGACGCGATCGAGGTCGTGGACCGCGTCACGGTACCCGAGGCGGTGCTGAAGGACCTGATCGAACGCACCGCCTTCGCCATGGCCAACCAGGACGTGCGCTACTACCTCAACGGCATGCTGCTGGAACTGGACACCGGGTCGCTGCGTTGCGTGGCGACCGACGGGCATCGTCTCGCGCTCGCTGAGACCGAGGTGGCCACCGGCGCCGGTGCACGGCGCCAGGTCATCATTCCACGCAAGGGCATCACGGAGCTGAGCGGCCTGTTCGAAAGCGGAGAGGGCGAAGTGGAGCTGCAGTTCGGGCGCAACCATCTGCGTGTCAGCCGCGGTGACGTGGTATTCACCACCAAACTGATCGATGGCCGTTTCCCGGACTACGAAGCGGTGATTCCCATCGGAGCGGACAAAAAGGTGGAACTGCCGCGGGACGTGTTGCGCATGGCGTTGCAACGGGCCTCCATTCTCTCCAACGAGAAGTATCGCGGCGTGAAGCTGGAGGTGAATCCGGGCGTGCTGCGGATCATCGCGCACAATCCGGAGCAGGAAGAGGCCGTGGAGGAACTGGAAGCCGAGACCCGGGTCGACGACCTGTCGGTGGGCTTCAACGTGGGTTATCTGATGGATGCCCTGGCCGCCCTGCAGAACGATACTGTCCGCCTGAATTTGCGCGATGCCCAGTCCAGTTGTCTCATCCAGGGCGGCGAGGATGAAACCGCGCGGCACGTGATCATGCCGCTGCGCCTCTGATGCCGCCGGTGTCATGTGCCATGGCTGCGCCGGGATCCTTTGAAAGGTCCCGGCGCTTTGTCTTTCTGGCGGGAAGCGTGAGCAGGTGAGGTTCGAACGGCTTCGTATCCAGGGCCTGCGCTGTCTCGACGATGTCGACATCACTCCGGCCCGCGGACTCAACGTGTTGCTGGGCCCCAATGGCGCCGGCAAGACCAGTGTGCTGGAGGCGGCTTATCTGCTGTCGCATGCCCGTTCGTTTCGCAGCGGCTCCCGGGATGCCTTGTTGCAGCGCGGAGCGGAGGCGATGCACATCTACGGCGAGGTGGTGGATCGCGATCGGCACCGTCGCCTGGGATTGGGCCGCAAGGGCGACCGCTGGGAAGCGCGCATCGACGGCGAGCCGGTGGATCGTCTGGGGGAGCTTGTCCAGAGTTGCGCCGTGATCTGTTTCGAGCCGGGCAGCCATGCCCTGATTGCCGGTGCAGCGGAGGAGAGACGGCGCTTCCTGGATTGGGGCGTGTTCCACGTGGAACATCGTTTCCTTTCGTTCTGGCAACGTTATCGTCGGGCCCTGAAACAACGCAACGCCTTGTTGCGGGGATTTCCCGCGCCGTCCGGCACCATGCTGGAACCCTGGGAAAGGGAGATGGACGAGGCCAGCCGGGTCATTGACGCCCTGCGGGCCACCTACATGCGGGGTCTCGAGGCACATCTGCGCGAAGTATGCGCACGCCTGCTGCCCGAACTGGGGGACGTGCAGGTGAGCTATCGCCGCGGGTGGGACGAAAGGATGGATCTGCACCAGGCCCTGGAAGAGCGGCGCGAGCGGGATCGCCAACGCGGGCACACCACGCTCGGCATCCATCGTGCCGACTGGCGGCCGGGGTTCGAACATGCCCCCCAGCGCGAACACTTTTCACGCGGGCAGGAGAAGTTGTGCGCTCTGGCGTGCCATCTGGCGCAGGCGCGCCTGTATGCGGAGGATCACGGGGAATGGCCGGTGATCTGTCTGGATGATCTGGCTTCCGAGCTGGATGCCACCCACCGTCAGTCGGTGGTCGATTCCCTGTTCGAGGCGCATGCCCAGGTGTTCGTGACAGGGACCGACCTGATGGAGGCCATTCCCGTCGAGCGCGCCTGCATGTTCCACGTGGAACATGGCAGGGTGGGGCACATCTCCGGGTAACCATCTTCCTGCGTCGGGCTGCCCGTCAGGGGTGCTTCGGCCGGATGCCCCGCGGAACTCCTTTTGGACCGGAACGCATGCCGCCAGCACGGTCGGTTCATGCCGTCAACAGCCTGAAAATGCTATCATTGAAGGAATATTCGACCATTCGCACCGCAAGGCGCGCGCGAGGCATTTATGACGACAACATCCGGCGACAAGGGCTACGATTCCAGCAGCATCAAGGTCCTCAAGGGCCTGGAGGCGGTGCGCAAACGCCCCGGCATGTACATCGGCGACACCGATGACGGAACCGGTCTGCACCACATGGTGTTCGAGGTGGTCGACAACGCCATCGACGAGGCCCTGGCCGGACATTGCGACCGCATCGTCGTGACCCTGCACGCGGACGGCTCGGCCAGCATTACCGACAACGGCCGCGGCATCCCGGTCGGCATGCATCCGGAAGAAGGGCGCTCGACCGCCGAAGTGGTGATGACGGTGCTGCATGCCGGCGGCAAGTTCGACGACAACTCGTACAAGGTTTCCGGCGGCCTGCATGGCGTGGGCGTGTCCGTGGTCAACGCGTTGAGCGAGCACCTCTGGCTGACGATCTACCGCAATGGTGATGAACATCGCCAGGAATACGCCAATGGCGAGCCGCTGGCGCCGCTGCGCGTGGTGGGTCCCAGCGACAAGCGCGGTACCGTGGTGCGCTTCCTGCCCAGCCGGGAAACCTTCTCGCAGGTGGAGTTTCATTTCGACGTGCTGGCCAAGCGCCTGCGCGAGCTGGCTTTCCTCAACTCGGGTGTCAGCATCGAGCTCAACGACGAGCGCGATGAACGCCGCGAGGTGTTCGCCTACGAAGGCGGCATCCGTTCCTTTGTCGAGCACGTGGCGCAGATGAAGAGCGTGCTGCACCCCAACGTGATCAGCCTCAGCGCGGAAAACGAGGGCGTGGTGGTGGAAGTGGCGATGCAGTGGACCGAGTCCTACCAGGAAACGATGTTCTGCTTCACCAACAACATTCCACAGCGTGACGGTGGTACCCACCTCACCGGTTTCCGCATGGCGCTGACCCGGGCCATGCAGAACTACATCGAGAAGGAAGGCCTGGCCAAGGGCGCCAAGGTGACGCCCACGGGCGACGACATGCGCGAAGGCATGATCGCCGTGCTGTCGGTGAAGGTGCCTGATCCCAAATTCTCCTCGCAGACCAAGGACAAGCTGGTTTCCAGCGAGGTCAAAAGCATTGTCGACCAGGTGGTCTACGAGCGCCTGTCCGATTTTCTTCTGGAACACCCCAGTGAGGCCAGGATCATCGCCTCCAAGGTGGTCGACGCCGCCCGTGCCCGCGAGGCGGCCCGCAAGGCCCGCGAGCTGACCCGCCGCAAGAGTGCGCTGGACATCGCCGGCCTGCCGGGCAAACTGGCCGACTGCCAGGAAAAGGATCCGGCATTGTCCGAACTGTTTCTGGTCGAGGGTGATTCGGCCGGCGGTTCGGCCAAGCAGGGCCGCAACCGCCGTACCCAGGCCGTGTTGCCGCTGAAGGGCAAGATCCTCAACGTCGAGAAGGCCCGTTTCGACAAGATGCTGTCCTCGGCCGAGGTCGGCACCCTGATCACGGCGCTGGGCACGGGCATCGGCAAGGACGAGTACGATCCCGACAAGCTGCGCTACCACCGCATCATCATCATGACCGATGCCGATGTCGACGGCTCGCACATCCGCACGTTGCTGTTGACGTTTTTCTACCGCCAGATGCCCGAGCTGATCGAGCGCGGCCACGTCTACATCGGGCTGCCGCCGCTGTACAAGATCAAGCAGGGCAAGCAGGAGCTGTACCTGAAGGACGACGCGGCACTCAACGACTACCTGATTTCCAGCGCCGTCGACAACGCGGCCCTGCAATACGACCCGGATGCGCCGCCGATTGGCGGCGAGGCGCTGGAAAAGCTGCTGCACCAGTACCAGGACGCGCTGGACCAGATCACGCATCTCGGCCAGCGTTGCGACATCGCGGTGTGGACCGCCATGCTGGAGCATGCGCCCCTGGAGCCCGAACTCTGGAATGATGCCGCCAACCTCAGGCAGTGGATGGTCGGGCTGGAACAGCGTCTGGCCAACGAGGGCCTGGGCAAGCCGCGTTTCCGCTTCGCCTATCGGGCCGAAGCCGGCGAACAGCCGCCCGCGATCGTGGTCACGCGCAGCCAGCATGGCCTGGAGCATACGTGGGTGCTGTCGCGTCCGTTCTTCGAAGGGCCGGATTTCGAGCCCGTCATGATCGTTTCGCGCGCCTTGTCCGGTCTCATCCATGAAGGGGCGGAAGTGCGTCGCGGCAATGCTTCGCGTGGCATCACCGGTTTTGCCGAGGCACGTCGCTGGCTGATGGACGAGGCCCGGAAGGGGCGCAGCATCCAGCGCTTCAAGGGCCTGGGCGAAATGAACCCCGAGCAGCTCTGGGACACTACCGTCAACCCCGAGACGCGTCGCATGCTGCAGGTGGGCATCGAGGACGCGGTGGCCGCCGACCGCATGTTCTCCATGCTCATGGGCGAAGCCGTCGAGCCGCGCCGCGACTTCATCGAAACCAATGCCCTGAAGGTCGCGAACCTCGACATCTGAGCACCTGATTCCCCCTTGTTTCAGCGCTGTCCGGGGGGAATCATCTTTTCCAGGAGACGGTTTCCCACCCGGAAATCCGCGTCATCGGGTCCGGCCACCTCACGGTCATGACTTGAGATTGATGGCAACATGGAGGTAGTCTCGAAACTCCCCCACGTGCCATCGGCACGATGACCGAATTGACGAGGTAGGCAATGAAGCTGGGATCGATGTCGAAGATGCTGGCCGGCGTGGCGCTGGCGCTGGTAATCACGGGTAGCGGCACGGTGCTTGCCAATCCGGCCCCCACCCCCGCCAAACAGGACCAGAAAGACCAGAAGCAGGAGTCGAAGTACCCCAACGCGAAGCGCAAGGCGCCCAAGCTGGACCTCACCAAGCAGAAGGACGCCGACAACCTCAACAAGGGACTGGACGCGGTCAACGCCGGCGACGAGGCCACCGCCAAGCAGATCCTGCAGCCGCTGGCCGACGGTTCGGGCAGCAAGAGCAAGTATGTGCGCGTGATGGCGCTGCAGGGCCTGGCCAACCTGCAATACAACAACCAGGACGTGAAAGGGGCCATCTCCACCTTGAAGCAGGCACTCGACATCGGCGTGATGCCGAACGACACCTACTTCGACCTGATGTACGAACTGGCCCAGTTCTACGCCGCCGACGAGCAGGACCAGCAGGCGCTGGACACGCTGAAGAAGTGGCGTGCCGAAGGCAAGCGCGAAACCGCCGACTCCTACGGCCTGGAAGGCGTGCTCGACTACCGCCTGGGTAAATACCAGGAGGCCATCGCGGCCATCCAGAAGGCCAAATCGATGACCGACCAGAGCAAGGAGAGCTGGGACCAGGTGCTGGCCGCCAGCTATGCCGAAACCGGGCAGGGCGACCAGGCCATCGCCATGGCCAAGAAGCAGCTTGCGGCCAACCCCGGTGATTCGGCCACGCGCCACAACCTCACCGTGCTGCTGATGCGCGAAAACAAGTACGACGAAGCGCTGAAGTTGATGGAGGAAGCCCGCAGCAAGGGCGAGCTGACCACCGCCAGCAGCTACAACAACATGGCCAAGCTGTACCTCATGGCCGGGCAGAATTCGGGAAGTGATCCGAAACCCTTCGCCGACAAGGCCCTGGCGGTGCTGGAAGAAGGCCAGAGCAAGGGCATCCTGAAGCCCGACTACGACTTCTACACGCTGAAGGGCAATGCGGCCCTCGTCGGCGGCGACACCAGTGCCGCCCTGGCCAGTTTCAAGAAGGCCGCGCCGATGGGCAGCGATGGAGAAGCCGAGCTGCGCATCAGCCAGCTGCAATCCAACGCCGGCCAGTATTCCGCCTCGCGCGACGCCGCCAAGCAGGCCATCGCCAAGGGCACCAAGCACCAGGGCAAGGCCTGGATGCTGGTGGCCAAGGCCGAACGCGCCATGAAGAACAAGGCGGCGGCGGTGCAGGCCATGAAGAAAGCGGCCGAAGATCCGGAAACCCGTGCCGAAGCCCAGGACTGGCTGAAGAAGTCCGGCTACTGACGCAACGACCCGCCCCTCTCCCGGAGGGGCATTGAACGAAACTGCACAAGCGCTATACAAACGCCTGGCGCTGGTGTAGTGTGAATCACTTCCCGTTCTGCGTTCAGCTTCATTCCCCCTCTTCCCCAAGAGACGGAGCTGGACCGGCAACCGGGTACCGAATCTGGTATTTGACTGGTATGTGTAACTGATGGCCTCGAGTACAGACAGAAACGGAAGCCAACGGTTCAATTGGAAGCGCACCTGGGCATTGGCGGGCTGTATCGCCTTGCACGCCGGCGCTTTCATGATGATCCTGGCTCCGGCTGCGCCGCCCAAGGCAAAGCAGCAAGACAAAGAGCACGTGGTGCAGGTGAATTTCATCCAGCCGCCACCCCCGCCGCCGCCGCCGCCGCCGCCGCCGCCGGAGCCGCCCAAGCAGCCGCCGCCGAAGATCATCAAGATGGTCAAGCCGCCGCCGACCCCGCCGCCGCCGGCCCCGCCGCCGCCGGTGCAGGAGCAGTCGTCGATGGCCGTGGCAGCGCCGCCACCGGCGCCGCCGGCCCCGCCGGCCCCGCCGCAGGACATCGCGCCAAGCACCGACCTGTCGTATCGGCAGCGCAATCCTCCGCGTTATCCGCCGCAGGCCATTCGCATGCGCCATCAGGGCACCGTCGTGCTGCTGGTGCTGGTCGATACCGACGGCAGTCCGGTGGAAGTGAAAGTGGACAAGTCCAGCGGCTACCGCGAGCTGGACCGTGCCGCCATCCAGGCCGCCAAGCGGTGGCGTTTCAATCCCGGTACACGTGACGGCGTCCCCTACAAGGGCTGGGCGCGCGTGCCGGTCACCTTCAACCTCAATCAGATGTAATCGCCGGTGGCATTCCGTCACCTGGTTACCAACAGCTTGACTTCCCAAGGGTAGAGTTATGTTTTTTCAAGACACCACTGATATGGCCACCGGCGCGCCCAATACCGCGGGTTCCAACGCTCAGGCTTTGCAGCAAATCGGTTTCAGCAGCTTCATCCACGAGATGTCGACGCCGGACTGGGTGGTATTCATCGTCCTGTGCATCATGTCGGTGATGTCGTGGTACTACATCATCGCCAACCTGATCCGCAACACGATGGTGCGCTCGCGTGCCGACAAGGTGGTCCGCGCATTCTGGGACGCCGGTTCCGCCCAGGATTCCATCCGCGCCATGGAAGAGCAGCCGCGCAGCGAGCCGTTCTCCAAGATCGCCCTGGACTGCGCCACCGCCGCCGCCCACCACCAGCGTTCCGACGGTGGCCGTCTGGCCGAGTCGCTCAACCGTTCCGAGTTCATCGACCGTGCCCTGCGCCAGTCGGTGGCCCGCGAGAGCCTGAAGCTGGAAGGCGGCCTGACCGTGCTGGCGACCGTCGGCTCGGCCGCGGTGTTCGTCGGTCTGCTGGGTACCGTTATCGGCATCTACTACGCCCTGACCAGCATCGGCGCCGCCGGTGAAGCGTCGATCACCGCCGTGGCCGGTCCCGTCGGCCAGGCCCTGATCATGACCGCCTTCGGTCTGTTCGCCGCCATCCCCGCGGTGCTGGCCTACAACTTCTTCGTGCGCTCGAACCGCCTGACCTACGCGCAGTTCGACGAATTCGCGCACGACCTGCATGACTTCTTCGCCACGGGTGCACGTGTCGGCGAAAACGGCAAGTGAGGTCTGACCCATGGGTATGAGTACTGGTAACAGCGACGGTGGGGTCAATGCGGAAATCAACATCACGCCGTTGGCGGACGTGATGCTGGTGTTGCTGATCATTTTCATGATCACCGCGCCCCTGTCTTCGCACCAGATCAAGGTCACCTTGCCCCAGGCCGACCCGCAGGCGGACGAGGCCGAGAAGACGGTGCCACCGCTGGACCTGGCCGTGAAGAAGGACGGCACCATGTTCCTGGACGACGCCCCGGTCACCGATGCCGAGTTGAGGGCCAAGCTGCTGGTTCAGGCACAGAAGAGCCCGCAGCCGCCCATCAACATCCGCGCGGACAAGACGGTGCGTTACCGGGTTATCCGTGAGGCGCTGGAAACGGCCAAGGAAAGCGGCATGGTGCACATCAGCTTCGTGACCAACGCGCCTTCCAAGCAATAGGATGCGTGCCGGCCAGGCAAGAATGATCGGGACCGGCGGCACGCCGCCGCCGGTCCGGTACCGCACCATGAGCCACGTCCATGGGCCCTGTTCCATGCCGTGTGAACGGATCGACCCGTCCCGACGGGTTGGTCGGAGGTAACATCAATGAGTTATGCCAATACCGGTGGTTCCGAAAGCAGCAAGGGACCCATGGTGGAAATCAACGTCACGCCGCTGGTCGACGTGATGCTGGTGCTCGTGATCATCTTCCTGATCACCGCGCCGATGATGACCCACAAGATCCGGATCGACCTCCCGCAGCCGAACGAGAACGTGAAGCCGCCGGAGAATCCGCCCGAGCCGATCAAGCTGACCATCAAGGCGAACGGTGCGTTGTTCATGAACGACACGCCTGTCAGCGAGCAGGCGCTGAAGCTGCAGCTTCGCGTCTATGCCGCCAAGCCCAAGAAGGAGCAGCCCGAGGTCCAGATCCAGGCCAACGACAACGTCGAATACGACTCCGTCGCCAAGGTGCTGGCCGCGGCCAAGAGCGTGGGCATGGAAAAGATCGGCTTCCTCAACGCCGATTGATGCCGGGCCACGCCCCGGGAAGTCGCTTGACGGGCGCCGCAAGGCGCCCGTTTTTTATGCCTGCGACGCCCGGGAAGGGGTTCGCTCCTTCCCCGGGAGGCAAGCGGCGGCAGGAGAGGGGAGGCCGAGCCCGGCCGGATCAGGACAGGATGTCCAGATAGCGGCGGACCGTGGGCGCCAGCCCGTCATACAGGGCCTCGGCGATCAGGGCGTGCCCGATGGACACTTCCGCCAGCCCGGGAATGGTCTGTTTCAGCGAGCCCAGGTTGGTCTGGCTGAGGTCGTGGCCGGCATTGACCGCCATGCCGGCCTGGTGGGCGAGGCGGGCCGTACGCGCGCAGGGTTCCAGGGCTTCGTGGGCCTTTCCGTCGGCAAAGGCCCGGGCATAGGGCCCGGTGTAGATTTCCACCCGGCCGACCCCGGCCGCGGCGGCCCGTTCGAAACCCTCCGCCGTATCGGCACCGGCGTTCACGAACAGGCTGACGCGACACCCCAGTGCACGCAGTTCGGCCACGATATCGGCCAGCTTCCCCATGTCGCGGGCCAGGTCGAAGCCGTGGTCGGAGGTGATCTGATCGTCCCCGTCGGGGACCAGGGTCACCTGGGTCGGCCGTGTCTCGCGCACCAGGGCGAGAAAACCCGGATAGTCGCCACGCTCGCCGGCAAAAGGGTTGCCTTCGATGTTGTATTCCACCCGGTCGCGGGTCAGGCGGGCCAGGGCGCGCACGTCCTCGGGCCGGATGTGGCGCTGGTCCGGGCGCGGATGCACGGTGATGCCGCCGCAACCGGCATCCATGCACACGCGGGCCGCGGTGCATACATCGGGCTGGTCTTCGCCGCGGGCGTTGCGCAACACGGCAACCTTGTTGAGATTGACGCTGAGAAGGGTCATGGCGTTCAGGCACGTCACGTGGGGCGGGAAGAGACTGTAGCAGGCCACGGCACGGACGGTGGCGGCAGCGCCCAAAAAGAAGGCACGCACCCCGAAGGGTGTGTGCCGAACACTTGAAGGAAAAACCACACGCCCGTCCCTGGGCGGCATTCACGGTTGGGGAGAGCCAACACCTCTATGGACCGCGCCGCTGGCGGAAAGTTCATCGCCGCCCATCATGCGTGGCCGTGGCGGATCATCGGTGCTTTCGACATGTGACAACACCTCGAATTTCCACCCCGTTCCCGCCGCGGCCCCTGGCATGTGGCCGCGTGGAAGCCGTCCGGGGCCAGGCGGTGTGGTTTGAAGATGTATGGAGCCGCGGCGGGAAACCCCGGCGTCAGGCCATCGGAACACTATCGTGCGGTTGGCGGCATGAAATGGCGCAGCCGGCGCGGACCACCCTGCCAGCACAGGGTGGCGTGGCCGTTCCCGTCGAGGTGCCAATGCCGGAAGTGCCAGCTGTCCGGCGCGCCGAGGTCGCCGTCCAGGCGCACGGCACGGGGACTCTCGTCTTCCAGGGCCAGAACCACCCGCTCCAGGCCGTAGGCGAGGCCGCGTCCGTGGGCCTTGAGAATGGATTCCTTGGCCGTCCACAGGCGCACGAAGGCGGCGGGGCGATGCGCGGAGGGAAGCCGGGCCAGCCAGCGGTATTCGCTGGCGTCGAAGTAGCGCTCGGCCAGAGCCAGGATGGCACGGCCCGGGCGCACGTGCTCGATGTCCACGCCCAGCCGGGGCAGGGTGCGGGCCACGGCCACGACGGCCCGCGTGCCACTGTGCGACCAGTTGAAATCCGGCATGCCTGTTCCGTCCAGGTACGGGCGGCCGTGCGCTCCTTCGCGCAGGGGAACGGCTTCGGGCGGCACGTCCAGGTAGCCGGCCAGGATGCGCCGCAGCGGATTCCGCCCCTCGTCGCGCCGCCGCGGCAGCCACCATACGTGGATTGCGGCGGCATCCAGGCCCGCGGCCACCTCGGACGGCCGTGCGGGAAGCATGTCCATGCGGCCGGCACCCGGGCCCGGGTTATTTCACCAGCCGTTCGTCGACCAGCTTCTGCACCACGGACGGATCGGCCAGGGTGGAGATGTCGCCCAGCTTGTCCGGCTCGTTCTCGGCGATCTTGCGCAGGATGCGGCGCATGATCTTGCCCGAGCGGGTTTTCGGCAGCGCCGGCGCCCATTGCAGGTGGTCGATCTTGGCGATGGGGC
Organism: uncultured Rhodanobacteraceae bacterium; assembly: GCA_964570295.1. Classification (GTDB taxonomy): domain Bacteria; phylum Pseudomonadota; class Gammaproteobacteria; order Xanthomonadales; family Rhodanobacteraceae; genus Oleiagrimonas. The sequence continues at coordinate 17,948 of CAZMXV010000031.1, forward strand.
CGATTTCCTTGCGTACCTGCGCGATCAGTTCCTCACGCAAGGCCTCGCTGGGCTCGGTGCCTGCCACCAGGGTGACATAGGCGTAGATGCCCTGGCCCTTGATGTCATGCGGGCAGCCGACCACGGCGGCCTCGGCCACGGTGTCCTGGGTGACCAGCGCGCTTTCGACCTCGGCGGTGCCCAGGCGGTGGCCGGAGACGTTGATCACGTCGTCCACGCGGCCGGTGATCCAGTAATAGCCGTCGGCATCGCGCCGGGCGCCGTCACCCGAGAAGTAGTTGCCGGGGTAGGTCTTGAAGTAGGTGTCGATGAACCGCTGGTGGTCGCCGTAGACGGTGCGCATCTGGCCGGGCCAGGAGTCGGTGATGACCAGGTTGCCTTCGCCCTCGCCCTCGACGAGGTTGCCTTCGGCGTCCACGATGGCCGGCTGGATGCCGAAGAACGGGCGGGTGGCGGAGCCGGGCTTGGTGGCGATGGCGCCGGGGAGGGGGCTGATCATGATGCCGCCGGTTTCGGTCTGCCACCAGGTGTCCACGATCGGGCAGCGGCCCTCGCCGACCACGTGGTAGTACCACTCCCAGGCCTCCGGATTGATCGGTTCGCCGACCGTGCCGATCAGGCGCAGCGATTTGCGCGAGGTCTTCTTCACCGGCGCCTCGCCGTCGCGCATCAGCGCGCGGATGGCCGTCGGCGCGGTGTAGAACAGGGTCACCTGGTGCTTGTCCACCACCTGCCAGAAGCGGCTGGTGTCGGGGTAATTGGGCACGCCGTCGAACATCACCGTGGTGGCGCCGTTGCAGAGCGGGCCGTAGACCACGTAGCTGTGGCCGGTGACCCAGCCCACGTCGGCCGTGCACCAGTACACGTCGTCCTCCTTGAGGTCGAACACCGCTTCGTGGGTGTAGGCCACGAACACCAGGTAGCCGCCGGTGGTGTGCAGCACGCCCTTGGGCTTGCCGGTGGAGCCGGAGGTGTAGAGGATGAACAGCGGATCCTCGGCGTTCATCGGCTCGGGCGGGCAATCCGCGGACTGGCCGTCGATCAGGTCGTGGTACCAGCGGTCGCGCGGCGACTGGATGTTCACCGAGCCGCCGGTGCGGCGCACCACCACCACGGTTTCCACACTGCGCGTGCCGTCGCGCTGCAGCGCCTCGTCGACGTTGGCCTTGAGCGGAATCTTCTTGCCGCCGCGGGTGCCCTCGTCGGCCGTGATCACCAGTTTGCAGGCCGAATCGGCGATGCGTCCGGCCAGCGAGTCCGGCGAGAAGCCGCCGAACACCACCGAATGGATGGCGCCGATGCGCGCGCAGGCCAGCATGGCCACGGCGGCCTCGGGAACCATGGGCATGTAGATGGCCACGCGGTCGCCCTTGGCCACGCCGAGGTGGCGCAGCGCGTTGGCGAAGCGGCAGACTTCGGCGTGCAGTTCGCGATAGGTGAGGCGGCGCGATTCGGACGGGTCGTCACCCTCGAAGATGATGGCGGTCTTGTCGCCGCGCTCGGCCAGCTGCCGGTCCAGGCAGTTGACGGCCACGTTGAGTTCGCCGTCGGCATACCAGCGGATGTGCAGGTCGTCCGGATCGTAGCTGACGTCCTTGATCGTGGCGGGTTTCTTCATCCAGTCCAGGCGTTCGCCGATCTTCGCCCAGAATGCCTCGGGATCACGCACGGACTCGTCATACAGGCGCTCGTAGTCGGCGGCCTTGAGGGAAGCGCCGGCAGCAAAACCGGACGGCACGGGATACACGTTGGACATGGATTGCCTCCTCGGGTGACGGTCAGTCCTATACCTTGCGCCAACAGACACGGGCCCGTCCAGTGCGGATCACGCATGAGGCCGCCGGGGCATGCCCCGGGGGCATAAGGGGCAAACCGAAAGCCGGCGCGAATCCGGTTCGCTTGCCGCCGGGAGGCGGCGCGGAACCCGCAATGGCAGACGCCGGTCGCTGGAAGTGGAATACTGCGGTCATGCCGCCGAACGCGACCTCCTTCCGCATCGCAGGGCATGCCGTGGCCGATGCGCCTGCGGCCATGCTGGATGCCCAGCGCCGGGCCTTCCGGGCCGGGCCGTATCCTTCGTGGTCACGGCGGGCGGCATGGCTGACGACATTGCGCGACCTGCTGCGTGACAACGAACAGGCCATCTGCGGGGCCATCGCGCGCGACTTCGGCTGTCGCCCGCCCGAGGAAACGCGGCTGCTGGAACTGTTTCCCTCGTTGGGAAGCATCCGCCATGCACTGCGCCACGGCCGTCGCTGGATGCGCCCGCGGCGACGCCCGGCCGATGCCTGGTTCCTGCCCGCGCGCACCGAGCTTTTGCCGCAGCCGTTGGGCGTGGTCGGCATCATCGTGCCCTGGAATTACCCGCTGTACCTGGCCGTGGCGCCCGTCGTGGACGCGCTGGCCGCGGGCAACCGGGTCATGGTGAAGATGAGTGAGCGCACGCCGTGTTTTTCGGCCCTGTTCGCGCACCTGGTCGAGGCGGAATTTCCGGGGGGCGAAGTGCGCGTGGTCACCGGGGATGCCGGGGTGGCACAGGCATTTGCCGCGTTGCCTTTCGACCATTTGCTGTTCACCGGATCCAGCATGGTCGGGCGCCAGGTGATGCGCGCGGCGGCGGCGCATCTCACGCCGGTCACGCTGGAACTGGGCGGCAAGTCGCCGGCCATCGTCGGGCCCGGCGCGCGCTTCGAGCATGCCGTCGAGCGCATCGTGTACGGCAAGTGCGTCAACGCCGGCCAGACCTGCATCGCGCCGGATTACGTGCTGCTGCCGCGCGGACGCGAGGAGGCGTTCATTGCCGCCGCGCGTCATGCCTTTGCCCGCATGTATCCCGGTTTCCCGGCTTCGGGCCAGTACACCAGCGTGATCGACGACCACCATCACGCCCGCCTGTGCCGATTGCGTGACGAAGCCGTGGCACAGGGCGCGCGGGCCTGTCCGCTGGCCGCGGGACATGACGCCGCGGGCCGCCTGATGCCGCCGACCCTGCTGAGCGGCGTGCCGCCCGACAGCCCGCTGATGCGCGAAGAACTTTTCGGCCCGCTGCTGCCGCTGCTGCCCTACGACCGCCTCGACGAGGCCCTGGAGATCATCACCGCCGGCCCGTCGCCGCTGGCGCTGTACCTGTTCGAAACCGACCGGGCACGGATCCGGCACGTTCTGGAGCACACCGCCGCCGGTGGCGTCAGCGTCAACGACACGCTCTACCACGTTGCCCAGCATCACCTGCCGTTCGGCGGCGTCGGCGCGTCCGGCATGGGGGCCTACCATGGTGAAACCGGCTTCCGCACCTTCTCGAAGATGAAGCCGGTGTTCCACCAGTCGCGCCTCAGTGCCGTCGGCCGGCTCGATCCGCCCTACGGCGCGCGCTTCCGGCACATGCTGAAGCTGCTGCTGCGACGCTGACCAGCGCAACTGCCGGCGCTTGTGGCACGCCCGGCATCATCGCGGCCCGGGGCCGTGATCCATGGGCCGGACAGTCATGCCAAGCATCCTGGCGCGCGTCGCGGCCCATGAGACGCCCCGCTGGCACACTGCCGACATGCAGTCCGATCCGTTTTCCCCGCATGCCATCAAGGGCCGCGGCGCCGCCTCCAACCCGGCCGGGCGCTTCGAGCCCACGCACGCGCAGGCCGAGGATGACGGGTGGCAGAGCCTGCTGCTGGACGATGCCGCGCCGCGCCCGCGCACCGAAGTTACCGGCGAGCGGGCGCGCCGCGTCATCACCCGCAACGACTCGCCGGACGTCGGCTTCGACCAGGCGCTCA
>CAZMXV010000032.1:0-20540 GCA_964570295.1 uncultured Rhodanobacteraceae bacterium
GAACCCGGAAGTGAAACGCCATTGCGCCGATGGTCGTGTGGCACCAGCCCATGCGGGAGCAGGTCACCGCCAGGATTCAATACCGAGCCCCGCAGCACCATGCTGCGGGGCTTTTTTGTGGGCAGCGGGTCGAGGCAAGATCCCGTCCCTGGGGCGCATTGCCGGCCCGGCCTTCCCTGGCCGGGCGCTCGCAGGGCGGCTTGCCACCGGCAACCCGCCGGGAACCTGCTCGCCCCACCCGATGCCATCCCGAACCCGGAAGTGAAACGCCATTGCGCCGATGGTCGTGTGGCACCAGCCCATGCGGGAGCAGGTCACCGCCAGGATTCAATACCGAGCCCCGCAGCACCATGCTGCGGGGCTTTTTTGTGGGCATGCATATCGGGGAGGGGCTGCACCGGACGCGCAGGTTTTTCCCGCGGAAAATGCCGGGATCCTGCCGGGTTTCCCGTTCCGGTCACTCGATCACGCCAGTCACGAATCCAGCCTGGAGCGTCGTGCGGTCAGGGAAGCTTACGAGGGCAGCGTGTAGCCGAACTGACGCTTGAATTCGGAAGCGAATTCGTCGTAGGTGAAATGCTGGTTCTGGGTGCCGGGGTGCTCGACCTTGAAGGCGCCCATCAGCGAGGCCATGCGGCCGCAGGTGGGGAGGTCGAAATCGCGCATCAGGCCGAAGATCAGGCCGGCGCGATAGGCATCGCCGCAGCCGGTGGGGTCGGTGATGCGCTTTTCCTCGGCGGGGGGGACATGATGGGTGCCGTCGGCCGTGTGGATGGTCGAGCCGCGGGGACCCTGGGTGGTAATGTAGGCTTTCACCTTGCCGGCGATGGTTTCCGCGTCCCAGCCGGTGCGTGTTTGCAGCAGGTTGGACTCGTAGTCGTTGACGACCACGTAATCGGCCTGTTCGATGAAGCCGCGGAATTCTTCGCCGTTGAACAGCGGCATGGCCTGGCCGGGGTCGAAAATGAAAGGGATGCCGCGTTCGGCGAACTCGCTGGCGTTTTGCAGCATGGCCTCGCGACCGTCGGGCGCGACGATACCGAAGGTGATGCCCTCGACGTCGCGGACGTGGTTGTCGTGGCTGCGCATCATGGCACCGGGATGGAAGGCCGTGATCTGGTTGTTGTCCAGGTCCGTGGTCATGAAGGCCTGGGCGGTGAACAGCTCGGGGATCTCGCGCACCTGGTCGAGACGGATGCCGTGCTGGACGAACCATTCGCGGTAGGGGCCGAAGTCGGCGCCCACGGTGGCCATGGGAACGGGGTCATCGCCCAGCAATTTGAGGTTGTAGGCGATATTGCCGGCGCAGCCGCCGAATTCACGACGCATCTGCGGCACCAGGAAGGACACGTTGAGGATGTGTACCTTGTCCGGAAGGATGTGATTCTTGAACTGGTCGGGAAACACCATGATGGTGTCGAACGCCAGCGATCCGCAAATCAGTGCAGACATGCGCTTCAACCTCGTGACTTGACAGGGATCGGCCGGGCGCCCCCGCGCCACCGACCACGGCAAAACCCCTTCATGTTACAGCGGAACGGCTTTTCGTGCGAGGAACGGGCTTGCACAGGACGCACAAGCGCTGCCCGCTCGCCGTCGCCGCGGCTGGCCAACTACGCATGCACAAAGGATTTTTTAACAGTTTCGTCCTTGCGCTGCAGGCCCTGTGTCACTAGACTGACGCGCTCCCTTTGCCTGACCCACGACGGCGGTATCTTGCCCCATGTTCAAGAAGTTTCGCGGACTTTTTTCCAATGATGTGTCCATCGACCTGGGGACCGCCAATACGCTGATTTATGTAAGGGGGCAGGGTATCGTTCTCAACGAGCCGTCGGTGGTCGCGATCCGCCAGGAACGGGGTCCGGGCGGCCCGCGCTCGGTGGCGGCCGTGGGTGGAGACGCCAAGCGGATGCTGGGTCGCACGCCAGGCAACATTGCCACCATCCGGCCCATGAAGGACGGCGTGATCGCCGACTTCACCATGACCGAGGCGATGCTGCAGCATTTCATCAAGCAGGTGCACAAGTCGCGTCTTCTGCGCCCCAGCCCGCGCGTGCTGGTGTGCGTGCCGTGCGGCTCGACCCAGGTCGAACGCCGCGCCATCAAGGAATCGGCCGAAGGTGCCGGTGCCCGCGACGTGTTCCTGATCGAAGAGCCGATGGCGGCCGCGATCGGTGCCGGCATCCCGGTGCACGAGGCACGCGGCTCCATGGTGCTGGATATCGGCGGTGGCACGTCCGAGGTGGCGGTGATCTCGCTCAACGGCGTGGTCTATTCGCAGTCGGTTCGCGTCGGCGGTGACCGTTTCGACGAGGCCATCATCAACTACGTGCGTCGCAACCACGGTACCCTGATCGGCGATTCCACCGCCGAGCGCATCAAGCTGGAAATCGGTTGCGCCTATCCGCAAAGCGAGGTGCGCGAGATCGAGATCTCCGGTCGCAACCTGGCCGAGGGGGTGCCGCGCATGTTCACCATCAACTCCAACGAGGTGCTCGAGGCGCTGCACGAGCCGCTGTCGGGCATCACCGCGGCGGTCAAGGCGGCGTTGGAGCAGACCCCGCCGGAACTGTGTTCGGACGTGGCCGAGCGCGGCATCGTGTTGACCGGCGGCGGCGCCCTGCTGCGTGACCTGGATCGCCTGATCTCCGAAGAAACCGGCCTGCACGTGCAGGTGGCCGACGATCCGCTGACCTGCGTGGCTCGTGGCGGCGGCAAGGCCCTGGAGCTGATCGACCAGCACGGCAGCGACTTCTTCGCCGGCGAATGACCGGCGGTACCGGCGCGGCCGTATCGGCATGACCGGTACGCGCGCGGACATCTCAGACGGTCCGGTGGTACCGGGAAGGCCACCGGCATGGCGGAACGGGCATGGCGTTGACACGTGACGGAAACTCGACGCTGTTTTCGGCCTCGATGGCCGGAACGCTGCGTCTGATCGTGTATCTCGCCCTGGCCTGCGTGCTGATGGTGCTGGATTATCGCGGGCACTGGCTGGCGCAGGCGCGTTACGGCACGGCTGTGGTCATCGAACCCCTGTACAAACTGGCTGCGCTGCCTTCGCAGGCGGTGGAGACGGCGCGGGTTGCCTTCGCCAGCCGCAAGCAGCTGACCAGCGAGAACCGTCGGCTGCGCCAGGATCTGCTGCTGGCCAATGCACGACTCAATCGCATGGCCGCCGTGGCCAAGCAGAACGACAAGCTCAAGCAATTGCTGGATACGCGACGTTCGCTGAAACTGAACGTGCAGCTGGCGCAATTGATCGACGTGGATCTCGGCGCCTATCGCCACCGCATCATGCTCAACGTGGGCGCCAACCAGGGTGTCGCCACCGGGCAGGTCGTGATCGATGCCGACGGCATCATGGGTCAGGTGGTGGAAGTGTTGCCCGATACCTGCGTGGTGATGCTCGTCACCGACCCCGACGCCGCGGTGCCGGTGGTCATCGAGCGCACCGGTCAGCGCACCGTCGCCTACGGTTCGCGCGCCGGCAGCCTGCTGCAGCTGCCGAACATTCCGGTGTCGGCCGATGTGCGGGCGGGTGACGAACTGCTCACTTCCGGGCTGGGCGGCCGCTTCCCCTCGGGGTTTCCGGTGGGGCGCATCGAATCGGTGAAGCCCGGGCCGTCAGGCATGTTCCTGACCGCGGAAGCCCGTCCCGCCGCGCGCCTGGAATACAGCAGCAACGTGCTGTTGTTGCGTGATCTGGCGCCGCCGGTGGGGCCGCCCGGGCCCGCGGCCAGCGTGGGGCCACCGGTGTTGCTGGCACCGGATGCCGTGCAGGCGGCACGGAAGGAGACGCCATGAATCGCCGTCAGGCCATGAGATGGTTCTATGTCGTCAGCTTGCTGCTGTCGCTGTTCCTGCTGCTGCTGCCCTTGCCGGCGGCCATTGAACCGTTGAAACCCTACTGGCCGATCCTGGTGCTGGTGTTCTGGACGCTGGAGTCGCCGGGGCGTGTGCATCTGGGGCTGGCTTTCGCCATGGGGCTGGGAGCGGACCTGCTCGACGGCGTGCTGCTCGGCGACCAGGCGCTGCGCCTGACCGTGGCCGTGTTCCTGGTGGCCCGGTTCCGTTCGCGATTGCGCTTTTTCCCGATGTGGCAACAAACGCTGGCGGTGCTGGTGCTGCTTCTCAACGACCGCGTTCTGCAGTTGGTGATCCGGCTGTTCGCGGGCGAGTCGCTGCCACCGGCGATGTTCTGGGCGGCACCGTTCGTGGGGGCGGCGTTCTGGCCCTTCGTGTTCCTGTTGATGGATGATCTTCACGCGCGTCTGCGCGTGCGCGAGACATGATGCGCCGGCGCCAGCAACTGAAGAACCCGCGTGCCGAACTGGGCCTGTTCCGGCGTCGGGCGATCACCGGCTTCATTCTGATCGTGCTGTGCCTGCTGGGTCTGTGCGGGCGCCTTTTCTGGCTGCAGGTGCTGCACCATGACGAATTTGCCACCCGCTCGCGCAACAACCGCGTGCACGTGCGCGTGCTGCCGCCGCCGCGCGGCCTGATCTACGACCGCAACGGCCGCCTTCTGGCCGACAACGTGCCGGCCTTCCGGCTGGACGTGGTCCCCGAGCAGGTCAAGGACATGGATGCCATGCTCGAGCGCCTGGGACACGTCGTGCCCTTGAGCAAGGACGAGCTGGCCGATTTCCGGCGCCATCTCAAGCAGCATCGGGCTTTCCAGAAGGTGCCGCTGAAGATGCAGCTCACCGAGGACGAGATCGACCGTTTCGCGGTGAACCGCTGGCGCTTCCCGGGCGTGGACGTGGAACCTTATCTCAAGCGCCATTATCCGATGGGAGCGGCCTTCGCCCATGTGCTGGGCTACGTGGGCCGCATCAACGCCAAGGAGCTGGCGTCGGTGGATCCGCGTCGCTACGAGGGCACCAACTACTACGGCAAGGGCGGCATCGAGGGATACTACGAGAGTCGCCTGCATGGCGAGCCGGGCTTCGAGGTCGACGAGGTCAATGCCGACCAGCGCGTGGTGCGCGTGCTCAGCGTGCATCAGCCGACGCCCGGCGAGAGCCTGTACCTGACCCTGGACACGCAGCTGCAGGAGGCCGCGGAAAAAGCCCTGGACGGGCGCCCCGGTGCCGTGGTCGCCATCGATCCGCGCAACGGCGAGGTGCTGGCCATGGTCAGCCAGCCCAGTTTCGATCCCAATCTGTTCGTCAACGGCATCAGCCAGACCGACTACTCGGCATTGCTGAACGACCCGGACAAGCCGTTGCTGCACCGCGCCCTGCGGGGGCGCTATCCGCCGGGCTCGACGGTGAAGCCGTTCCTGGGGCTGGGCGGGCTGGAGCTTGGTTTCCGCACACCCTCGGACACCACCCTGTCCACGGGCGTATTCCACATTCCGGGCTATTCACGCGGCTTCCGCGACGACCAGCGCTACGGCGTTGGGCGCGTCAACGTGGTGGAGGCCATCGCCAAGTCGGTCAACACCTACTTCTACAAGCTGGCCTACGACATGGGCATCGACAAGTTCAGCCAGTGGATGGGACGGTTCGGTTTTGGCGAACCCACCGGCATCGACCTGGAGGGCGAGGGCGCGGGCGTGCTGCCTTCGCGCGAATGGAAGCGCGGCCATCGCAGCCAGCCGTGGTATCCGGGAGAGACGGTGATCGCCGGCATCGGCCAGGGTTACTGGGTGGTGACACCGCTGCAACTGGCGCATGCCGTGGCCATGCTGGCCGACCATGGCATACCGCACCGGCCGCACCTGCTGATGGCTACCCGCGATGGCGTGAAGTCGGGGCGGGTGCGGGCCGAACCGGTGGATGCCGGGGCCTCGGTGGTGCACGACATGAAGAATTGGGAAGCGGTGCACGAGGGCATGCTGCAGGTGGTCTACGGTGGCCCGGGCAGCACCGCGCGCGGCCTGGGCAAGGACTTTCCCTACAGGATCGCCGGCAAGACCGGCACCGCCGAGCGCTATTCGCGCACCACCAATGCCTATGAAGACCACAGCGACCTCGAGGCCTTGGCCCAGCGTCATCGCGCGCTGTTCGTGTGCTACACGCCGGCCGAGGATCCGCAGATCGCCGTGGCGGTGATCGTCGAGCATGGCGCGTGGGGTGGCAGCACCGCCGCGCCGATCGCCCGTGCCGTGCTGGATGCCTGGGTCAAGCAGCATCCGCCCGCCGCCGGGGCAGAAGATGCGCAGGAGGGCGGCGCATGAGTCTCCTTGGCATGTTCAGGGCCCGCCTGCAACGTCTGCTGGCACGCATGTGGCACCGGCCGCGGCTGGACATGCCGTTGCTGCTGTCGCTGCTGCTGTTGATGCTGGTCGGCCTGGTCACGCTGTACAGCGCCGGCAACGAGAATGCGGGCCTGATCCTTGGGCAGGGCGCACGCTTCCTGCTGGGTCTGTCGTTGATGCTGGTGATTTCGCACATCCCGCCGGCCACGCTGCGGGCCTGGACGCCGTGGCTGTATGGTTTCAGCACGCTGTTGCTGGTGGTGGTGGCGGTTCTCGGCGAGGGGCGCGGCGCCACCCGCTGGCTGGATCTGGGCGTGCTGCGCTTCCAGCCTTCCGAGCTGCTGAAACTGACCATGCCCATGATGGTGGCCTGGTACCTGCATCCCCGGCAGCTGCCGCCATCGTGGAAGCACATCGCCATGACCGGGCTGCTCATTGCCATTCCCGCCGCCCTGATTGCCGAGCAGCCGGACCTTGGTACGGCCATCCTGGTGGCCACGGCCGGCGCCTTCGCCCTGTTTCTGGCCGGCATGAGCTGGTGGCGCATCGGCGCGCTGGCATCCATCGTCGCCGCCGCGGCCCCGATCGGCTGGTATTTCCTGCACGACTACCAGCGCCAGCGCGTGCTGACCTTCCTCAACCCCGAGTCCGATCCGCTGGGCGCGGGCTGGCACATCATCCAGTCCAAGATCGCGGTCGGCTCGGGGGGGCTGCTGGGCAAGGGATTCCACCACGGCACCCAGTCGCGGCTGCAGTTCCTTCCCGAACACACCACCGACTTCATCTTCGCCGTGTTCGGCGAGGAATTCGGCCTGGTCGGTGCCGTGCTGCTGATCGCCCTGTACACCTTCATCATCGCGCGCTGCCTGTGGATCGCCATGCAGGCGCGCGACACCTATTCGCGCCTGCTGGCAGGCGCCATCGCCATGAGCTTTTTCGTCTACGTCATGGTCAACGGCGGCATGATCACGGGCCTGCTGCCGGTGGTCGGTGTGCCGTTGCCGCTGGTCAGCTACGGAGGCACCTCGGCGGTTTCGCTGCTGGTGGGCTTCGGCGTGCTGATGTCGATCCATGCCCACCGCAAGATGCTGTGAGCGGGCCGCGGCTGCCGGCAGACAGCATGCCGGCGGCTGTGTAGACTTGTGCGCAGAGCCCGTGGCCTGCCGCGGGTGGCCGTTCCATCCGACCGACTCGTGAAATTTCCCATGCTTCGATCCTTCCGCGTGTTGTTGCTTCCCGTCATGTTCGGCCTGGGTGCCTGTGCCGCGTTGCATGCCGGAACCCATCCCGGCGAGGACGCGCTGGTGCGCGAGGTGGCGGCAGCCACCGGCAAAAGTCCCGCCAGCATCCACAAGCTGCTCGACAGCGCCGGCAAGCAGCAGTCGATCATCGATGCCATGACGCGGCCGGCCGAATCCAAGCCCTGGCCCGCGTACCGCAAAATCTTCATGACCCGTGCCCGCGTCGAGGACGGCGTGGCGTTCTACCGCGAGCATCGCCGGCTGATCGATCGCATCAGTGCCGAATACCACGTGCCGGGCCCCTACCTGGTGTCGATCCTGGGCGTGGAAACCAACTACGGCCGCGTCACCGGGAGCTACCGCGTGCTCGACGCGCTGGTGACGCTGGCGTTCTACTACCCGCCGCGTGCCGATTTCTTCCGCGGCGAGCTGAAGACCCTGCTGGAGCTTCCCCCGACCAAGCTGGGCGGCCCCCTGACCGAGCTGAAGGGGTCGTATGCGGGCGCCCAGGGCTGGGGCCAGTTCATGCCCTCGAGCATCAAGGCCTATGCCGTGGATGCCGACGGGGACGGTCACATCGACATGATGCATTCGCTGCCGGACATCCTGGCCAGTGTCGCCAACTACTTCCACGCGCATGGCTGGCAGGCCGGCCAGCCGGTGGCGGTGCGGGCCCGCCCCGACGCCTCGGCGCGGCCGGTCGAGGTGGACCACAGCAAGCCCCTGCACGTGGTGGAACAGTGGGAGGCATGGGGTTATGCACCGCTGGCGCGGGTCAATCCGGGGCTGCAGGCCACCTGGTTGCGTCTGGACAGTGACGACGGTGGCTCGCTGGACTGGCTCACCTTCAACAATTTCTACGTGATCACGCGCTACAACCGCAGCCCGATGTACGCGATGGTGGTGCACCAGCTGGCCGAGGCGATTGCCGACGGGGCGGGCGCGGAGGCGGGCCTGGCGGATACCCCGTCGCGATGACATCCGTGGTACGCCTGATCGTGGCGCTGGCGATGGCGGCCCTTCTGGCGGCCTGCGCCTCGCATCCCGCGCGACGCGGCACGGCGGCCACGGGCCACGGACCCGGCCGGGACAACATCCACCTTTCACAGAAGGACCGTTACCATCTCGCGCAGGATGGCGGCCCCGGCAGCCCGGACCGCGACATCAGCAAGCTGCCCGAGCCGGTGCCGAAGGTGGAGCCGCTGTCGCGCTACGGCAACAAGTCGCCCTACACGGTCAACGGCAAGACCTACCGCGTGCTCCCGACGGCCAGGGGTTATGACGAACGCGGCCTGGCCTCCTGGTACGGCAACAAGTTCCATGGCTATCTGACATCCAGCATGGAACGCTACGACATGTACGGATTTTCGGCGGCCAGCAAGGTGTTGCCGTTGCCTACCTACGCGCGCGTCACCAACCTGGAGAACGGCAAGAGCGTGGTCGTGCGCGTGAACGACCGCGGTCCGTTCGTGTCCAACCGCATCATCGACCTGTCGTATGCCGCGGCGGTGCGCATCGGCATTTGGCCCAAGGGAACGGGGATGGTCGAGGTCCAGGCCATCGATCCGCGCCATCCGCGGGAACTGGCCGCGCCGCGCGTGGTCCCAGTGGGCAGTTCACGCCATGGCATCTGGCTGCAGGTGGGGGCCTTTTCCAGCCGTTCGAACGCGCGCGACGTGGCCAGCCGCCTGCGCCGCGCCGACCTGGCGCCGGTGCAGGTGTCGGCAGTCACCGTGGACGGGCGCCGCTACACGCGGGTCCGCCTGGGGCCGCTGAAGGATGCGGCGGAAGCGGACCGGGTCAGCGTCGCGGTACAGCGCCTGGGCTTGCCGGCGCCCCGGGTCGCGGTGGATTGAGCGTGCCGGCGGGGCGGGCCGGGAGCGCATGATGGCGGGGGTTGTTCATTTCACCCTGTTAATATGCGCGTTTGTCGTACCGTGGCACCCGACTGCCGCCGGAAAGGCGGCCTGCGGAGGTCGCGGCCCTGTTTTCGTTTGTTGATTTTTCTTGTGGATCGTTGAAGATGCCGTTTCGTCGCCGTCAAGTAGTCGTGGCCCTGGTGGCCCTCGCCGCCAGTGTCTCCATGTTCGGCGCCTTCGCGGCGCAGTCGGACCAGCCGGTACCGCAGGCCCGGGTCCCGAGTGCCACGGTGCCCGACGTGCCGGTGCCGCCGCCGCCGGAATTCGAATCCACCAGCTGGGTGCTGATGGATTACGGCACCGGTCGCGTGCTGGCTTCGAAAAACCCCAACCAGCGCGTCGAACCGGCTTCCATCACCAAGATCATGACCGACTACGTGGTCTCGGCCGAGGTGGCGGCCGGCAAGGTGCACATGGACGACGAGGTCTACATCAGCGAAAACGCCTGGCGCAAGGGCGGGGCGGGCACCGACGGCTCCACCAGTTTCCTCAAGGTGCGCTCCAAGGTGCCGCTGAAGGACCTGATGTATGGCCTGATCATCCAGTCGGGCAACGACGCCGCCATTGCCCTGGCCGAGCATGTCGCCGGCAGCGAGGCGGGCTTCGCCACGCTGATGAATGCCTATGCCAAGCGTCTGGGCATGAAGAACACCCACTACGTCAATGTCTCGGGTTACCCGGTGGAGGGGCACTACAGTTCGGCCCTGGATACCGCGATCCTGTCGCGCGCGCTGATCCGTGATTTCCCGGCCGACTACAAGATCTCCTCGATCAAGAAGTTCACCTGGAACGGCATCACCCAGTACAACCGCAACAACCTGCTGTGGCGCGACCCCAGCGTGGACGGCATCAAGACCGGCCATACCAAGGCCGCCGGCTATTGCCTGGCCGCTTCGGCCCTTCGTGACGGGCAGCGCCTGATCGCCGTGGTCATGGGGACGCCCAGCGCCAAGGCGCGCGTGGACGACGCGCAGGCCCTGCTCAACTACGGGTTCCGCTTCTTCGAGTCGCACAAGCTGTTCGATGCCGGGCAGGCTCTGGCCAACCCGCGTCTGTGGAAGGGCAGCGAGGACCAGCTGCCGGTGGGGCTGGACAAGGCGTTGAACCTGACCGTCAAGCGCGGCAGCTACGACAAGCTCAAGGCCAGCATCAACCTGCCCTCGACCCTGATCGCTCCCTTCAAGAAGGGCCAGAAGGTGGGGACGCTCACCATCTCGCTGGATGGTGAAACCCTGGTGACGCGCCCCGTGGTGGCTCTGGCCGATGCCCCCGAGGGCGGTTTCTTCTCGCGTCTCTGGGACACCATTTTGCTGTGGTTCCACGGCAGCGACGAGGCACAGACCACGGTCCAGGCCGAGGTGAAGTCGTGACCGGCCAGTCCCGCGGCAACGGCGCCGATCATGGCGCCGACGGCAACGAGGAAACGCGCGGCTTCACCTTTCCGGGCCGGTTCACCATCACCGCCGTCGGGGACACCGAGGCGGATCTCAAGACCCGCGTACCCGGGTTGCTGCAGGATGTCGGCCTGGACGTGTTGCACGAAACCGTGCGCCATCGTCATTCCAGCAAGGGCAACTACATCTCGGTCACGGTGGATTTCGATTGCCCCTCGCGCGAAAAGTACGAGGCGGCGCATGCCGTCCTGCGCGCCGACCCGGCCATCAAGTACACGCTCTAGCCCTCCATCAGGAGTTCCTTCATGTCCCGCCCCCTTCATGTCCGTCGTCTCGGCCGCCAGCCCTACCAGCCAGTATGGCGGGCGATGCAGGCCTTCACCGCCGCGCGTGACGAGCATGTCGATGACGAGTTGTGGGTGCTGGAGCACGACCCCGTGTTCACCCTGGGCCAGGCCGGCCGGCCCGAACACGTGCTGGCGCCCGGTGACATTCCCGTGGTCAACGTCGACCGGGGCGGCCAGGTGACCTACCACGGGCCGGGCCAGATCGTGGCCTATCCGCTCCTGAACCTGCGGCGTCTCGGCGTGGGCGTGCGCGAACTGGTGCATCGCATCGAACAGGCCGTCATCGACACGCTGGCGCATTGGGACATCCAGGCCGCACGCCTGGAAGGTGCCCCGGGCGTGTACGTGGCCGGCGCCAAGATTGCCGCGCTGGGCCTGCGCGTGCGGCGCGGCTGCACTTTCCACGGGCTGGCCTTCAACGTGGACATGGACCTGGAGCCGTTCACGCGCATCAATCCCTGCGGCTACAAGGGGCTGGCCGTCACCACCGTGGCGGATCTGGGCGGGCCGTCCGCCCTGGCGCCTGTCGAAAAGGTGCTGGTGGAGGAATTCTGCCGCCAGTTCGACCTGGCACCACGCATCGCCGCCCCCGTCGTTCCCGCCATCGAAGCCGGCGCTGCCGCCGGTGCGGGCATGGCATCATGAGCCATCCGTCCGCACGCTGCCGCGCGCCGGTCCTGTCGAGGTAATCCCGAATGAAATTCCGTTTTTCCCGCAATGCCCTGGTCGTCCTGGCCCTGCTGGCCTTCGCCGGCCACGCATCGGCATGGACGCCGGCAGCGGCCAGCAGCGTGGCTCCGGCTTCCAGCGTGGCCGATGCGCCGGCGGCAGCGAGCAGTGCGGCTGCGGCCGCTTCCGCTGCGGACGATATGCCGGCGCCGGCAACGACCGTCGCCACGGCGCAAGGCGCTCCGGCCGACAAGCCGGTGCCGGACAAGTACGAGCCGGTTTCACCGAGTGACGTGCAGACCGAGGCGGCGCAGCTTTCGGCACGCTTTCTGACGCGTTTCCATTACGACGCGCGCCCTCTCGATGATGCCATGTCCCGGCAGATCTTCACGGAATACCTGAAGACGCTGGACGGCAGCAAGCTGTTCTTCACACAGGCCGACGTCAACCGTTTTGCCTCGCTGCGCACCGAGCTGGACAACGCCATCTGGAACCGCGACCTGTCCGGCCCGTTCGAGATATTCAACCTGTACGCCAGGCGGGCGCTGGAGCGCTACCGTTATGCGCGTGACCTGCTGAAGCAGGACCTGACCTTCGATGGCGATGAAACCTTCGAGCTCGACCGCAAAGAGGCGCCGTGGCCGGCGGACACCGCGGCCCTGGACGCGCTGTGGAAGAAGCGCGTCATGAACGACTGGCTGCGCCTGAAACTGGCCGGCAAGAAGGCCGAAGACATCCGCAAGCTGCTGGACAAGCGCTACAAGGGCTACATCGACCGCGTGAAGCAGATGGACGGCGAGGACGCCTTCCAGACCTTCATGGACGCCTATGCGCGCACCACCGACCCGCACACCGACTACTTCGGCCCGCGCCGCGCGGAAAACTTCGCCATCGCCATGCGCCTGTCGCTGGAAGGCATCGGCGCGGTGCTGCAGGCCGACAACGAATACACCCAGGTCCGGGAACTGGTGCCCGGCGGTCCGGCCGACAAGTCCGGCAAGATCCATGTCGGCGACCACATCGTGGGCGTGGGCCAGGGCGAGGACGGCCCCATCCAGGACGTGCTCGGCTGGCGCCTCGACGACGTGGTGGAAAGGATCCGCGGCAAGAAAGGCACCAAGGTGCGCCTGGAGATCATTCCCGCCAAGGCCGGCCTGGACGGCAAGCACGAGGTGGTGACGCTGGTGCGTGAAAAGGTCACCATCAAGGAACAGGCCGCCAAGAAGAAGATCGTCAAGGTCGGTGAGGGCAAGGGCATGCACCGCATCGGTGTCATCGAGCTGCCGTCCTTCTACGAGGACTTTGCCGCCCACCGCAACGGCGACCCCCAGTACAAGAGCGCCTCGCGCGATGTCGCCCGCCTCATCAAGGAACTGAAGGAAGCCGGCGTGGACGGCATCGTGATGGACCTGCGCAACAACGGCGGCGGCTCCCTGGGTGAAGCGGTCAACCTGACGGGCCTGTTCATCGACCAGGGGCCGGTGGTGCAGGTGCGCCAGAGCGACGGCAGCGTGGAGGTCAATGCCGATACCGATGCCGGCATGCTGTGGGCGGGTCCGCTGGCGGTGCTGGTCAACCGCGGTTCGGCCTCGGCCTCGGAAATCTTCACCGCCGCCATCAAGGATTACGGTCGCGGCATCGTCATTGGCGAACAGACCTTCGGCAAGGGCACCGTGCAGAACCTGGTCGACCTGGACCGCTTCGGCAGCCACCCGGGCAAGAAGCCGACCTACGGCGAGATCAAGATGACCATCGCCAAGTTCTTCCGCATCAATGGCGGGTCCACCCAGCTGCGCGGGGTCAAGCCGGACATCGGCTTCCCGGGCAACGGCGATGCCAAGGAGTTCGGTGAGTCCACCTACGACAACGCCTTGCCGTGGACGCACATCGAGAAGGCCGATTATGCGCCGGTGGCCAACCTCCAGGTGCTGGTGCCGGAGCTGAAGGCGATGCACGACAAGCGCGCCGGGGCGTCGCCGGCATGGCAGCTGCTGCTGGACGAGCTGGCGGTGTACCGCAAGAACCGCGAGCGCACCACCATTTCGCTGAACTTCGACAAGCGCCAGGCACGCCGCAAGCACTTCGAGGAATTGCAGAAGTCCTTCCGCGCGCGCCACAAGAAGATCGACGGCGACACCAGCGATTCGATCCAGGTGGAACTGGACGACGGCCTGCAGCCCAACGAGCGCAGCCTGGAAAGCCAGCTCGAGGACGAAAAGGAAGCCGAGCAGAGCAACGACGTGATGCTGGACGAAGCCGCCCACATCGTTGCCGACGAGGTCGACCTGATCCGGGCCCGGCCTGAACTGGCCGCCCAGGTGCTGCCTTATGGTGGCAAGGACACCCCGGGCTTCGGCCTGCCCGCGCGCCAGGTGGCTGCCGACGTCAAACCAGGCGAGGCGCCTGCCGCGGAACCGGCGCACTGAGTCTTCGCCGCGGGTTTGCGCCATCGCGGCCCATGGCCGCGATGCTTCCCGAGCCCCGCCCCCAGCTAGCGTCCGTAACGCTGCTGCAAAAACGCGAACATGGCCCGCAGGCTTTGGGCTTCTCCGCCGCGCGGCCGTCCCGGACGCTCGCTGTCGTTCCAGGCGTAGACGTCGGTGTGGATCCAGTCGATGTCCCGCGGGACGAAGCGCTGCAGATAAAGGGCCGCGGTGATGGCGCCGGCGTGGCGCGACGGGCCGGCATTGGCAAAGTCGGCCAGGTGCGAATCCAGCATGTGCATGTACGGCTCCCACAGAGGCAGGCGCCACAGCGGATCGCGGGCGTGCGTGGAGGCGTCGGCCAGGGCATCGGCCAGCGGGTCACGGTTGGTGAAAACAGCTGGCACGTCGGGGCCCAGGGCCACGCGCGCGGCGCCGGTCAGGGTGGCGAAGTCCATGATCAGGTCGGGCTTCTTTTCGCCGGCGTAGGCCAGGGCGTCGCACAGGATCAGGCGTCCCTCGGCGTCGGTGTTGTCCACCTCCACGGTATGGCCGGCACGCGTGCGCACCACCTCGCCGGGGCGCATGGCGCTGCCCGCGATGGCGTTTTCCACCGTTGGTACCAGCAGCGTCAAGCGTACCGGCAGACCCGCCTGCATCACCAGTCCAGCCAGGGCGATGGCGTGGGCGGCGCCGCCCATGTCCTTTTTCATCCAGCGCATGCCGCTGGAGGGCTTGATGTCCAGGCCGCCGCTGTCGAAGCACACGCCCTTGCCGACCAGGACCAGCTTCGGATCGGTGCTCTTGCCCCAGTTGAGCTCCACCAGCCGGGGCGGGCGATGGCTGGCCCGACCGACCATGTGGATGGTGGGAAAGTTGTTTTTCAGCAAGGCGTCGCCCACCCACTCGCGCACACGCGCCTTGTGCGCCTTGCCCATGGCCTTGACGGCGGCGGCAAGCTGCTCGGGGCCCATGTCTTCGGTGGGCGTGTTGACCAGGTCGCGAACCTGGCCCACGGCCTCGGCCACGGGAGCCAGCCGTGTGGCGACGTGCCGGGGGACCAGCAGGCGGGCCGGCTCGCGGCCGGCCTTGCGGTAGCGCGTGAAACGGTAGGCGCCCAGTGCCCAGCCCAGGGCGGCCAGATGGAGGTCGGGCGCGGTGTCGCCCTCGGCCAGCCGGTAGCGTCCGGCCGGAAGCTGCCAGGGCAGGGCGGCCAGACACCACAGCGGATCGTCGGGGCGGATACCGACCACCACGCGCTCCAGGCCGCCTTTGGCGTCGGGCAGCAGGGCCACGCGACCGGGCAGGGGCTGGAAACCGCTGGCGTCGAGCCAGCGGGCCGCGCGGGTGTCGAGGCGCTTTTTCAGGGCCGCCAGGCTTTCGGCGTCCACGCATTCGATGGCGACCGCGCGACTGCGGCTGGATGAGGCGATGATGACGTCCATGGGCACTCCACAGGAAAACGGATGGCGCCCATGGTAACGCCGGAAGTCCGCGCGGGACTCAGTCGTGGTGGATGGCGATCTTCTGGCCGACCTTGATGAGGTTGCCCTTGATGTTGTTCCAGGCACGGAGCTGGCTCACGGTGACCGATTCCTGCTTGGCGATCTTGGACAGCGTGTCGCCGGAAGCGACGGTGTACCAGGTGACGCGGTCGGTTCCCGCGCTGCCGGTATCGGCGGCAGCCAGGCTGCGACGGCCTTCCTCGGCGGCCTTGGCGCGCACCTCGGCGGCACTGTCCTCCCCGCGCTTGGCCAGCATCTGCTGACGGGCTTCCAGGGTGCGCCCCGACGTCGGCGCGATGCCGGCACGCGAGGCATAGGTGGCTCCGGGCGCCGCGGTAGGCGTACCGTGGTGGTAGACGCGACGGCCGGTTTCCTGGGCGATGGCGGCGATGCGCTGCTCGTCGTGGCCGTCCAGGGCACTGGCGTTGGCGTAGGGAATCAGGTGGTGCTGATGCAGGATGTCGGCGACGGCGGGACTTTGAGCGAACGCCACGAATTGCGCGACCTGTTCGGCGCGTGCGCCGTCGGCCGCGGTGGCGCTGTCGGCCGTGGCAGTGTCAGTGCCCTCTCCAGCCGTGACGTCCGCTTCGCCGGGCGCGGGATCCGCAGCCGGGGCGGGGCGGCTCACCAGGTACAGCGGGGTGTACAGGGGGTAGCTTCCGTCGGCCACGTTGGCCACGCTGGGCCGGGTATTGTCGATGGCCAGCATCTTCACCTTGCCGTTGGCATGCACGTTCGACAACGTGGTCACGCCGAGGCTCTGCGGGTCGAGCTCCACGGCGCGTTCGAGCTTGCTCACGTTGAGGTACAGGCGTGGCGCGGCCACCGGCTGGTTGCCGCGGCCGAACAGCAGGCGGCGCAGGCTGAACTCGATACCGTCGGTGGGGCTGGCCACGGCGTACACGTTGATCGGCTCGTTCTTGCCGCCAACCTCGCTCCAGTTGGTGATCTTGCCGTAGTAGATGTCGTGCAGCTGCTTGAGCGTGAGGTTGTCCACCGGGTTGCGGGGGTTGGTGATGATGGTCAGGGCATCCCAGGCCACCGGCGTGAACACCAGGTTCTTCTCGTTGCCGCGGCGCGGCGCGCGGCCGCGCACGCTGCCGGCAATGTCGGCGCTGCCGCTGGCCACGGCGTCAATGCCCGACACGGTGTTGAATGGTTGCAGCGACATGCTGGGGTGGCCGGCCTTGTGCCATGCCTTGGCCATGTCTTCGACCATGTTGTTGGCGGTGGTGATGTCGCCGCGCCAGGTCAGTGACGGCGGCCCGGCCAGGGCGGCGCCGGCGAAAAGGAGCAGCGAGGCGGTTGCGAGGTGGCGAAGGCAGGGTTTCATGAAGTCTCGGGTACGCAATGGGACAGGAATGGAAGGTTTGGAGGCGCAGGCGTGATTATGGCCCGCAGCCACGGCCCGGCCTGCCGACCGCGTCACGCCGCGGCCGGCGGATGCCGGCGGCAGGCGATGACGTCCCCTCGTGCCATCGTCCGCGTGGCCCGTGCGCGGCGGGGGCTCTCCCGCCCCGGCCATGCACGCGGCATCATAGCCAGAATGGGTGACGAATGCAGCGTTGCCGGCCCCATTGGCGGGTGGCGCAGGGGTGCGATTTCATCGGGCCAGCAGATAGTGCATGCGCTGGTCGCGCACGATGATCAGCATGAGCTGGCGCGGCGGTTTTCCTTCCAGCAGCGCTTCCAGCGCATGGATGTTGGGCGTGCGGCGTTGGTTGACGCCGATGATGATGTCGCCGGCGGCCAGGCCGTTGCGTGCGGCGCGGCTGCCCTTGCCGACCTCCTCGACAACCACGCCGGTGGCCTGGTGTCCTGCCTCGCTGGAGGCGGTGTCGCGCAGGCCGGCGCCGGCCAGGCGCGGATCAATCTCGGCACCGTCCGCACGCGCCACTTTTTCCGGGGCCATTTTCATGCGCACGTCGCGGCTGCTGCCGTCGTGGCGCACCTTCAGGGTGACATCGCTGCCCACCGGCAGCAGCCCCTCGGTGTTGTGCAGGTCGCGCGGGTCGTGCACGGGCGTGCCATTGATGGCGGTGACCAGATCGCCCGGCCGGATCCCGGCCGCGGCGGCCGGCGAGCCCTCGTCGACGTCCGTCACCACCACGCCGGCACCGGCGTCCACGCCCAGCGCGCGGGCCATGTCGGCACTGAGCTTCTGCACGTGCACGCCAAGGTTGCCGCGGCGCACCTTGCCGTAGGTGAGCAGCTGCTGCATCACCTTCTGTGCCAGGTCCGAGGGAATGGCGAACCCGATGCCGGCATTGGCGCCCGAAGGCGAGTAGATCATGGAGTTGATGCCGATCAGCCGGCCCTTGAGGTCCACCAGCGCGCCGCCGGAGTTGCCGGGATTGATGGCGGTGTCGGTCTGGATGAAGTTCTGGTAGGTATCGCCCAGTCCGGTGCGGCCCAGCGCGGAGATGATGCCGTAGGTGACGCTCTGCCCCAGGCCGAAGGGGTTGCCCACGGCGGCCACGAAATCACCCACGCGGATGGCGGAGGAGTCGGCCAGCGGCAGCTGGACGAGGTGCTCGGCGTCGATCTTCAGCACGGCGATATCGGTGTCGGGATCGGCTCCCACCAGCTCGGCCTTGAAGCTGCGACCGTCCTGCAGCGTCACCTTGATCGAGTCGGCGCCGTTGATGACGTGGTTGTTGGTAAGGATGTAGCCCTTCTTCGCGTCGACGATGACTCCCGACCCCAGGCTCTGCTCGATGCGTTCGCGCGGCGCGCCGCCGAAAAACTGGCGGAACACCGGGTCGTCGAAGAACGGGTCGCGTACGCGCACGCGGGTCCGGGAGGAAATGTTCACCACCGCCGGCGTGACGTGTTCCAGCATCGGCGCCAGCGACTGCACCGGCTGCCCGTCGACCACCGGTGGCGGTGTGGCATGCGCGCGCATGGCCGCACCGGGCGCCAGCCATGCCGCCAGCAGGAACAGGAGCGTGAAACCGGAAAAACGATGAAAACGTGCTGGCATGGGAACTCCTTATCAGGGGGATACGCTGCCCGGGAACGCCTGTTGGACAGGTCCGGGCCAGCCCGGGTTCAGTCGTTCCGTGTCCCCGGTGAGCATACTGCAGGCAGGCCTGCGGAGCGGAAACCCGCATGCCGTCAGGCATGCGCGATCCGGTTTTGACTTTGGCCCCGGCCGGGGGTACCTTGGGTCCGCACGTCGGCACAACATCTTGTGTTCGATGTTCTGGTGTTTCACAAGTCATGGGGTTGGGCAGCCGATGCAAGGGGGCCGGCTGCGTCCGGAGGCAACCATGCAGCAGGTTTCCGCCATGCCGTTCGTTGCCGTCAGTGCCGATGCGGCGTCTGGCGCGCCCCCGTGACCACAGAGCAGGACGCCCGCCGTGGCGTCGGTGACCAAAACGCAAGCAAGACAGGACCCACGCGAGGTCGAGGATACCGATGAGCACTGTACGCAAAAGCGCCTTGAGCCATGATGCCGCCGACATTCCGCTGCAGCCGGCGTCGTACGACATCTGGGACAAGAAATACCGCCTGAAGTCCAAGCAGGGCGAGCCGGTGGACGTCAGCGTGGACGACACCTGGAAGCGCGTGGCGCGCGCGCTGGCCGACGTCGAGGCCACGCCCGAGCTCAAGGACAAATGGTACGAGCGCTTCGTGTGGGCGCTGCGCCGCGGCGCCATTCCCGCCGGCCGCATCACCTCCAACGCCGGCGCGCAGGCGCACAAGCCCAAGACCAGCACCATCAACTGCACCGTCTCGGGCACCATCCACGACTCCATGGACGACATCCTGGAGAAGGTGCACCAGGCCGGGCTCACGCTGAAGGCCGGCTGCGGCATCGGCTACGAGTTCTCGACGCTGCGCCCGCGCGGCGCCTACGTCTCCGGCGCGGGAGCCTACACGTCCGGGCCGCTGTCGTTCATGGACATCTACGACAAGATGTGCTTCACGGTGAGCTCCGCCGGCGGCCGCCGCGGCGCGCAGATGGGTACCTTCGACGTGCGTCATCCGGACGTGCGCGAGTTCATCCGTGCCAAGCGCGAGGACGGCCGCCTGCGCCAGTTCAACCTGAGCCTGCTGATCACCGACGACTTCATGCAGGCCGTGGAGGACGACGCCGACTGGCCGCTGATCTTCCCCGTGCACGTCAAGGAGCGCGACGAGGTCGACCTGGCCGACGAAAACCAGGTGCTGTGGCGCGAATGGCCCACCCACGAAAACTACGTCGCCCGCGAGGACGGCCTGGTGGCCTGCAAGATCTACGGCCACGTCAAGGCGCGCCACTTGTGGGACATGATCATGGTTTCCACCTACGACTACGCCGAGCCGGGTTTCATCCTCATCGACCGCGTCAACGAAATGAACAACAACTGGTGGTGCGAGCACATCCGCGCCACCAACCCCTGCGGCGAGCAGCCGTTGCCGCCCTACGGCTCGTGCCTGCTGGGCTCGGTGAACCTCACCACTTTCGTGCGCGACCCGTTCGGACCCAAGGCGCGCTTCGACATGGACGAATACCGCGAAGTGGTGAAGGTGTTCACGCGCATGCTCGACAACGTGGTCGAGATCAACGGCCTGCCGCTCGCCGAGCAGCGCGACGAAATCATGAACAAGCGTCGCCACGGCATGGGCTTCCTGGGCCTGGGCTCGACCCTGGCCATGCTGAAGAAGCGCTACGGCTCGGAAGAGGCCGTGGCCTTCACCGAGGACGTCTCGCGCGAGATGGCCGTGGCCGGCTGGGAAGTGGCACTGGAGCTGGCCGCGGAAAAAGGCCCGGCGCCGGTGCTGGCACGCGAATACGAAGTGACCGCCGAGATGCTGCGCAAGCGTCCGGAAATGGCCGCCGACGGCT
>CAZMXV010000033.1:0-19965 GCA_964570295.1 uncultured Rhodanobacteraceae bacterium
AGACGGTGCCGGTCCAGTTGTCGTGGCCGAGGTCGCGGATCATGGTCGAGACGCCGCGCTGCAGCTGGAAGGCGGGCAACGCCGGCACGTTCCGGGGCAGATAGTCGTCGGACGTGCCTTCGCCGCGGATGGCCGCGATGGGCAACACGAGGTCGCCGATGCGGTTCTTCTTCTTGACGCCGCCGCACTTGCCCAGGAACAGCACGGCCTTGGGCGCGATGGCCGACAGCAGGTCCATCACCGTGGCCGCATTGGGGCTGCCCATGCCGAAATTGATCATGGTGATGCCGTCGGCGGTGGCATTGGGCATGGGCCGGTCGGCCCCCTTCACCTCGACGCCCTGCCACTCGGCGAAAAGCTCGACGTAATGGCCGAAGTTGGTCAGCAGGATGTAGTCGCCGAAATCCTCCAGCTCCGTGCCGGTGTAACGTGGCAGCCAGTTGGCGACGATGTCGTGTTTTTCTTTCATGGTCGTGTGTCCTTCGGGGGCGTGCCGCACCTGCGGCACGCGGCGCCGGTGACGCCACACCGGCCTGAAAACCTCTGCATATATCCCGTCCATTCTACGTCATCCGCCGGGAACGGTCGGTGTCGTGGGTCCTGGCATCCCGTTTGCGTGGCCTTCAAACTCCGGCATGCACAATGCCTACACATCCATCCTTTGCAGGGGCAGGTTCATGTGGATCGCAACCATCATCGTGGCTGTTGTCGTGGCACTGGCGCTGGCTTTCGCGGGGCGCGGCTGGCTGGCCTGGGTGGCGGGGCTGACGGTGCTGTTCGCGGGCTGGGCGACCACCGGACCGGCGGCGCCGATCCCGTTCGGCATCCTGCTGGGGGTGGCGGTGGTACTGGCCGTGGTGAGCGGCTTTCCTCCCCTGCGGCGGTGCCTGTTCGCACGCTCGCTGATGCCGGTGATGGGCAAGGTGCTGCCGCGGATCGGCGATACCGAGCGGGTGGCGCTGGAGGCCGGCACGGTGTGGTGGGACGCGCAGATTTTTTCCGGCCGGCCGGACTGGCAGTACCTGCTGGACTTCGAGTGCCAGCCGCTCAGCGCGCGGGAGCAGGCCTTCATCGATGGTCCGGTGACGGAACTGTGCCGGATGATGGACGACTGGGACATCGAACAGCGGCGCGGGCTGTCCGAGGCCACCTGGGCACTCCTCAAGCGCGAACGCTTCTTCGGCATGATCATTCCCGAGGAGTTCGGCGGCCTGGGCTTTTCCGAAATCGGGCATTCGCGCGTGGTCACGCGCATCGCCAGCCGCTCCATCGCCGCGGCGGTCACGGTGATGGTGCCCAACTCGCTGGGGCCCGCCGAGCTGCTGCTGGCCTACGGCACCGACGAGCAGAAACGGCATTACCTGCCGCGCCTGGCCGACGGCCGCGAGATCCCCTGCTTCGCGCTCACCGGCCCGGAGGCCGGCTCCGACGCCGCGGCCACGCAATCGACCGGCATCGTCGAGCACGGCCAGTGGCAGGGTGAGGAAGTGCTGGGCATGCGCCTGAACTGGAACAAGCGCTACATCACCCTGGCCCCGGTGGCGACGCTGATCGGTTTGGCCTTCCGTCTCAAGGACCCGCACGGCCTGCTCGGCGACAGCGAGGACCTCGGCATCACCTGCGCGCTGATCGCCGCCGACCTGCCCGGCATCGGCATCGGCCTGCACCACGACCCGATGGGCGTGCCGTTCGCCAACGGCCCGATCACCGGCGAGGACGTGTTCGTGCCGCTGGACGCGATCATCGGCGGGCGCGAGCAGATCGGCCACGGCTGGCGCATGCTGATGGAATCGCTGGCGGCCGGGCGCTCGATCTCGCTGCCGGCGCTGTCGGTGGGCGCGGTGCAGATGGCCACGCGCATCTCCGGCGCCTACGCCACCGTGCGCGAGCAGTTCGACACGCCCATCGGCCGTTTCGAGGGCATCGAGGAACCGCTGGCGCGCATCGCCGGCATGACCTGGATGATGAGTGCCACGCGCACCCTCACCTGTGGCGCGCTGGATGCCGGCGAGCGCCCCGCCGTGCTGGGCTCGATCGCCAAGGCCTATCTCACCGAAGGCATGCGCGAGGTGGTGTCCGACGCCATGGACATCCGCGCCGGATCGGCCATC
The DNA here is from genome assembly GCA_964570295.1 of uncultured Rhodanobacteraceae bacterium. GTDB lineage: Bacteria > Pseudomonadota > Gammaproteobacteria > Xanthomonadales > Rhodanobacteraceae > Oleiagrimonas. Next base: position 2,112 of record CAZMXV010000033.1, read on the forward strand.
CAGCGTGGCCCGCGCAACCTGCTTTCACGCATGTGGATGGCGGTGCCCATCGGCATCACGGTGGAAGGCGCCAACATCCTCACCCGCTCCATGATCATCTACGGCCAGGGCGCCATCCGCTGCCACCCCTACGTGCAGAAGCTGATTCGCGCGGTTGACGCCAAGGACCGCAAGCGCCTGGACAAGGCCGTGTTCGGCTACGTCAACTTCGTCGCCACCCGCGCCGTGCGCGCCTTCCTGCTGGGGCTTACCGGAAGCCGTCTGGCGCGAGTCCCGGACACCCACGACATGCGCCGCTTCTACCAGCACCTCACGCGCTTCTCGTCAGCCTTCGCGCTGGTTTCCGACCTTTCCATGGGCGTGCTGGGCGGCAGCCTGAAGCGGCGCGAGAAGATTTCGGGGCGTCTGGCCGACGCACTGGCCTGGCAATACCTGGCCGCGGCTTCGCTGAAGCGCTACCACGACGAAACCAAGCTGGCCAGCAACTACGACCTGGCACGCTGGTCGACGGCGCTGGCCCTGTACCGCGTGCAGGAGGCCCTGGTCGGCGTGCTGGACAATCTGCCCTCGCGCCCGCTGGCCGCTCTGGCCCGCTTTCTGGTGTTCCCGTTCGGCCCCCGCTTCCGGCCGCCCTCGGACAAGCTGGGTCGGCGCGCGGCCAGGGCCATCCTCGAAAACCGCGAAGCGCGCGTCCATCTCAGCGAGGACATCTACGTGCCGGAGGCCGGCGAAATCGGCCTCGGCGCCCTGGAGGCGGCACTGGAAAAGGCCGTGCGCGCCATGCCGGTGGACGTCAAGCTGCGCGACGCGGTGCGCGACGGCCGCCTGGAACGGGCGCCGGGGCACATGCTCGACGACATGGCCCTGGCCGCCGGCGTCATCAGCGAAGAGGAATACCAGCTGCTGGACGCGGCCCGCGAGGCGCGCCAGCGGGTGGTGGAGGTGGACGTGTTCGACGAGGCGACCTATCGCGGCCTGCACTGATCCGGCCCGCCGCCACCGGCATCGGCAGGCCGCGCAAACGCCCGGGTTTCTAGGAAAAGTTCCAGTTGGCATCATCCAGCCAGTCGCTAGACTGGACGCATTCCACCAGGCTGCCATTCCGGCAAGGGTTGATGCATGCGCACAGGGCTCGTCATGGACGCCTCCTGCGATCTGCCACAGGATTTCGTCACACGCCATCGCATCACGGTCCTCCCCATCCATATCGACCTCGACGGCGAGATATTTTCCGACCGTCGCGACGAAACCGAGGTGCGACGCTTCCTGGAAGGCGGCGTCGGCTCCGCCGCCCATGCCGCGCATACGGAGCCGTGCTCGGCCGAGGCCATCCAGGCCCTCATCCTGGACGAGCTGGTCACCACCTACGACTGCCTGTTCTGCCTCACCGTCAGCGCCACGCGCAGCCCCATCCACGCCAACATCAACAAGGCGGCGTTCGGCGTGCTCAAGCACTACCGCGACGTGCGCCAGCAGGCCGACCGGCAGGGCCAGTTCCTGCTGCGCGTGATCGACACCCAGACCCTGTTCGCGGGTTCCGGCGTGGTGGTGGCCGAGGCCGTGCGCCTGGTCGATGCCGGGCAGGCGCCGGGAGCGATCCGCGAGCGCCTCGACCACGTGGCCCGGCACACCTGCGGCTACATGCTGCCGCGCGAACTGCGCTACCTGCGTGCCCGCGCACGTCAGAAGGGCGACCGCAGCGTCGGCCTGATCGGTGCCACCCTGGGTTCGGCACTGGACATCAAGCCGCTGCTGCGCGGCTGGCGCGGCCACACCGAACCGGTGGCCCGCATGCGCGGTTTCGACGCCGGCGCCGCCACCCTGTTCGGACACATCGCCACGCGCATCCGCGAGGGCCTGATGGTGCCCACGGTGTGCCTCAGCTACGGCGGGCCGCTGGATGCGATGCGCAACCTGCCCGGCTACGCGGAAATGGCGCGGGCGTGCGAGGACAACGGCATCGAATTGCTGGAGAGCGTGATGAGCATCACCGGCATGGTCAACGTGGGGGAAGGCGCGCTCACCGCCGGCTTCGCCTGCGGGGAAGACCCGCCGTCGCTCTGAGCCGCTGCTACCATCGGGACATGCGCGCGCCCCGCCTGGCCCTGCTCTGGTTTGCCGCCGTCGTGGCTCCCGCCACGGCCGGCACCGTGTACAAGTGCACCGATGCGCGCGGCCACGTCAGTTATCAGGACACGCCCTGCGCGCCCGGCCGGCGCCAGCAGCGCCTGTTCCTGGCGGAAACGCCGCCCGCGACGCCGCCCGCGCCAGCCCCGGCTGCACCGCCACCGGTCCCCGCTGCACCCGTGACGCCGCGGCGGCCCGCCATCCCGCCCCCGCCACGCCTGTACCGTTGCGTGCGCGCCACCGACGGCAAAACCTACCTCAGCCACGACGGCCACCCGCCGCCCTACCTCGCACCGCTGGGCATGCTGGGTGTCATCCGGCAGCCGCTGGCCGAGGTGTACGGCAGCGCCCAGGGAGCAGGCGTGGGCCTGTCGGCGCCCGAACTGGCGACCCGGCCGTCGCCGGCACTGGTCGGCGGCTACATGACACCGGTGCGCGATGCCTGCCAACCGCTGTCGCCACGCGCCGCCTGCATCGCGCTGCAGGCGCAGCACGACGCCAACGAAGCGGCCATCCGCAAGGCATTCGAAAGCGACCGCGCCCCGTTGCGTAAGCGCCGCGAACGGCTGGATGCGCGCATGGCGGGGTGCCCCGGCCACCCGTGAAGAACCCGGCCCGGCGCCGGCACGGAAGAAGACCACGGGGAAGCAACGCCGGCATGCCCGGGATCGCTCCGCGAAAAAGGGCGCATGCCGCGTCCCGTCAGCCGAGCACCAGGGCCTCGGCGGGGGCATGCCGGCGCTCGTGGGCCAGCAGCCAGCGCTTGGCATCCAGGCCGCCGCCATAGCCGGTAAGGCTGCCGTTGCTGCCGATGACACGGTGGCAGGGCACCACGATCGACAGCGGATTGGCCCCGTTCGCCGCCCCCACCGCACGCACCGCGCGCGGTCGCCCGATGGCGCGGGCCAGTTCGCCGTAGCTGATGGTGCGCGCATAGGGAATGCGGCGCAGCCCTTCCCATACCGCCAACTGGAAGGGAGTGCCCCGCGGGTGCAGCGGCAGGTCGAATTCGTGCAGTTCACCGGCGAACCAGGCGGCGAACTGACGTGTGGCCTCCGCCAGACGGCCGGGATCATGACGCCAGTGCGGCTGCATCGCAAAGGGATGCTTTTCATGCGGCAGGCTGACATGGGCCAGGCCGATCTCGTCCATCACCAGCCGGATCGGGCCGACGGGGGTGTCGAGGCTGTCGTGGAACAGGGGTTGGTCGCTCATGGGGTCTCCGGGATCAGGCGGCGCGCCACAGCAGCATGGTGGCGTAGGCGCGCCAGGGGCGCCAGGATTGGCTGAGCCTTTCCAGCTCGCTCGCCGGCAGGGGGCGGCCACCGCCGACCACCTTGCGCAGCACCAGGTCGGCCGCGGGGAAGGCATCCGGGTGGCCGAGGCCGCGCATGGCCAGGTAGTGCGCCGTCCACGGGCCGATGCCCGGCAGCGCCGTCCACTCGGCCACGAACGCCTCCAGGCCATGGCCCGGACGGACACCGACCCGTCCGTCGCGAACGGCACGGGCCACGCCGCGCAGGCTTTCCGCACGTCGGCGTGTCAGACCGAGGTCGGCCACGTCGACATCGGCCAATACCTCCGGGAGGGGAAAGTCCGCCACCGTTCCGGCCTCGGCGCCGCGCACGCCGAAACGCTGCACGAGGCGGCCGGCCAGGGTGCGGGCGGCCTGCACACTGACCTGCTGGCCAAGGATGGCGCGCACGGCCATCTCGAAGGCATCCCAACCGCCGGGCACGCGCATGCCGGGATGCCGGCGCAGCAGCGGGGCCAGACGCCGGTCGCGCCCCAGCACCTCGGCAATGGCTGCCGCGTCGGCATCCAGGTCGAACATGCGGCGCACGCGCGCCACCACGTCCGGCAGCACCCGTACCGACGGATGCCGCACGCGCAGCTGCAGGGCATGGTCGCCCGGCCTCGCCGTCACCTCCAGCTGGCCCGGTTCGCCGTGCAGCACGAAACGGCGCCGGTAGCCGTGCGCATCCACTTCCTCGAGGCCGGGCAGCGCGCGCCGCGCAAAGAACTCGAGCAACGCGGCAAAGTCGAACGGGGGCCGCCACGGCAGGCGCAGGCACGCCTCGCCACGGGCCGGAGCCGCGCGCCCGCGCCGCAACTCGCGCGGCGACATCCCGTAGGCGGCGCGGAAGGCGGCATTGAAGCGCCGCACGCTGCCGTAACCGGAGGCAAGGGCCGCCTCGGTGACCGAAAGCCCGGTTTCGCCCAGCAGCTGCTTGGCAAACAGCAGACGCCGCGTGGCCGCCACCTGGGCCGGGCCGGCACCAAGAACCTCCACGAACAGGCGCCGCAGGTGGCGCTCGCCGACCCCCACGCGCGCCGCCAGCGCACCCACCGGCGCGGCATCCAGCAGGCCGCCGTCGATCAGGCGCAGAGCGCCGGCCACCAGCGCGTTGCCGCTGCGCCACGCCGAAGCGCCGGCAGCCCGTTCCGGGCGACAGCGCAGGCACGGCCGGAAGCCCGCGGCAGCGGCCGCGGCGGCACTGGCGAAATAACGTACGTGCGCGGGCTTTGGTGGCGGCGCGGGGCATACCGGCCGGCAGAAAATGCCGGTGCTGGTGACGGCGGTGAAAAACAGGCCGTCGAAGCGCGCGTCCCGGGTCAGGCGGGCCTGCTCGCAAATCCGCGGATCCGGCAGGGAGTTGGCGTGGGGGTGGAACATGACGCCAGCCTAATCCCGCGTGGTACTCCAAACCAGTCGTTTTCGGACATGCATGTTCGTGCCCCGCCCCAAGCGGGCCTCGACATGACACGGGGGCTCAAGGTCATCTGCGGAAACAACTTCCGCCACGACAGGCACGGGCCGTCATCACGCTTTCAAGGGCTGAAGCCCTCCGACGGGACAGCATGTTTTCGGGACTGCCTCCCGCACGGAATCCACTCCACCCGAGCCGGAGTGGCCATTTCCTGCCCAGTCCAAGGCAAGTTCCCGCCACGCAAGGTGATTGCCGGGTTGTCCACAGGCTTGCTCCCAGGCTATCCCCAAATTCTGTGGAAAAGCGTGCACCACGCTGGTGATTTTTTGCGCAACCCGTGACAAGTTCCCGCCCCGCAAGGCGATTGCCGACTTGCCCACAGGCTTGTCACCAGGGTTTCCCCAGCGGCTGTGGACAATCCGCCGGCCACGCACGACTCAGAAACCGTATTTGAGGAAACCGCCGTCGACGGCCAGCACTTCACCGGTGACGTAGCTGGCCGCGGGCAGGCACAGGAACGCCACCGCGGCGGCCACCTCCTCGGGCTCGCCGATGCGCTGCATCGGTGTACGTGCCAGCACTTCGTCCAGATAATCCATGTCGGCCAGTGCCGGTTGCGAGCGCCGCGTACGGATGTACCACGGTGCCACCGCGTTGACGCGGATGCCGTCGTCGGCCCATTCGCAGGCCAGGTTGCGGGTGAGCTGGTGCAGCGCCGCCTTGGTCATGCCGTAGGGCGCGCCGGTGCGCACGTGGGTGATGCCCGACACCGAGCCCACGTTCACGATGGCCGCGTGCGCATGCTGCACCAGGTGCGGGTGCGCCAGGCGGCTCATGTCCCAGGCGCTGTCGAGGTTGACGGCCAACAGCGCCCGCCATTCCTCGCGGGTGTAATCGAGCGCGGCCCTGACGGTATTGCCGCCGACGTTGTTGACCAGCAGCGACAGCGGCACGTCCAGATCGCGCACCCAGTCGAACACGGCGAGCCGGTCCTCATCCTGGGACAGGTCGGCGGCAAGCGCCAGGATGGCCGTGTCCGGGCATTCCTCGACCAGCTCGGTGCGCGCCTGCTCCAGATGCGCCTCGTCGCGCGCCACCATCAGCACGTCGGCACCGAGCGTCGCCAGCTCGCGCGCGCAGGCCAGGCCGATACCCTGGCTGGCACCGGTGACCAGCGCCGTATGGCCATCCAGGCGCCAGCTTTCCAGTCGGGGATGAGGGGAAATGTCCATCGCGTTTTCCGGCTGTATGGCGAGTTACAAGCATAGCTTGCCGCCGCCTGTGATGGCGCACACGGCAACCGGCGCCACGCCGGCGCACACTGGCGGCATCGTCCATCATGCGGGGGAGCCCACCATGCGCATCCTGCTGTCGATCGCGGTCTGCCTGCTGCTGGCCGCCTGCTCGTCGCCTTCCACGCCGCCGCACGCCACGCCCGGAGCGCAGGCCGCCGCCAGCGCGCCCCACGTGGACACGCCGTGGGACGGCCTGCTCAAGGACCGCGACAAGGCCAAGGCCGTGCAGCAGAAGATGGATGCCTACACCAGGCGCCAGCAGCAGGCGATCGACCGGCAGGGTCGCTAGGAGCCTGGGCCGTGCCTGCGTCCTTCTACAGGCTGCGGCCGTCGACCTGCCGGACCTCCAATGCCGAACGGTCCAGCTCCGGCAGGCAGCGCACGTTCACCGCCGCCATTTCGTTGCCGTCGCCGTCCTCGCCGAAGCCGAACGGCGCGCAGCCGCAGCGGGGGCAGAAATGATGCCGGATGGCGTGCTTGTTGAAGGTGTAGGTGGCGAGGTTGTCGATGGCGGTTTCCAGGCGCAGCTTGTCCCGGGGCACGAACCACAGCAGGTAGCCCTTGCGGTCACAATGCGAGCAGTTGCACTCGATGAGCTGCGCGGGGTCTCCTTCGACGTTGAACGTGATGCGGCCGCAATGGCAGCTTCCCTTGTGGGTCATGACGTGTTCCTCCAGCGGATATTCCGGAAAACCGGGCGTCTCAAAAAGCCTCGCCCGATGGCGGAGTACAGAAACAGTAAGCGTAGATCGACGGCTTGCCCGGCGTCGCCTGCCGGAACAATGCCAGGTCCGGCTGCGCACGCCGTGCCAGCGACACCGCCCAGGACGGCAGCCGGATGCCGTGGGCCAGCATGGCGCGCGCCATGCCGCTTTCGCTGAACCCCTGCATGAAGCGTCCGAAACCCGATATCTCGGGGCGCAGGTAGCCCACCGACCAGGCCCCTTCCAGGTGCGCCAGTCCGGCCGCGGCGGCGACGGCGTCGTGCAGTCCGCCCAACTTGTCCACCAGACCGCGCTCCAGCGCCTGGCGGCCGGTCCACACGCGGCCCTGGGCGATGCGCTCGATGGCCTCGTCATCCTTGCCGCGCGCCTTGGCCACGCGGCCGACGAAATCGCGGTAGCCCTTGTCGACACTGCTCTGCACCACGGCGGCCGCGACGGGATCCAGCGGGCGGGTGACATCGAAAGCGCCGGCCAATGGCCCCACGCCGACGCCGTCGCTGCGCACGCCAATCTTGTCGAGGGCCTCGGGGATGTCGTAGAGCAGGCCGAAAATGCCGATGGAGCCGGTGACGGTATTCGGCTCGGCATAGATGCGGTCGGCATCCATGGCGATCCAGTAGCCGCCACTGGCCGCCACGTCACCCATCGACACCACCACCGGCTTGCCGGCCTTGCGTGTCAGCATCACCTCGCGACGAATGCGTTCGGACGGATAGACACCGCCTCCGGGCGAGTCGACGCGCAACACCAGCGCCTTGACATCGGGGGCCTGGCGCGCCTCGCGGATCAACTTGGCGGTGGATACGCCGCCAATGCTTCCCGGCATCTGCTCGCCGGCCTTGATCTCGCCCGCAGCCACCAGCACCGCGACGTCGGCATGCCGGCCGTCGCGCGGGCGCGGCCGCACCCGGGCCAGGTAGCCGTTCATGTCCACATGCCGGAACCCGTGCCGGCCGTGCCCGGCGGGTACGCCCTGGCGGCGCAGCATGGCCAGCAGCTCGTCGTGCGTCGCCGTGCCGTCAACCAGGCCCATCCGTTCCGCCAGCCGTGCCGCGTCACCGCCTTCCCGCACCAGGGCCTGCGGCCACTGCGCGATGGCCTGGCGCAGCTTTTCCGGGTCCAGTGAGCGCCACCGGGCGACGTCGTCGAGCCACTGCGTCCACAATCCGCCCAGCCAGTAGCGGTCGGCTTCCCTGGCCGCGTCGGAGGCATGGTCGAGCACGAACGGTTCGGCCGCGGACTTGAACTGGCCCACACGGAACAGGTGCACGCGCGCGCCCAGCTTGTCCAGCAGGTCCTTGTAGAACAGCCGGTAGCTGGACAGGCCCGTGATCATCACGCCGCCCATGGGATCGATCAGCACGCGGTCGGCATGCGCGGCCAGGTAATACTGGTTGCGGTCCAACTGGCTGGCCCACACCGTGACGCGCTTGCCGGCGGCGCGGAACCGGTCCAGCGCGGCACCGACCTCGCGCAACGCGGCGAAGCCGCCCGCTTCCAGTTCGTCGGGCAGCAGCAGGATGCGGCTGACATGGGCGTCGCCGGCCGCGTGGTCGATGGCGTCGACCATGTCGCGTACCCGCACCTGGCGCACACCCTCGCCGGCCATGGTGTCCAGGGCGCGGGCCAGCGGCGAGGTGCTGAACTGCTCCACCAGCTGCCCGCGCGGCTTGAGCACCAGCACCGTCTCCGGCGACAGCGGCGCCGGCTTGTGGCCGAACGCGAACAGCAGCAGCGCCAGCAGCCCGAAAAACACGACGTTGAGTATCACCAGGCGGATCAGGTTGATGCCGCGCAGCAAGGTCCACACGAACCCGCCGAAACCACTGTGCCTGCGTTCGGTCATCCTCGGTATGCTCCAGGGTCGATGCAGGGAGCGTAACCGCTTTTTCTCTCCCCGGTCACCACCCGGCGGCCACCGCCGCGGCAGGACTCGCCGCACGCCGCCTCACGTCACCACACCCGGTGCCGCCGGACGCGGCACGTCGGGTATGTGGCGGCGCCAGCGCTCGCCGTGCGCGCTGCGCCAGAAACGCGTGAACAGCATCACCGCGGCCACGCTCAGCCCGGCCGCCAGGCCCATCCACATGCCACGCGCGCCCAGGCCGTGGTGGAAGGTCAACCACCAGCCCACCGGCATGCCCACGCCCCAGTAGGCAAAGGCCGCGATGAACATCGGCACGCGGGTGTCCTTGAGTCCGCGCAGGGCCCCGTTGGAGGCCACCTGGATGCCGTCGGAAAACTGGAAGATGCCCGCCAGCACCAGCAGCTGCGCGGCCAGGGACACCACGGTCGCGTCGTTGCTGTAGAGCATGGCGATGGCATGTGGCAGCACAATCATCAGCGAGGCCGAGACCAGCTGCGTGGCCAGTGCCAGCGCGATGCCGCAGAACCCCGCATAACGCACCGCCCCGGCATCGCGGCGCCCCGCGGCGTGGCCGACCCGGATGGTGATCGACATCGCCAGGCCCAGCGGAATCATGAAAGCCACGGAGGCGACATTGAGCGCCACCTGGTGCGCCGCGGCCTGGTCCACGCCCAGCGTGGCAATGGCCAGGGCCACGGCCACGAAAATGCCGCCCTCCATCAGCACGCTGACGGCCATCGGCACGCCCAGGCCCAGCAATTCGGCGATCCTCTTCCAGCGCGGCCAGTCGAAACGCTCCAGCAGCCCCAGACCGCGGTAATTGCGGTGGCGCAGGATGTAGACCGCGAAGCCGATGAATTCCAGCCACAGCACGATGGCGGTAGCGATGCCGCTGCCCAGCGCGCCCAGCGGTGGCACGCCGAACTCGCCGTACATCAGTATCCAGTCCAGCGGCGCCAGGACCGCCAGCCCGCCGAGGCTGAAATACATCGACGGACGCGGCATGGACAATCCCTCGGAAAGGCCGCGCAAGGCGAAATAGCCGACCAGGGCCGGTGCGGCCCAGCCGATGGCGCGCAGAAAGTCGCCGACATCGCCACGCAGCTCCGGCACCACGCCGACCAGGTCGAGCAGCGGCTCGGCGTGCCGCACCAGCACGCCCAAGGCCACGCCCAGCACCAGCGCGATCCACAACGCCTGACGGAAAATGGCCCCGATTTCACGGCGGCGCCCCGCGCCGTCCAGCTGCGCCACCGTCGGCGGCACGGCCATCATGGTGCCGATGCCGGCCAGGATGGCCAGCGACCACACGCCGGCTCCGGTGGCCACGGCGGCCTGGACGTGGGCGTTGACGTGTCCGGCCAGCAGGGCGTCCACCACGTTGGTGCCCATGGCGGCCAATTGCGCCGCGATCAGCGGCAGCGCCAGGCGCACGGTCGCCCCCAGTTCGTGCCGGGCACGTGGAAAGTCGACTTGGCGCAACCCGAACATGTTGGCGATTCCGGACCCGCGGCCCCAGCGAAAAGAACCGCACATTGTAGTACTTGCGACCGCGCCGGAAAGACGCCCGGTCATCGGAAGGTCAGGGAAAAGCGGCGCCGGCGGACGACAGACCGGCGTCCGTGGCGCTCGCGTCCTTGCCATGCCAGGACCGGTTCCCCACCCGATCGTGATGCTCGTGACGCACGCCTTGCCAGTGGATTCCGGGCACCAGACAACCCGCGAATGGCCCCAGCCGCTCCTGCGGTTTTTCACAAGCTGCCGCGCACGTCAAGTACCGGCTTGATGCCCGGCGGAATGCGCTCGTGGAGCCGGTTCGGTGACAACGCAACCTGCTGTTTTAGCTGGATAAAATACTCATGGTCAATTTTTGACCAATCCGCTGCCGACCGCGTGGGCATGCGGTGCAGGGACGGCCTTCCCGGAACGTTCCACAAACTTATCCACAGCTTTTGTGGATAAACATTAAACCTCCCGTGACTCACGCACTTAGCTGGCGTTTCGCAAACAGCGCCTGAGAAAGTGCGCGCAGGTGGACCGGTCCTCCGGCCTCCCCGGTCGCGGGGCCGACCGCTACACTGCCGGCATGCCCGAGATCCTGCGCATCGCCCTGCCCGTGCCCCTGCCGCGGCTTTTCGACTACCTGCCGCCCCGTACCGGCCCGGTGGCGGCCGGCTGCCGGGTGCGCGTGCCGTTCGGCACCGGGGAGCGCATCGGCATCGTGACAGGCGCCACCGACCACTCCGACACCCCGGCTGGCCGGCTCAAGCGCGTCATCGCCGCGCTCGACGACACGCCGCTTCTGGACAACGAACTGATGGCCACCCTGGCCTGGGCCGGCGACTATTGGCTGGGCACGCCGGGCGACGTGCTGTTCGGCGCCCTGCCGGTGGCCCTGCGCGGCGACCGTACGCCACCGGATGTGGGCGTCGAAGCCTGGTCGATGACCGCCGACGGCTCCGCGGCACTGGCCGGAGGCAAGCGCCGCGGCCGCCCGCGCACGCTGCTGGCATGCCTGCGGCACGGCATGCGCACGGCCGGCGAACTGGATGCGGAACTGCCCGGCTGGCGCGATGCCGCGCGCCGTCTGGAACAGGCCGGCCTGGTCACCCGACACAGCCTCGCCCCGACCGCCCTGCCGCCTGGCAGCGCCATGGCGGGCCCCGCGCTCAACACGCACCAGCAACAGGCCGTGGCGACCGTACGCGGGGCCGGTGACGGCTTCCACGCCTTCCTTCTGGAAGGCGTCACCGGCAGCGGCAAGACCGAGGTCTACCTGGCGCTGATGCGCGAGGCGCTGGCCCGGAACCGGCAGGTGCTGATGCTGGTCCCCGAGATCAGTCTCACGCCACAGACCGTGCGCCGGTTGCGCGAACGCCTGGGCAGCCGCGTCGAGGTGCTGCATTCGGGCCTGCCCAAGGGAGAACGCGCGCGCGCCTGGCTGCGTGCGAAACATGGCCACGCCCGCGTCCTGCTCGGGACACGCTCGGCCATCTTCACGCCGCTGCCGCAGGCCGGCCTGATCGTGGTCGACGAAGAACACGACACCTCCTACAAACAGCAGGACGGCTTCCGCTACCACGCCCGCGACCTGGCGGTGTGGCGCGCCCGCACGCTGGGCGTGCCGGTGCTGCTGGGCACGGCCACGCCGTCGCTGGAAACCCTGGCCAACGTCGCGGCCGGCCGCTACCGGCGACTGGAACTGCCGGCCCGCGCCAGCACCCGCCCGGCACCGTCGGTACGCCTGGTCGACATCCGGGCGCAACGCCTGCGCCATGGCCTGTCGCCGGAACTCCTGCGTGCCATCGAAACCACCGTGGCACGCGACGAACAGGTACTGGTGTTCCGCAACCGGCGCGGCTACGCCCCCGTGCTGATGTGCCACGCCTGCGGCTGGCATGCCCACTGCGAGCGCTGCGACAAGCCGATGACGCTGCATGCCGGGCGTCGGCGCCTGATCTGCCACCACTGCGGCCGCGAACGCCCTCTGCCGACAGCCTGCCCCGACTGCGGCCATCCGCAACTCCATCCGCAGGGTCATGGCACCGAGCGCCTGGAAGAAGCCCTGCAGGCGCGTTTTCCCGACACGCCGATATGGCGCATCGACAGCGAGACCATGCGCCGGCGCGACGCATTCGAGCACATCCTGCAGGGGCTGCGCCGCGACCGCGCCGCAATCCTGGTCGGCACGCAGATCCTGGCCAAGGGTCACGACCTGGACAACCTCACCCTGGTCGCCATCACCGGCGCCGACGAAGGTCTGCTCAGCGTGGACTTCCGGGCCCAGGAGCGTCTGGCCCAGCTGGTGGTGCAGGTGGCCGGACGCGCCGGGCGCGCCCACAAGCCGGGCCAGGTGCTGATGCAGACGCACCATCCGGAACACCCTTTCCTGCACTCCCTGCTGGGCAAGGGCTACGCCGCCACCGCCAGGGAGCTGCTGGCCGAACGGCGCTCCCTGCAACTGCCGCCGTACGCCAGCCAGGCCCTGCTGCGTGCCGAGGCCAACCACCGCGACGCGGTGAGTGCGTTCCTGCAGGCGGCACATGACGCCCTCCCCGGCAAGCCGCCCACCCTGCGCGCGCTCGGCCCCATTCCCGCGCCCATGCCGCTGCGCGCCGGTCGCCATCGCGGCCAGATTCTCCTGGAAGCCGACCGCCGCACCGACCTGCACCACCTGCTGCGTCCCTGGCAGGCAACCCTGCAGGCCCTCCCCGCCGCCCGTCGCGTGCGCTGGTCGATCGACGTGGATCCGGTGGATTTGTATTGAGGGGCGAGGAGCAAGGAAGTGGTACGGAACGGTTGTGGCGCATGGCCCGGGCGGCCCCGGGGATGGGTGGCGGGGCTTCCGTCTGCCGCGACCCTCCGGAGCTGACAAGCCGCACATCACTGCCATCCTTCGACGATCGGGGCGTGGGTCCCGAATCCCGGCCCCCAAACGACAAACGGCCCCGAAAGGCCGCTTGTCCCCCACCGATCCATTGGATGCCTCACGCCACGAACAGACCCCGCATCTTCTTCATGGCATTGGCTTCGATCTGGCGGATACGCTCGGCGGAGACGCCGTATTCGTCGGCCAGTTCCTGCAGGGTGGCCTTGTTGTCCTCGTCCAGCCAGCGGCGCTGCACGATGTCGCGCGACCGGTCATCCAGCTCGTTCATGGCGGCGCTCAGCGTCTCCAGGCGGTTTTCGGCCTGGTCGGCGTCGGCCACGGCGTCGTAGGGGTCGGCCTCGTCGTCGCGCAGAAAGGCCGCCGGCGCGGGCTTGTCGTCGTCGCCGGCGTCCACCGGCGCCTCGAAGCCGATGTCGCGGCCGGACAGGCGTGACTCCATCTCCAGCACGGTCTTTTCGGGCACGCCGAGATCCGCGGCCACGGCCTTGACCTCGCCGGCGTTCAGCCACCCCAGACGCTTCTTGGACTTGCGCAGGTTGAAGAACAGCTTGCGCTGCGCCTTGGTGGTGGCGACCTTGACGATGCGCCAGTTCTTGAGGATGAACTCGTGCATCTCGGCGCGGATCCAGTGCACGGCAAAGCTGACCAGGCGCACGCCGTGGTCGGGGTCGAAGCGCTTCACCGCCTTCATCAGGCCGATGTTGCCCTCCTGGATGAGGTCGGACAACTGCAGCCCGTAACCGGAGTAGCCGCGCGCCACATGCACCACGAAGCGCAGGTGGGAGGTGACCAGCTGGCGTGCCGCCTCGAGGTCGTCCTCGGCCCGGAAGCGGCGCGCCAGCGCCTGCTCTTCCTCGACCGACAGCACCGGAATGCGGTGCACCGCGGCAATGTAGGCATCCAGACTGCCGACGCGGCCCAGAACCGGCAAATTGTTGGCAACCATGGCCTGTGACATGCAAGCAACCTCGCTATGGGAATACACAGATTAGCACTCCCCATCTGGGAGTGCTAACGCACGGAAAAGTTCCGGAACAGGTCCTGTTCCATGTGCGACGAAGGTTATTGTACCAGAGAGTATATGAAATGGAATTGAACGTTCCGTTCATCCCCGCGGACGCCGCACCTGGCCCGACGGTGCCAGTTCCGTCCGCGGCGGCAACGACCAGTCCACCGGGGCCCGGGCATGCTCCGCGAGATAGTGGTTGGCCGCGGAAAAGTGGCCGCAGCCCAGGAACCCCCGGTGCGCGGACAGCGGTGAAGGGTGCGGGGCGCGCAGCACGCAGTGGCGCCGGCCGTCGATCAGCCGCCCCTTGGCCTGGGCATGACTGCCCCAGAGCATGAACACCAGTCCCTCGCGCCCGCGGTCCAGTTCCGCGATGACGGCATCGGTGAAGCCTTCCCAGCCATGGCCGCGATGCGAGCCGGCATTGCCGCGCTCGACCGTGAGCACGCTGTTGAGCAACAGTACGCCGCGATCGGCCCAGGGCGTGAGGCAGCCGTGGTCGGGCGGCGGCGCACCCAGATCGCGCTCGATCTCCTTGAAGATGTTGAGCAGCGACGGCGGCACGCGGACCCCGGGGCGTACCGAAAAACACAGCCCGTGCGCCTGGCCCGGCCCGTGGTACGGATCCTGGCCCAGGATGACCACCTTCACGGCATCGAACGGCGTGTGGTCGAAGGCCGCGAAAATCTCCGGCCCGGGTGGGTAGATGGTCTTGCCGGCGCGCTTCCCGGCACGCAGGAATTCCCGCAGCGCCTGCATGTCCGGACGGACGAAGTAGTCGCCCAGGCGCGCTTTCCAGGAGGCTTCGAGTTTCAGTCGCTCGTCAGGCATCGGCCTTCCCGCGCAGGTGCCGCGCCACGCGCAGCTGGAACAGCAGCTTGGTCACCAGCAGCCGTTCCTCGACGGGCTTCTCCACCAGGTCGTTGGCGCCGGCGCGAATCAGGGCGGCCTGCTTGCCGGGGTTGTCGTCGCCGGTCATCACCAGCACCGGCAGGCAGCCTTTGGTGTAACCATAATCGTCGCGCAGACGCTGCAACAAGTCGCCGCCGGTCAGCTCGCCCTTGAGGGTCACGTCGGTGAGCACCACGTCGGCCCCGATCCGCCCCTGCGCCCGCGCGGTGTCGAGCAGGGCCAGGGCGTCCTCCACGCTGGTGACGTGCAGCACCGTCAGACCGTACTTCTCCAGCATGCGGCGCGTGGCCAGGGCGACCACGCGGCTGTCCTCGACATACAGCACCTCGCCATGGGTGGCGCCCTCGGGGCGGACATAGCCGCGGATGAAGTCGGCCAGGGCGTGGAACCCCAGCGACTTGTCGAAGTAATCGGTGACGTCGTCGCCCAGGCTGCGCTCGCGCAGGCGGGCCTCCACGTCGCCGGACACCACCACGATCGGCACGTAGGTCTGGTCCACGAATCCGCGGATGTAGCGTGCCAGTTCCAGGCCGTCCATGTCGGGCAGGCGCAGCGCGATGGTGACGAAGTCGATGACATCGTCCTGCAATGCCGCCTTGGCCTCGGCCGCGTCGGCGCAGGCAACCACCTGCACGCCCTCGAGCTCGGACTCGAGCACGCGCGTGATCAGGCGCCGCACCACTTTGGAACCATCCACGACCAGTACACGCGGTGCGGTGCTGGCCAGGTGGCGACCGATGTTGGTACCCATGTCTTGGCGTTTCCCCCGTCAAATTCCGCGGCCGGCCTCAGGCACTGCGCCGCAACCAGCGAGCACTGACCACGCGCGCCCCGAGCCAGCCCAGTGCCGAGGCCAGAACCGGCGCCAGCAGCAGTTGCCACCAGGCCAGGCCGCCGATGTGCAGACGTCCGCCGTAGCTGGCCACGAGCTGCTGCATGGGTCCCGCCAGCAGTCCCTCCACCAGCAGCACCAGCACGCTGGCGACCAGTCCGCCGGCCAGACCGTACCAGAGCCCGCTGTACAGGTAGGGCCGTCGCACGAAGGCGTTGCTTGCACCGACCAGTTTCAGCACCGCGAGTTCCTCGGCACGCCCCTGGATGTCCAGGCGCACGCTGTTGCCGACCACCAGCACCGCGGCCAGGGCCAGCAACACGGCCATGGCCGCGACGATGCGCTGACCCGCGTCGACCAGTGCATCCAGGCGCTCGCGCCAGGTGCCGTCGTCCTGCACCTGATCCACGCCCGGCATGTCGCGCAGGTCCCGGGCCAGGGCCTCGATTGCCGCGGCGCCGGCATGTTGCCGCGGCTCGACCACCAGCACGTACGGCAGAGGATTGTAGTCCAGCGCGTCCAGGGCTTTTGCGAACCCCTGCATGGATGCGAGTTCGTCCATGCCGGCCGCCGGCGTCTTCACGCCGACCCTGGCCACGTCGCCACGCGCGCGCAGTTTTTCCGCCAGCGCCCCGGCCGCGTCGGGCGTGGCGTCCACCTGCATGAAGACATTCAACGCCTGGGTCCTGCCCAGCGTGCCGGCCAGCTGCTGCACATTGCCGAGCACCAGCCAGAACGCCAGCGGCAGGGCCAGGGCGAAGCCCATCACCAGTACCGTCAGCAACGTTCCCGCCGGACGCGCGGCCAGGCGGCGCATGCTGGCGCGCAGGCACCACACGTGGTGCTCGCGCCACACGGCGAGCCGGTTGCGGGCGTGCGGGGCGGTGGTCCTGCGCTGCGCCATCACGCCACCTCCTGGGCCGGCACGTCATCGACCATGCGGCCATGGTCGAGTACCAGCACGCGTTTCTTCATGCCCTTGATGAGCAGCAGATCGTGGCTGGCGATCAGCACGGTGGTACCCACACTCTGGAAGCCCGCGAACAGGCTCATGATTTCGCGCGCCAGCTGCGGATCCAGGTTGCCGGTGGGCTCATCGGCAATCAGCACGGTGGGTCGGGTGACGATGGCACGGGCGATGCCGACGCGCTGCTGCTCCCCGGTGGACAGAGTCTCCGGCGGCTGATTCTCGTAGCTGAGCAGCCCCACCTTCTCCAGTGCCGCGCGTACCCGGCGCGCGCGCTCGCCCGGCGCCATGCCGGCAATCACCAGCGGCAGTTCGACGTTGGCGAACACGCTGCGATCGAGCAGCAGGCGGTGGTCCTGGAACACCATGCCCAGCTTGCGCCTGTGCTGTGGCACACGGCTCTCGCGCAAGGCGGCAAGGTTTTGGCCATCGAGGGTGACGGTGCCGTTCGTCGGCCGTTCGATGCGCGCCAGCAGCTTCAGCAGGGTGCTCTTGCCGGCACCGGAGTGTCCGGTGACGAACACCATCTCGCCCGGCGCCACATGGAAGGAAAGCCCGGTCAGGGCTTCCTGACCGGTGGGATAGCGCATGCTGACCTGGTCGAATCGGATCACGGTGCGAAAGCGGATGACGGGACAGCGCGAGCATACCGTGAAGCGGCCATCCGTGACGCGGCGGCATGCACCGCGACCACCGACGGTTCATGCAGGCGTGGCCGACGGGAAGCCGGCCACGCCTGTCGGCGCGGCCTTATTCGCGGTTGCCGAACAACCCCCGGGCCAGGCGCTTCAGGAAACCGCCCTTGCGGTCCTGGCCCACGGACCGGGCATGCACCTGGGTGGTCTTGCCGTTGGCCGCCGGGGCGGCCGGAGCACGGGCCGGTGCCGGTGCCGGACGCGGCGCGGCGGCCGGCGCGTTGCGCGGGTGACGGTCGCCATGCGGGCGCTCGTTGCCGCGGTCACGCGCACCGCGGTTGCCACGATGCGCTTGCGGCGGTCGACCCTGCCCGCGCGGCGTACCCT
>CAZMXV010000034.1:0-19697 GCA_964570295.1 uncultured Rhodanobacteraceae bacterium
CGGGGATCAGCTCCAGCGCGTTGCCGGTGCCGACCACGGCGGGCACGCCCAGTTCACGGGCGATGATGGCCGCGTGGCAGGTGCGGCCGCCACGGTTGGTGACGATGGCCGAGGCGCGTTTCATGATCGGCTCCCAGTCGGGATCGGTCATGTCGGCGACCAGCACGTCGCCTTTCTGGAAGGTGTGCATTTCGTCCAGCGATTTCACCACGCGGGCCTTGCCGGCGCCGATTTTCTGGCCGATGGAACGGCCCTCGGCCAGCACCTTGCCTTTTTCGTTGAGCTGGAAGCGCTCGCGCTGGGTCATGCTGGAGCGCGATTTCACCGTTTCCGGACGGGCCTGCACGATGTACAGCTTGCCGGTGTGGCCGTCCTTCGCCCATTCGATGTCCATCGGACGCTGGTAGTGCTTTTCGATGACCAGCGCCTGGCGGGCCAACTCCTCCACTTCCTCGTTGGTGATGCAGAAGCGGTTGCGCAGATCGTCCGGAGTTTCCTCGATGCGCACCAGTTCGCCCGGCTTGTCCGAGTACACCATGCGCTGCTGCTTGGAACCGATCTGGCGGCGCAGCACGGCGGGCTTGCCGTCGTTGAGGGTGGGCTTGAAGACGTAGAACTCGTCCGGATTGACGGCGCCCTGGACGACCATTTCGCCCAGGCCGTAGCTGCCGGTGACGAAGACCACGTCGCGGAAGCCGGATTCGGTGTCCAGTGTGAACAGCACGCCGGAGGCGCCGACGTCGGAGCGCACCATCAGCTGCACGCCGGCGGACAGGAACACGTCCTCGTGCTTGAAGCCGTGGTGCACGCGGTAGGCGATGGCGCGGTCGTTGTACAGCGAGGCGAACACTTCCTTGACCTTGAGCAGCACGTTGCCCGTGCCGGTCACGTTGAGGAAGGTTTCCTGCTGGCCGGCGAAGCTGGCGTCGGGCAGGTCCTCGGCGGTGGCCGACGAGCGCACGGCCACGGCGATGTCGTCGGCACCGGCCTTTTCGCACAGCGTCTTGTAGGCGTCGCGGATGGCGTTGCCCAAGTCCGCGGGCAGGGCGGTGTCGGTGATCCAGCCGCGGATTTCCTTGCCGGCCTCGGTCAGCGCGCTGACATCTTCCACATCCAGCGTTTCCAGACGCTTCTGGATGCGTTCGGCCAGGCCGCTGTCTTCCAGGTAGGTCTGGTAGGCGTCGGCCGTGGTGGCGAAGCCGCCCGGCACCGAGACCCCGAGGTCGCTCAGGTTGCCGATCATTTCTCCCAGGGAGGCGTTCTTTCCGCCGACCTTTCCAAGGTCGGTCATGCGCAGGGCATCAAGCCAAAGCACCAGGTCGCTCAAGGTGGTCTCCATCAGATGATTAGGCGGCAGGCCGCAGTCAAAGAAGTGGTATTGTCGCCGCTCGGTGTCGGGCATACAAGGCGAAAGGGGCCCAACCTTCAGGGACGGGAGAGGATTTCATATGCTCCGCCGCGGCAGGCCGCCCGCGGGGCGACCTCACCGGGAAAGGGGCACGGCAGGATGTTTCCGCGGCCGGGCAGGGACGGCGCCGACAGAATACAGGGACAATACAGACCCGACCCACGACGTTTTTCGGAGCCCATCACCATGCGCAGGACGGTTTTTTTCGTATCCGACTCCACCGGCATCACTGCCGAGACCATCGGCCACAGCATCCTGACCCAGTTCGACGAGGTGCATTTCGACACCCACCGCCTGCCATTCGTGGATGATGCCGACAAGGCCGCGTCGGCGGCGCTGCGCATCAAGACCGAGTACGCCAGGAGCGGACAGAAACCGATTGTCATCAATACCCTGGCCGAGCGCGCCTTGTGCAATGTCGTGGCCGAGAGCGGGGCATTGATGCTGGACGTGTTCGCGCCCTTTGTGGGTACGCTGGAGGACGAACTGGGCATCAAGCGCTCGGGCGCGGTCAACCGCTCGCATGGTCTGGTCAACTATGCCAAGTACGAGGGGCGGATCAACGCCACCAACTACACGCTGGCCCACGACGACGGTGTCAACGTGAATTACGACGATGCCGACGTGGTCCTCATCGGCGTATCGCGCTCGGGCAAGACGCCGACGTGCCTGTACATGGCCTTGCAATACGGAGTACGCGCCGCCAATTACCCGCTGACCGACGACGACCTGGAGAACCTGGAGCTGCCGGCGCGCCTGAAGCCCTACCGCGACCGCCTGTACGGGCTGACCATCGACGCCGACCGCTTGTCCCAGATCCGTTCCGAGCGCCGCCCCGGCAGCCGCTACGCCTCGCTGGAGCAGGGACGTTGGGAGCTGGCCCGCGCCGACCGCCTTTACCGCATGGAAAACATTCCTTCCATCAGCACCACGCATACGTCGATCGAGGAGATCGCCAGCAAGATCCTGGACCATCTGAAGATCGACAAGAACATGTTTTGACCCCACGCCGCGACGTGCCGGTTCGCCCGGCATGTCCTTCAAGTTGTTAGCATCGACGCATGAGTGCCGTACTCGACTCCACCGCCAGCGTATTGCCCGACCGTTTCGAGTTCCTGATGGGACTGTACGCGGAAAACTACCACCGGTTGGCCCGCCTGTTCGCGCCGCAGCGGCTGGCCAGGGGGCATTACGTCTCCGATCTGGACGATGGCCTGGACGTGCACCTGGTAGTGCAGGAGCGTCACCCGTACACGCTCGAATTGAGCCTGAGCTACGGCTTCACCGACCACGAAACCGGGCATCCCTCGCCGTCGGCGCAATTGCGCATGTATACCGACGCGCATGTGGCCGAGGCCATGCACTGCCATCCCGGCCGTCACCTGTGGCATGTGCTGGGGCCGTTTCCGCATGCCAGCACGGTGATGCAGCATCGCCTGCAGATGAACAGTTTTCTCAACCGCTGGCTGGAGTACCTGGCCGAGCAGGGGCATTCCATTGGCACCCTGGAACATTTCGGAGAGGCGCCTGTCCACGGCATGGCGTAGGTCCGGGGCGTGCCCGACGGAAGGCATGAAAAACAACGGCCACCCGATCGGGTGGCCGTTGCGTGTTTCCTGGCATTGTCCCGGCAGGCGGGTCGTCAGGCGGGTGGGAAATCGGCTTCCGGGAACCCGCGTGACTGCATCAAAATGGCGGAGCGGACGGGACTCGAACCCGCGACCTCCGGCGTGACAGGCCAGCATTCTAACCAGCTGAACTACCGCTCCGCATTGTGTTTCCGGTCTCCCCGAAGAGATGGCGTCCCCAAGGGGATTCGAACCCCTGTCGCAACCGTGAAAGGGTTGTGTCCTAGGCCTCTAGACGATGGGGACGAGGTTGGTGGAGCCAGGCGGGATCGAACCGCCGACCTCCTGCATGCCATGCAGGCGCTCTCCCAGCTGAGCTATGGCCCCGTGACCAGAGCGCGGTAGATTAGCAGAGAAGAGGATTCCGTCAACCCTTTTTTGCGGATTCCCGAAAAATTTTGCCGGATGGCTCGCCGTGGCCACAAGGAAAACCCGCGGGGCGTGAACATTCCCATGGCCGGGGTGGGGCTGCGGCTTCATAATGGGCGGGGCGGTCCGTGGCGAATTGTCGAACCGGCCTTGCGCGTCATGCCGTTGGCCGGGCCGCCGGGCGGTTCCCGTGGCGGCCTTGCCGGTGGAGGGCGATGTCGCGCCGATCCCGTCGCCTGCTGCCACACGAACTCCCCCCAAGGAAAGGTGCATGCACGAAGTAGAGTTTCTCAGCGACCTGGCCATGGTGATGCTCGTTGCCGGGGTGGCCACCCTGGTGTTCCACAAGTTGCGCCAGCCGGTGCTGCTCGGCTACATCCTGGCCGGCATCCTGATCGGTCCTTACACGCCGGGCGTGCTGGTGGACAACCCGCGCACCATCGACGACATATCCAATCTCGGCGTGGTGTTGCTGCTGTTCACCCTGGGCCTCGACTTCAGCGTGCGCAAGATGCGCGAGGTGGGTGCGGGCGTGCTGGTCGCCACCGTGGCCGAGGTCGGCATGATGCTGTGGATCGGCTACGGCCTGGGCAAGGCCTTCGGCTGGAACTTCACCGACTCGATCTTCCTGGGCGCCATCGTGTCGCTGTCCTCGACCATGGTTGCCACGCGCACGTTGGCCGAGGGCGGCCTGAAGCACCTGCCGTTCGCGCGCACCGTGGTCGGCATGCTGGTCGGCGAGGACGTGTTGACCATCGTCGTGATCACCTTGCTGACGGCAGTCGCCATCAGCGGCACGGTGCAGGCCGACGCCGCATTCACGGTGATCGGCCATCTCGGCATGTTCGTGGTGGTGGGCATGGTGCTGGGTCTGCTGCTGCTGCCGCGGCTGGTCGATCGCGTGGCCGCCTACGGCCGCGACGAGATCCTGCTGGTGGTGGTGCTGGGCATCTGCTTTGGTGCCAGCCTGCTGGCCTCCAAACTGGGCTTCAGCGTGGCGCTGGGCGCCTTCCTGGCCGGCGTGGTGGTGGCCGAGGCGCGCAGTTCGGCGCGCGTGGTGCATCTGGTGGAGCCGTTGCGGGACATGTTCGCGGCCCTGTTTTTCGTGGCCATCGGTTTGCGCATCAACCCGCGCATCCTGGTCGACTATGCGGTGCCGGCACTGATCGTCGCGATGGTGGTGATCGTGGGCAAGTCGCTGATGGTGAGCCTGGGCCTGTTCGTCACCGGCAAAGGGCCGCGTACTTCGCTGCGTACCGGTCTCAGCATGGCGGTCATCGGCGAGTTCTCGTTCGTCATCGCCACGCTGGGGCTGACGTTGAAGGCCACCAGCGAGTTCCTGTATCCCATTGCCGTGGCGGTGTCGGTGGTGTGCATGGCGGTCTCGCCCTACCTGGTGCGTTCGGCCGACGGCGTCATCCATGCCTCCCGGCACCTGGTGCCGCGGCCGTTGCGGGTACTGGCCGTCAGTTACACCGGCTGGCTGCAGAGCCTGCGTCCGGTGGAGGAGAACGCGGCCATCGCGGCCATGCTGCGGCGCTTCTTGTGGCACATCGGCGTCAACGTGATCCTGGTGATCGCCCTGTTCGTGCTGGGCGCCTACATCAACGCGAACAACTGGCGCTGGTTTTCCGACCTGGGCATCTACCGCGAGTCGCGCCACGCGATCATCTGGGCGGTGGCACTGTTCCTTTCGCTGCCGATGCTGATCGCCGTCTACCGCAAGGCCGAGGCGCTCGGAATGCTGCTGGCCGAACTGGGCATCCGCGAACGCTTCGCCGGCGAGTACACGCATGCCATGCGCTCGGTGCTGGCGCAGCTGATTCCGCTGGCCACTCTGCTGGGTCTGGCCCTGCTGGTGGGGGTGCTGGGGTCGGCCATCCTGCCTTCGCGCGGTGTGATGATCATGCTGCTGGTGGTGGGGGTGGGGATGGCGCTCGTACTGTGGCGGGGGTTGGTGCAGGTGCACGCGCGCCTGCAGGCGACATTGCGCGACACGATTTACAAACCCGAAGACAAACAAAAGGATGGGCCGGATACCTGAAGCGACGTGTCGCGACAGGAAAGCGCGGGGGCAGATGATGATGCCGGCGCCGGAACCTTTGCGGTGCGTCACGGTCAATGGCCCATGCCGTTGCCAACGGCCCTCCGGCACCGCACAATGCCACACCTGCCGGGGCCGCGGGGCCCGGGCAACCACACACCATCATGTACGTCATGAACCCGAGGGAGTCACGAATGAAGCAAATGTATCGACCCATGCTGCTGGCAGCCGTCGTTGCCACCACGCTGGGCATGTCTGTGGGCGCGTTTGCCCAGTCGAGCAAGTCCACGGCCACGCCAAAGGTCGACAAGGCCAAGGCCAGCTACGTGGTTGGCTGGGACATGGCCAGCCAGTTGCCGCCGATCGTTCGTGAAGAAGTGGATCCCGCCATCGTGGCCAACGCGGTGAAGGCCATGCTGTCGGGGCAGAAGCCGACCATGAGCAAGGAAGAGGCCGACAAGGTCGGCAAGGCCTTCATGGAGCAGCTTCAGGCCAAGGCCAAGGCCGAGTACGACAAGGTGGCCGCCGAGAACAAGAAGGAAGGCGACGCCTTCCTGGCCAAGAACAAGTCGGCGCCGGGCGTGAAAACCACCGCTTCGGGCCTGCAGTACAAGGTGCTGGAAAGCGGTTCGGGCCAGCGCCCGGGTTCGGGCGACACCGTGCAGGTGGAGTACACCGGCAGCTTCCTCAACGGCAAGAAGTTCGATGCCTCGGCGGACCATCCGGATCCGGAGGGCGGCAAGTCCATGCCGATTCCGCTGTCCAACGTGATCCCCGGCTTTCGCGAGGGCCTGCAGCTGATGCAGGTGGGCAGCCACTACAAGTTCTGGATTCCGGCCAACCTGGCGTATGGCTCGCAGCCCAAGAACGGCTTTCCGCCCAACGCCACGATCGTGTTCGACGTGAAGCTGGAAAGCACCAAGGCCGCCTCGTCCGGTGGTGACGGGAACTGATCCGGCCCGACAGGAATGACGACAAGGGGGCGGACCACGGTTCGCCCCCTTTTTCGTCGTGAAAGCCGCGTGTCGTGGTGGTGGCCGTCCATGTCGCCGCTTACAATGAAAGTTCTGTCGCCCAGCAAGGGATCTCAATGAGAATCACCATTTTCGGTACCGGTTACGTGGGGCTTGTCACCGGCACCTGTCTTGCCGAAATGGGCAATCATGTCGTCTGCGTGGATGTCGATGTCGACAAGATCGCGCGTCTGGAGCGTGGCGAGGTTCCCATCTACGAGCCGGGCCTGGAGCCGATGGTCAGACGCAACCACGCGGCGGGGCGTCTGGCCTTCACCACCGAGGCCGCTCCCGCCGTGGCCCATGGCGAAGTGGTGTTCATTGCCGTGGGCACGCCGCCGGACGAGGACGGCAGCGCCGATCTGCGCTACGTGCTGGAGGTGGCGCGCACCATCGGCGAGCACATGGCGGGGTACACGGTGGTGGTGGACAAGTCCACGGTGCCGGTGGGCACCGCCGATCGCGTGCGGCAGACGCTGGCGGAAGTGCTGGAGGCGCGGGGCAAGGCACCCGATTTCGATGTGGTGTCCAACCCCGAGTTCCTGAAGGAGGGCGACGCCGTCAACGACTGCATGCGCCCGGACCGCATCATCGTGGGCACGTCCAGCAAGCATGCCGTGGAGTTGATGCGCAAGCTGTACGCCCCGTTCAACCGCAACCACGACCGCCTGGTAGTGATGGACGAGCGTTCCGCCGAGCTCACCAAATACGCGGCCAACGCCATGTTGGCGACCAAGATCAGTTTCATGAACGAACTGGCCAACATTGCCGAGCGCGTGGGGGCCGACATCGAGATGGTGCGCAACGGCATGGGCATGGATCCGCGCATTGGCTACCACTTCATCTACCCCGGTGCCGGCTACGGCGGTTCGTGCTTTCCCAAGGACGTGCAGGCGCTGGAGCGCACCGCCCGCGCCCACGACTACCAGGCTCGTCTGCTGGGAGCGGTCGAGGCCGTCAACGCCTCGCAAAAACATCATCTGTTCGCGCTGATGCAGCGGCATTTCAAAGGCGACCTGAAGGGGCGCGCCGTGGCACTGTGGGGCCTGGCCTTCAAGCCCAATACCGACGACATGCGCGAGGCTCCCAGCCGCTACCTCATGGAGGCGCTGTGGCAGGCCGGCGCGAAGGTACGGGCTTTCGATCCGGAGGCCGGCGACGAGGCGCGCCGCATCTACGGCGACCGTGACGACCTTGTCCTGTGCGACAACGCCTATGCGGCGCTGCAGGGAGCGGATGCCCTGGCCGTGGTGACGGAATGGAAGGCTTTCCGCAGCCCGGACTTTGCATGTATCCGTGATGCCCTGGCGGCGGCGGTGCTGTTCGACGGGCGCAACCTGTACGAGCCCGAAGCCGTGGAGGCGGCCGGCATCGCCTACTATGGCATCGGCCGCGGCCGCAGCGTCGTGCGCCCGGAGGCCGGCCATGTCTGACTCCCGGATGCAGGAACGCCTGGACGATCTGGAAACGCGCCTTGCCTTCGTTGACGAGGCCGTCAGCACATTGACCGATGCCGATACCACCCAGTCGCGGCGCCTGCTGGCGCTGGAACAGGCGGTACGCGACCTGCGCGCGGAGTTGTCGTCCATGCGCAGCGCCGTCGGCCACGATGCCCGCGACGAACCACCCCCGCCCCATTATTGAGCACGCACCAGGGATAGAGGCATGTCCGAATCATTACGCGACCAGCTGCTGAAGAGCGGCCTCGTCAAGCAGACGCGCAAGCCCAAGCCGTCGCAGGGAAAAAAAGGCGGCAAGCCCCGGCGGGGCGGCCGGCACGGCGGCAAGGCCGACCAGCCCGGTGAGGTGGACCTGGCGCGGGCTTATGCCATGCGTGCCAAAGCCGAGGCACATGAGCGCCGGCAGGCGAAGGCGGAAGCGGAAGCCGAGGCGCGTGAACGCAAGGAGCGCAAGCGGCGCCTGCAGAAACTGCTGGATGGCAACCGGCTCAACAAGCCCGATGCCGAGCATGCGCGCCATTTCGAGTATGGCGGCAAGATCCGCCGCGTGTATGTCGACGAGGCCCAGCTCGACCAGCTCAATGCCGGAAAACTGGGCGTGGTGCAGTTGAGCGGAAGCTACCTTCTGGTCGCGCCGGACATCGTCAGGCAGGTGCGCGAATTCGCGCCGGACCACGTGGCGTTGATGGTCGATCCCGAGGCGCCGCCACCGGACGACGGCGTACCCGACGACCTGGTCTGGTAGATCCTGCACCGTGGGCTACCTTGTCCTGAGTGTCGTGTGCAGCGTGGTGGTGTCGGTGCTGCTGAAGCTGGCACCGCGCCACCGGGTGGATATCCGTCAGGCCATCGCCGGCAATTACCTGGTGGCGGGTCTGCTGTGCCTGGGGCTTCTGGACCCCTCGCCGATCCTCCTGCTGCGCTCGCCGGATGATCCGGCATGGGGGATCCTGCTCGCCCTGGGCGCGTTGCTGCCGGGCATGTTCCTGGTGCTGGCGCACTCGGTGCGACAGGTGGGCGTGGTGCGCACCGATGCGGCGCAGCGCCTGTCGTTGCTGCTGCCGCTCATTGCCGCGTTCACGCTGTTCGGTGAGGCGTTGAGCTGGCAGAAGGGCATCGGCATGGCGGCGGGACTGGTCGCGATGGTCCTCATCGCCACCCGCTCTGCCGCAACGGACACGGCGGGGCGGGGTGGTGGCTGGCACTGGCCGGCCATCGTCTTCGTCGGCATGGGCCTGATCGACATCCTGTTCAAGCAGATGGCGCAGTTGACCGGGGTGCCGTTCGCCGACGTGCTGCTGGCCACGTTCCTGCTGGCCTTCGTGCTGGCGGCGTTTCATGTCGCCTGGCTGTATGCCACCGGTCGTGGCCGCTGGCGTGCACGGCATGCGCTGTTTGCCGTGCTGCTGGGAAGCTTCAATTTCGGCAATATCCTCTTCTACGTCCAGGCGCATCGTCACTTGCCGGGTGATCCGGCCCTGGTGTTTTCAGCCATGAACATCGGCGTCATCGTACTGGCGACGCTGGTGGGCGTGTGGTGTTTCCATGAGCGTCCGGGACGGCTGAACCGTGCCGGGCTGTTGCTGGCGGTCGCCGCCGTGGCGCTTCTGGCCACGGCGTAAGTTGCCGGTCGGCGCGCCGGCACGCTTTTTCCCTCGCGCGCGTCAGGGGGAACGGCTTCGTGGCGCCGTCAGTTTGTCGTGGAGGGAGGCGGGGCAGGAGCCCGCAGAGTCTCGGCATCCCAGCCTTCGCGTGGCCGGAAACGGTCGCCGTGGCGGGTGGCGAGCGCCTCCAGCTGGGCGCGCAGGGTGTCGGGGCCGGTATCGCGGATGTACTGGAGAGGGCCGCCGCGGAAGGGGGCGAAACCGGTACCGAAAATGACGCCGGCATCAAGCAGGTCGGCGTCGTCGACCACGTGGTCGTGCAGACAGGCCACGGCCTCGTTGAGCATGGGCAGGATCAGGCGGTCCTGGATGTCGGCGGGCGGCCGGTAGCCCTTTTCCACTTCAGGCTTCCGCGGCTTGCCGTCTTCCCAGGCATAGAAACCCTGGCCGTCCTTCTTGCCGCGGTGGCCATCCTCCAGTTGTTTTTCGAGGTCCGGCGGAATGTCCAGGCCGAGGAAGGGCCCCAGTTCCTTGCCGACGGAGGCGCACACGTCCAGGCCCACGGTGTCGGCCAGCTCGATGGGCCCCATGGGCATGCCGAAGCGGGTGGCGGCCTTGTCCAGCACCGGGCCGGGAATGCCTTCGTGGTACATGCGGATGGCCTCCAGCAGGTACGGCATCAGGATGCGGTTGACCAGGAAGCCCGGCGTGCCGCGGACCGGTACGGGGAGCTTGCCGATGGCGCGGCAGAACGCCAGCATGCGTTTCTCCGTCCCCGCGTCCAGGCGGTCGTGGCGGACCACTTCCACCAGCGGCATCTGCGCCACTGGATTGAAGAAGTGCAGGCCGAGGAAATGGCCGGGACGGGCCAGCCGCTGGCGCAGTTCGTCCAGCGGAATGCTGGAGGTGTTGCTGGCCAGGATGCCTTGGGTCGGAAGGCGTGGTTCGATGTCGGCATACAACGACGTCTTGGCCTCGGCGTTTTCGAAGATGGCCTCGATGGCAAGATCCGCCGTGGCCGCGCCGGTGCCCTCGACGTCCGCCTTGAGGCGCCCGCGGGCCGCGGTGGCACGGGCGGTGTCGCCGCGGGCCTTCTTGTCGTACAGCTTGCGGGCGCGCTGCAGGGCCGGTTCGATGTATGCCATCTCGCGGTCCTGCAACGTGACGTCGAAGCCTTTCCAGGCGCTCCAGGCCGCAATGTCGCCGCCCATCACGCCGGCGCCGACGACATGCACATGGTGGATGCCGTGTTCAATGCCCGCGCCCTGCTTCTTGAGCTGCTCCTGCAGGAAGAACACGCGGATGAGCTGGCGCGCGGTGGATGTCCGGGCCAGCCGGGCGACCGATTGCGCCTCCAGCTTCAGGCGTTGGCGGATATTGCCGCCGCCCCGGCGCCAGACGTCGATGAGGGCGAAGGGGGCAGGGTAGTGCGCCTTGCGCACCCTGGCCGCGGTCTGCCGGCGCACCATCGGTGCCAGGATCTGGCGCGCCGGCCAGATGTTGCTGCCCCAGGCCGTGAAGCGCTGGCCGAAGGGGCGCCGACGCGGGCGGCGGGCCAGTTCAGCGGCGGCGGCCAAGAGCTCCGCCTTGTCCGTCACGGTGCGGTCGAGCAGGCCCGCGGCCCGTGCCTTGCGTGCGGAAAAAGGCTTGCCGGCCAGCATGGCCTTGAGTGCCTCGGGGGCTCCGATCAGGCGGGGCAGACGGGCGCTTCCGCCCCAGCCGGGATGGATGCCGAGCATGACTTCGGGAAGCCCGATACGGGTGTCCGGTGCATCCACCGCCACGCGCTGGCGGCATGCCAGTATCAGCTCCGTGCCGCCCCCCATGCAGTGGCCGTGGACGGCTGCGACGGTAGTGCAGGGCAGGCGCGCCAGGCGCTGGTAGACACGCTGGCCATACTCGATGTTGTCCAGCACCGTGCCCTCGGCTTCGTAGCGCACGAATTCGCGGATGTCCGCGCCGGCCGCGAAGCCGCCATCCTTCAGCGAGTGGATGATGACCCCTGGTGGGTGCTCGATTTCCAGACGCTCGATGATCACGTCCAGCTCTTCGAGCATGGCCCGCGAGATGGCGTTGACCGCGCTGTCGGCCCGGTCCAGGCCCAGCGTGACCACGCCGTTGTCGGCCTGCGAGGTTTTCCAGTGGTTGAAGCGAAGCCCTTCGAACATGTTCGCGCCAGCTCGTATGGAACGGGCAATCACGATACCGCGAGCACCTGTCGAATGCGAGATGTCCGGGAGGCGGAGGCCGGCGCTCCCGTGGCGGGGCCGGGGCCGGAGGCGGTCGGCATGCCGCAATTGAGAGCAGCGTCCGATTTTGGAGGATGGCTTGCTGCTAGTTTGAAGCTGCCTTGGTGTGTGGTTTGCAAGCGGACATGACGACGGAAGCGATCCTGATGCAGGCGGGAAAGGACTTGTTCGATCGCATTCTCGATACGGACAAGGCCGTCGTCGTACTGGAAACCAGGCAGCCGGAGGCGCTGATCGAACAGTTTCGTCTGCGAATCCGCCACAGCGGCCAGGCCGTGTACGTATGGCGCCGGGACGAGGGCCTCAAGAGCCTGCGCGATCGCAGCGTGTGCGTTCCGGGGTGCCAACGCGCCGGCGATACCCTGCGCCATGCCCAGAAGAGCCGCCATTTCGGCATCTACCTGATGCCGGACCTGATTGTTCCTTTGCCGGCCGCGGAACGCGCCTTGCTGCAGCGGCTGGATCGCGCGCGTGACGGGGTCGTGCGGCGCGTGGTCCTGTTCGACGGCGGATCCGGCCTGGCCGCGTCGCTGGGTGATCTGGCCGAGACATTGCGCCACGAATGCGACCAGCCGGCGAAGCTGCGGCTGCGTGACGGGCGCTGGGTACGGTAGCCATGGCGACGTATTCCGCCGCCAGCCCGGCCATCCTGATCGTGACAACGGAGCGCGACGATCGGCGTACGCTTTTCAATACGCTGGACGGTGACGGGCTCGACACCATCCACGCCGCCCGGGATATCGAGCAGGCACGGGCCCTGTTGGTCGACAAGCCGCCGCTGGGGCTGGTGCTGCTGGAATTCTGCGGCGAGGCGCGTGACGTGCAGTCTTTTTGCGCGTGGCTTCGGGAAACCCCCGAATACGCCCGCATCCCCATTTTGGGCCTGCCCGCGCGTCACCCCGCGCATCGCGTCTGGGACAGGGACAACTCGCATCCGGACGTGACCGCCTGGCTCACCGTGCCGGTGGAAGGTCCGGCGGCCCTCGAAAAGGTGCGGGCACACCTGAATGTGCCGTGCGGACCGAGGCTGCCGGTGTCGCGGGAAGCCGGGCCCGAAGCCTCCGGCGGTGCCGATTACCGCTTCGCGTTCGAACACGACAGCCAGGAGTGGATCGTGTCGACTCCCGGCGGCAAGGTGCTCGAGGTCAATCCGGCATTCCTGGCCCATACGGGAAAGGGCATGGCCACCGTGCAAGGCCGGGAGCTGGCGGAACTGCTGGGAGAAAGCGGCCCTTCACCGGGTGGCGAAACACGCTCTTCCGGCCGCATCGAGCACGTGGTGCAGCGCCCGCGGCGCGACGGGCGTACCGACCTCATGCGTGCCGTCACGTGGCCGGTGGCGCGCGACGGCGGGATGGTTCACGTCACCTCGCTGCAGCCCCACAGCCATGTCGCCCATGCCCGCCTCATGCTGAACCTGCTGGCACGCATCCACGTGGCCGGCAGCGGCGACAGCGGCATGCGCGAGGCGGTACGCATGCTGCTGGCCACCTTGCCGGTGGATTTCGTCGGGGTATACCGGGCATTGCCGGAAGCCAGCGCGGAAACGGAAACCTGGGTGCAGGAGTTTCGTGAACCGCCCGGCGGGGACATGCCCGACGTGCTCCGGCAACCCGCCTTGCGCCTGGTTCTGGACGGCGACACCCTGATCCACTCCGTGGATGCCCAGCGCCTGGCCGGCTCCGACGCCTTCGTCGCCGCCATGGGCTTCAACGCCTTTGCCGGCCTGCCCCTGGTCGACGAGCGCAAGAACGTGCTGGGCGCCTTCCTGGCCGGCAGCCGCGAACCGTGGCCCTCCGAGGCGCTGGTGCCCGAAACCCTGCGCGCGGCCACCATCCGTTTCGCCTTCGACATGGAGCTGGAGCGGGCACGCCAGCAGGGCATGGCACACGGCCTGCTGGACGGCCTCACGCACCTGCCCAACCGCCTGCTGTTCAACGACCGTCTGGAAACCACGTTGCGCGAGGCCCGTCGCACCGGCGAAATGTTCGCGGTGCTGTTCGTCGATCTGGACCGGTTCAAGAGCATCAACGATTCGCTGGGCCATTCGGTGGGCGACGAAGTGCTGGTGGCCGTGGCCAAGCGCCTGCGGGGCAGCGTGCGCGCCTCGGATACCGTGGCACGGTATGCCGGCGACGAGTTCATCATCATCCTGCGCCACATCACCCTGCGCGACGACGTGCTGCGGATCGCCGAAAAGATCGTGCGCCTGATGGATGCGCCGCTGATGCTGGACGACGGCTCGGAACTGCACATCACCGCCTCCATCGGCATAAGTTTCTTCCCCGACGATGCGGCCAGTGCCGAAAGCCTGCTCAAGCATGCCGATGTGGCCATGTACAGTGCCAAGGGGCGCGGCCGCAACGGCTACCAGGTGTACGTGGCCATGCCGGACAAGTCCCACCAGCAGCGCGTGGCCCTGGAAACCAAGTTGCGCCAGGCGGAAAAGAACGGCGAACTGCGCCTGCACTACCAGCCGCAGGTCGATGCCGTCACCGAGGACATCGTCGGCATGGAGGCCCTGGTACGTTGGGAGCACCCGGAGCTGGGTACCATCAGCCCCGGCTTCTTCATTCCCATCGCGGAAGAAACCGGCCTCATCATCAGCATTGGCGAGTGGGTGCTGCGCACGGCCTGCGAAGCCACCGCCCGCTGGCACCAGCGTTACGGACTGGCGCTGCGCGTGGGGGTCAACCTGTCGGCCATGCAACTGATGCAGCCGGGCCTGGCGGAGATGGTGCGCTCGGCCCTCGACGAGAACGGCCTGCCTCCCGGCAGCCTGGAGCTGGAGGTCACCGAGAGCATCAGCGTGAAATCCATGCCGCACCTGATGGAAAACCTGCATGCCCTGCACGAACTCGGTTGCCGCCTGGCCATCGACGACTTCGGCACCGGGCAGTCCTCGCTGGATTACCTGAAGAAACTGCCGGCCGACCGGGTCAAGATCGACCAGAGTTTCGTGCGCAACATTGGCGTCGATCCCGACGACGAGGCCATCGTCAAGGCCACCATCGACATGGTGCACAGTCTCAACCGTTCCGTGGTGGCCGAGGGCGTGGAGAGCGAGGCCCATCTCGATTTCCTGCGCCGGCAGGGGTGCGACGAGCTGCAGGGCTACCTGTTCTGCCGCCCGCTGGCGCGCAACGCCTTCGACAACCTGCTGGCCGAACGCCAGCAGCTTTTGCGCGGCCGTCGCGACGACGTGGGCTGACCCGGCGTCCGCTCCGCACCGGCCGGGGCAGGGGGAAGCATGCCCGCGGGTACCCTCCTGCATGCCGGATGAATCTTCGCCGGGGCAGATGGCACGCGGGGTCCGTACCTGCGGGATAATGGCTTTGCCTTGACCCCCGGGGTACGGGCCCCCACCTTGCCAGAAGGCGGGAGCGCCAAACGAGTGAACTTGGCGGCAAGTTGGCAGTCCTACAACGACGTGTGGCTCCTGTCCGCGTCAAGGGAGAACGGCCCGGATGGGCGAAAACGAACTGGATCGCGCGCTGGTCAAGCGCGTACAACAAGGTGATTCACGGGCTTTCGATCTGCTGGTGCGCAAATACCAGCACCGTATCGTGGGCCTGATCTCGCGTTACGTGGCCGACCGCAGCGAATGCCAGGACGTGGCACAGGAAGCCTTTCTGCGCGCCTGGCGCGCCATCGATTCCTTTCGTGGCGACAGCGCTTTCTATACCTGGATGTACAAGATTGCGGTCAATACCGCCAAGAACCACCTGGTGGCCATGCGCCGGCGTCCGCCGAACGAGGATGTGGACGTGGCCGACGCGGTGTACGGGCCCGGCGCCGAACGGCTTTCGGAAAACGCCACCCCCGAGCGCGAAATGATGCGCCAGGAAATTGAACAAACCGTGGTCGACGCTGTCCAAGAACTGCCCGAGGAGCTGCGTACCGCCATTACGCTGCGCGAAGTGGAAGGACTCAGCTACGAGGAGATTGCCCGGGCCATGGACTGCCCCATCGGTACGGTACGGTCACGCATATTCCGTGCCCGCGAGGCGATTGACCAGCAGTTGCGGCCGCTGCTCCCCGGCCGCGAGGAGTCGACGACATGAGCCATAGCGACGAACACGAAACCCTTTCCGCCCTGATCGACGGCGAATTGACCGAGGACCAGCTGCGCTTCATGCTGCGCCGCATGGACGGCCATGCGGCCCTGCGCGCCTCCTTCAGCCGCTATCACCTCATCGGTGACGGGCTGCGCGGCGAGCTGCCGCTGCTGGCCGACGAGGATTTCGCTGCCCGGGTCATGCGCCGGATCGAGACGTCGACACCCGCCACCGTGGCCGTGCCGAAGACGCGCCGGCATCCGCATCGCTGGCTGCGCTGGTCGGCCGGAGGCGCAATCGCCGCGGGTGTCGCCGTGGCGGCACTGGTGGTCACGCAGCCGCAAATGCACGACAGCGCGGCCACCGCCAACCTGGACACATCCTCCCGGACCGCCACGCTGGCCGCGACCGGCCCCGCCGCCAACGACCACGCTTCGGCGCCGGCCATGAACGCACCGGCGGTACCGCGCTGGCTGCAGGCGTCGCCGTCGGCGGCACGCATGGCCAGCCCGGCGGCAGCCAATTTTTCCTCGCTGGGGCAGTGGATGCGCATGAACGAACAGCAGCCGGGCTACTACGAACGGCGCCTGGCCCCCTACATGCAGCTGCCGCACACCCGGAGCTTCCATCGCGCGTCGGCACAGGGCACCTATCGCCTCTGGCCGGCACCGCCACCGGCCTACCAGCAGCAGGCCGCGCCGCAGGGCGTGCTGCGACTGCAGGCGCAATAACCGTTTCATCGTCGCCCGGGCCTGCGGGCTCCGGGCGTGAAATCCCCGTATGCTTTTGATGCCAGCGCGGCATGCGTGGCCGCGATGCGGGAGCTCTTGTTCGCCGCACCCGCGTCCCCATGCCGTGCCCCAGGTTTTTCCGTTCCGGATCATCATGACAGGAGGTAACCACCCATGAATCGCCTGACCCTGCGACTGAGCACCGGTCTTGCCTTGCTGGCGATGGCGGCAAGTGCCTGCGCGGCGCAATTGCCCGACTTCACACAGATCGTCAAGAAGAACTCCGCGGCCGTGGTCCATGTGGAAGCCAAGTACGACGGCAGCAGCGAAAACCACCGTTTCCGTACCCGGTCCCGTGGCCCGCAGCAGCTGCCGCCGGGGGTTCCCGACATCTTCCGTCGTTTCTTCGGCCAGCCGATGGTGCCGGAGGGCGAACCCGAGCACACCTCCATCGGTTCGGGTTTCATCATTTCCAGTGACGGCTACATCCTCACCAACGACCACGTGGTGGACGATGCCGACAAGGTATCGGTGCGCCTGCACGACCGCCGCGTGCTGACCGCCAAGGTGGTGGGCACCGACAAGCCCTACGACATCGCCCTGCTCAAGGTCGACGCCAAGGACCTGCCCACCGTGACGCTGGGCGACTCCTCCACCCTCGAGCCGGGGCAGTGGGTGCTGGCGATCGGCTCGCCGTTCGACTTCGACTACACCGTGACCCAGGGCATCGTCAGCGCGGTGGGCCGCAGCTTCGGCGCGCGCGACCAGTCCGACGTGCCGTTCATCCAGACCGACGTGCCCATCAACCGCGGCAACTCCGGCGGTCCGCTGTTCAACCTGGACGGCCAGGTGGTCGGCATCAACTCGCAGATCTATTCCTCCACCGGCGGCTACATGGGCGTGTCGTTCTCCATACCCATCAACATCGCCATGGACGCCGTGCGCCAGATCAAGGACAAGGGCTATGTCTCGCGCGGCATGATCGGCGTGATGGTGCAGCCGGTCGATGCCAGCAAGGCCAGGGCCCTGAAGTTGGGGACCGCCAGCGGTGCGCTGGTGGCCGGCGTCAACAGCGGCAGCCCCGGCGACAAGGCCGGCCTGGAGACGGGCGACGTGATCCTGTCCTTCAACGGCAAGAAAATCATGAACGCCTCCGACTTGCCGCCGATGGTGGCCGCGACCAAGCCCGGCACCACGGTCACGCTGGAAGTGCTGCACGAGGGCAAGCACAAGGAGGTCCAGGTCAAGCTGGGCGAGAAGCCGCGCGA
Organism: uncultured Rhodanobacteraceae bacterium; assembly: GCA_964570295.1. GTDB lineage: Bacteria > Pseudomonadota > Gammaproteobacteria > Xanthomonadales > Rhodanobacteraceae > Oleiagrimonas. Next base: position 17,833 of record CAZMXV010000034.1, read on the forward strand.
CGAGGATTCCTATTCCTCGACGGCTTCGCCGCACGAAGTGTCCGGTACCGGGGCGCTGGGCTTCAGCGTGGAAAACATCACCGACGAACAGCGTGAGGCCCTGGACATCAAGAAGGACCGCGGCGTGGTGGTCAACAACGTCACCGGTCGCCAGGCCATGGAAGCGGGCCTGCGCCCGGGCTACGTGATCCTCATGGTGGGCCAGCACGACGTGTCCAGCGTCAAGGATTTCGACAAGTGGACCAAGAATGTCAAGCCCGGCGACACCGTGATGCTGCTGGTGCGCACGCGCGGCGGCAACACCGGCTTCACCACCATCACCGTGCCCGAGAAGGACTGACCGCACGGGACGGCGCGCCGGCCTCCGCTGGCGTGCCGTCTTTCGCTGGCCGGAAGCGCCGCGGGGGGCGTCTCGAAAAACATGACCTTCCCGCGGCTGGCACGTGATCCGCAGTCCTCCCTGGTTCGGGGCCAATCCATGCGATAATCCCCGACCGCTTGTTGCGCGGCGCCGCCCGGAACCCGGGAGGCGCCGCGCCGTTTGCGGCCCGACACGGATACACCGCCAGCCTGTCAGCCCATGGATCATATTCGCAATTTCTCCATCATCGCCCACATCGACCACGGCAAGTCCACGCTGGCCGACCGCATCATCCAGTTGTGCGGGGGGCTCACCGAGCGCGAGATGGCCCAGCAGGTGCTGGACAACAACCCCATCGAGCGCGAGCGTGGCATCACCATCAAGTCGCAGTCGGTGTCGTTGCCGTACACGGCGTTGAATGGCGAGACCTATTACCTCAATTTCATTGACACGCCCGGCCATGTGGACTTCTCCTACGAGGTGAGCCGTTCGCTGGCCGCCTGCGAGGGCGCGCTGCTGGTGGTCGATGCCGCCCAGGGCGTGGAGGCGCAGTCGGTGGCCAACTGCTACACGGCGGTGGAGCAGGGCCTGGAGGTGGTGCCGGTGCTGAACAAGATCGACCTGCCCACGGCCGATCCGGCGCGGGTGAAGGAGGAAATCGAGGCCGTCATCGGCATCGACGCCTCCGATGCCATCGCCGTCAGTGCCAAGACCGGCGAGAACGTGCGCGACGTGCTGGAAGCCATCGTGGCGCGCATTCCGCCGCCGGCGAAACGCGATTCGGACAAGCTGCAGGCGCTCATCATCGACTCCTGGTTCGACAATTATCTGGGCGTGGTGATGCTGGTGCGCGTGATGCAGGGCGAAATCCGGCCCGGCGACAAGATCGAGGTGATGTCCACAGGCCGTACCCACGGCGTGGACGAACTGGGCGTGTTTACACCCAAGCGCAAGAAACTGGACAAGCTTTCGGCCGGCGAGGTGGGCTGGATCAACGCCGCCATCAAGGATGTGCATGGTGCGCCGGTGGGCGACACCCTGACCCTTGCCAACGACCCCGCGCCGGAGCCGCTGCCGGGTTTCCAGACCATGCAGCCGCGCGTGTTCGCGGGGCTGTTCCCGGTCGACGCGGACGACTACGGCAACCTGCGCGAAGCGCTGGACAAGCTGCGCCTCAACGATGCCGCACTGTTCTTCGAGCCGGAATCCTCCGAGGCCATGGGTTTCGGCTTCCGCTGCGGTTTCCTCGGCATGCTGCACATGGAAATCGTGCAGGAACGCCTGGAGCGCGAGTACGACCTGGACTTGGTGACGACGGCGCCCACCGTGGTCTACGAGATCCTGAAAAGCGACGGCGACATCATGGAGCTGGACAACCCGGCCAAGCTGCCCCCGTCGCCACAGGTGGAGGAGATCCGCGAGCCGATCATTCTGGCCAACATCCTCACGCCGCCCGACCACGTCGGCAGCGTGATCACCCTGTGCGAGGAAAAGCGCGGCGTGC
>CAZMXV010000035.1:0-19115 GCA_964570295.1 uncultured Rhodanobacteraceae bacterium
TGATGCGCCGCCTGAACTTTCTCGACATTCCCACCATCGCCCGCGTCAACGGCGCAGCCTACGGCGGCGGCATCGGCCTGATCGCCTGCTGCGACATCGCCATCGGCACCACTGACAGCCGGTTCGCGTTGTCGGAAGTGAAACTGGGCCTGGTACCGGCGGTGATCTCGCCCTACGTGGTCGACGCCATCGGCCTGCGCCAGGCCCGCCACCTGTTCCTGACCGGTGAAGTGTTCGATGCCGAACACGCCACCCGTATCGGCCTGCTGCACCAGGCGGTACCGGCCGACGCGCTCGACGACGCCGTCGCCACCACCGTACGCCGCCTGGAAAAGGCCGGCCCGCTGGCGCGGCGGGCCGCCAAGCGGCTGGTGTTCCGCGTTGCGGGCCGCGACGAACGGCTCAGCGCCAAGGCCGATACCGAGAATGCCGAATTGATCGCACGCCTGCGCGTTTCCGACGAAGGCCAGGAAGGCCTCACGGCCTTTCTGGACAAGCGCAAACCAAACTGGGCCGCCGAAGAGCCATGAGACCGGTGGCCGCGCCACAAGCCGCCCCCCGGAACGCCATCACCATCGGGAAGACGAACAAGTGTTCGAACGTGTATTGATTGCCAACCGCGGCGAGATCGCCTGCCGCGTCATCCGCACCTGCCGGCGTCTCGGCATCCACGCCATCGCGGTGTATTCGGAGGCTGACACGGAGGCGCAACACGTGCGCCTGGCCGATGAGGCCTGGCCCATCGGCGGCGCCGCGCCGGCCGATTCCTACCTGCGCGGCGACACCATCATCGAAGTGGCGAAAAAGGCCGGCGCCCAGGCCATCCATCCCGGCTACGGCTTCCTGTCGGAAAACACCGATTTCTCGCGCGCCTGCGTCGCGGCCGGCATCGCCTTCATCGGACCGAAGCCGGAATCCATCGAGGCCATGGGCTCCAAGGCCGCGGCCAAGATCCTGATGGGCCGGCACGACGTGCCGCTGGTGCCCGGTTACAGCGGCGAGGACCAGGATCCCGACCTGCTGGCCGACGAGGCCCGCAAGACCGGCTTTCCGCTGATGATCAAGGCGGCCATGGGTGGTGGCGGCAAGGGCATGCGCATCGTGCGCGGGGAAAAGGATTTCGCCGACGCGCTGGCCTCGGCACAGCGTGAGGCCAAGGGCGCCTTCGGCGATTCGCGCGTCATTCTGGAGCGCTACGTCGAACACCCGCGCCATATCGAGTTCCAGGTCTTCGGCGACAGCCACGGCAACGTCATCCACTTGAACGAGCGCGAATGCTCCGCGCAGCGCCGCTTTCAGAAAGTGCTGGAAGAAACCCCCTCGCCGTTCCTGACCCCCGCGCGCCGCAAGGCCATGGGCGAGGCCGCCGTGGCAGCCGCCAAGGCCGTGGATTACGTGGGCGCGGGCACGGTCGAGTTCATCGTGGGCGCCGATGGCGAGTTCTTCTTCATGGAAATGAACACGCGGCTGCAGGTCGAGCATCCGGTCACCGAGATGACCCTGGGCCTGGACCTGGTCGAATGGCAGCTGCGCGTGGCTGACGGCGAGCCGTTGCCGCTGGCCCAGAAGGACATCCACGCCGAGGGCCATGCCATCGAGGTGCGCCTGTACGCCGAGGATCCCGAGCAGAACTTCCTGCCCGGCTCCGGCCGCCTGGAGGTGCTGCGGCTGCCCGAGCCCTCGCGGCACGTGCGCCTGGACGGCGGCGTGGTCGAGGGCGACACCGTAACCATCTTCTACGACCCGATGATCGCCAAGTTGATCGTGCATGACGCCGACCGCACCCAGGCCCTCGAGCGGCTGCGTGGCGCGCTGGCCGCCTGCGAGATCGTCGGTCCCAAGTCCAACGTCGCCTTCCTGGAGCGGCTGGTGTCGCATCCGGTCGTGGTCGATGCCGACATCGACACCGGCTATCTCGACCGCCATCTTGACGACTTCCTGGACACCGATCCCGAGCCGGACCCCGGCATCCTGGCGGCCGCCGCGTGCGCCCTGCTGATGCACGACGAGGCCGCCGCACGCCGCGCGGCGCCGGCCACCGACCCGCACTCGCCGTGGGCCGAGGCCGACGCCTGGCGCATCGGCCATGCCGGCAGGCGCGTCCTCGCGCTCGTGTCGCACGGCGAACGGCTGGAGGTCGATGCCCACGGCAGCCGCGGCCGGTACCGCCTGCGCCACGGTGAACAGGAAACCGCCGTCGAAGGGAGCCGCCTGCACGACGGCTTCCTGCAGGCCCGCTTCGACGACGTCGCCCGGCGCGTACCGGTGCGGCTTACCGGCGGCCGCGTCACCGTGCACGACGCCCGCGGCTGGCGCCACCATTTCGAGCGCGCCCCGGCCTACGCCTGGGCCAGCGACGAGGGGGCCGGCGGCGACCAGGTGGTCGCCCCCATGCCGGGCCGGATCGTGCTGGTCAAGTCCCGGCCCGGCGACAGCGTCGAGCAGGACCAGGAGCTGCTCGTGATGGAAGCCATGAAGATGGAGCTGGCCCTGAAGGCGCCACGCGCCGGCACCATCGAAAGCATCGAAGCCGCCGAAGGCGACTTCGTGGATGCCGACAGCGTGCTGGTGCGCTTTGCCGCCGAATGAACACGGAGACGTGAACGCCATGGCCAACGACAACTTCATCCGCATCGTCGAGGTCGGCCCGCGCGACGGTCTGCAGAACGAACGCGCCATCGTGCCGGCGGCCACCAAGATCGAGCTGATCAACCGCCTGTCGCGGACCGGCCTCAGGACCATCGAGGCCACCAGCTTCGTCAACCCCGAATGGGTGCCGCAGATGGCCGATGCGGACCGCGTCTACCAGGGCATCGACCGCCAGCCCGGCATCGAGTACCCCGTGCTGGTGCCCAACCTCAAGGGCTACGAACGTGCGCGCGAGGCCGGCGCCGACCACATCGCCGTGTTCACCGCCGCCAGCGAAGCCTTCAACCGCAAGAACATCAACGCCTCCATCGACGAATCCATCGAGCGCTTCGAGCCGGTGATGGAGCGCGCCCGCGCCGATGGCGTGCGCGTGCGCGGCTACGTCTCCACCGTGCTCGGCTGCCCCTACCAGGGTGAGGTGCCGGTCCGTGACGTGGTCCATGTGGCGCGTCGCCTGCACGACCTCGGCTGCCACGAGATTTCCCTGGGCGACACCATTGGCGTTGGCACGCCGGTCAAGGCGCGCGCCATGCTCGAAGCGGTCGCCGCCGACGTGCCGATGCCGGCGCTGGCGGTGCACTTCCACAACACCTACGGCCAGGCACTGGCCAACATCCTGGCCTGCATCGAGGCCGGCGTGCGTGTCGTCGACAGTTCGGTGTCGGGGGCCGGCGGCTGCCCCTACGCCCGCGGCGCCACCGGCAACGTGGCCAGCGAGGACGTGGTGTACATGCTGCACGGCATGGGCATGGACACCGGCATCGACCTGGACCGGCTGATCGACGTCGGCATCTGGCTGTCCGGCGTGCTCAGCCATGCCACGTCGAGCTTCGTGGCCAGGGCGACCGTGGCCGGGTGACCCCGTTCCCGCCCCCGGAAATGCGGCACCCGCCCCGATACCCATGACCTGAGACGCGAGAACCCATGCCAAAACCTGCCATCACCATCGTCGGCGCCGGTCTGGTCGGTTCGCTCATGGCGACCCTCCTGGCCCAGCGCGGTTTCTCCGTCGACCTGTACGAGAAACTGCCGGACCCGCGCAAGGCCGGCTTCACCGGCGGACGCTCGATCAACCTGGCGCTCGCCGAGCGCGGTCTGAACGCGCTGCGGGCCGCGGGGCTGGAGGCCGAGGTGCTGGATACCACCATCATGATGCGCGGACGCATGGTGCACGAGCGCGATGGCGACACCAACCTGCAACGCTACGGCATCGACGACAGCGAGGTGAACCAGTCGGTGTCGCGCGGCGGGCTCAACATGCTGCTGCTGGACGCCGCCGAAAAAGCCGGTGTACGCACGCACTTCGGGCAAGCCCTCGGCGCGGTCGATTTCGAACGCGAGCGCCTGTCTTTCACCGGCGCCGACAACCATGTCACCCATGTCCACTCCGCGCTGACCATCGGGGCCGACGGCGCCGGCTCGGCCCTGCGCGCGGCCATGCGCGAGGCATGCGACCTGGGCGAGCGCGTGGAGCCGCTGGACCACGGCTACCGGGAACTGGAAATCCCGCCCCTGCCGCAACTGCCGGACGCCGTACTCGACGCGGCCACGCGACGCCGCCGCGACGCCGGCGAACGCTTCGCCATCGAGCCCCATGCCCTGCACATCTGGCCGCGCGGCAACTGCATGTGCATCGCCCTGCCCAACAACGAAGGCAGCTTCACGGTGACCTTGTTCCTGCCGCGCGAAGGCGTCCATCCCAGCTTCGCCAGCGTGGCCGACATCGGCAGCGCGCGACGCTACTTCGAAAGCGACTATGCCGACGTGCTGCCGCTGATGCCCGGCTTCAACGCGGACTGGAACGAGCATCCGGTAGGCTCGCTCGGCACGCTGTACCTGGAACGCTGGCACCTCGGCGGCAAGGCCGTCCTCATCGGCGACGCCGCCCATGCCATTGTCCCCTTCCATGGGCAGGGCATGAACGCGGGCTTCGAGGATGCCGCCATCCTGGCCGACCTGCTGGAACAGGCCCCCGGCGCGCCAGGCGACGTGCTTGACCGTTTCCAGCGCCAGCGCAAGCCCGACGCCGACGCCATCGCCACCATGGCACTGGAGAACTACGTGGAAATGCGCGACTCGGTAGTCGACCCCGACTACCTGCGCAAACGCCGTCTGGGGGCACGCCTGTCCGAGCGCGTGCCGCGGTGGTACATGTCGCGCTACCGCATGGTGACGTTCACACGCCTGCCCTACGCGTACTGCCTGGAACGCGGCGAGGCGCAGGACCGCCTGTTGTCGCAACTGCTGGAGAAGCATGCCGATGCCGACGCGGTGGACATCGACGCCGCCGTCGCGCACCTGCATGACGCCTTGCCCCCGCTGCCCCTGGGCGACACCTGACCATGCCCGCCTCGCGCGCCCGCCTGGCCGCCCTCTACGCACGCAGCGCTTACCGCGTGCGCCTGCCCGCCGGCGGCCACGCGACGATCGTGCCGGGCCACGCATTGCCGCGTGTGCTGCGCGATCACCTTCCGGCGCCGGATGCCCCGTGGGGATTCATCACGGCCTGGAATCCGCGCTCACGGCCACTCGCGGCAACCGTCAACCGCGAACGCCAGCGCCGGCTGCTTGCCGGCCTGCGCTCGGCATGTCCGCAAGCCGGCATCCACGCCGGCGCCGGTGTCGGCCACGACGAGCAGGGGCAATGCTGGCGCGAACCCAGCCTGTTCGTGACCGGCATGCCGCTCGGCGACCTGTGGCAGTGGCTGCGACGGTTCGAGCAGAACGCCATGCTTTGCGGTACCGGCGACACCCCGGCACGGCTGGTCTGGAGCGACGCCCCCGCACCCTGATCCGGACCGTGACGGCCGGGACGCACCGCCCGCCGACAGTGGACGACAGACACCGCCCGGCCCGGAAGCTGCGGCCGAATGCCGCGCATGGACAGCATGCGCCGGGCAAGGGAGAATGGCCGCCTCATGAATGCCTCCGCCCTGCCCCGTGACCCCGAGATCGAGCCGCGTCCGTTGCTGGAGGCACGCGGCGCGGGTTTCATGCGCCACGACGAGCCGGTGTTCGGGCCGCTGGATTTCACCATACATGCCGGCGAGGTGGTGCTCATCGAGGGCGACAACGGCAGCGGCAAGACCACGCTGCTGCGCCTGCTGGCCGGTGTGCTGCGCCACGGCGAGGGCGAACTGCGCCTGCATGGCCGGCCCCTGTCGCACGACGCGGCGGCCGGGGAAATCATCTTTCTCGGTCATCACCTGGGGCTGAAACACGACCTCTCGCCACTGGAAAACCTGCGCGTCGCCGAAGGCCTGTATGGCCGTCGCCGCGGCACCGAACCCGTGACGGCGCTGGCCAGCGTGGGTCTGGCCGGCTACGAGCATGAGCCGGTGCGGCGCTTGTCCGCAGGGCAGAAAAAACGTGCCGCGCTGGCCCGTCTGCTGCTGCTCCCCGCCGCCATCTGGCTGCTGGACGAGCCCTACGCCAATCTCGACCGCGAAGGCATCGCCCTGGTCAACCGCCTTGTCGAGCGTCATGCACGCGAAGGTGGTGCGGCCCTGGTCACCAGCCACGGTGCGGTCACCTACCTGCACGGCGAGCCGCGCCGCATACGGTTGGCGGCATGAGGGCCGACCCGTTGTCCCATGGTTCGCGAAGCCGGCAGCGCAACACGCTGCCGGGGCACCCTTTCTTTTGGCGTGTTTTCTTTGGGCAGGCAAAGAAATGGCCGCCCATGCCACACGGTGGCAGTTCATGAGGCCCGGCAGCACACCGGCCGCCTGCTGGGCGGTCCTGCGCCGCGACCTGACGCTGGCCTGGCGCCGGCGCGGCGACATGGCCCTGCCGGTGCTGTACGCGCTGATCGTGGCGATGCTGTTCCCTTTCGCATTGGGACCGAACGACGCCCTGCTCTCGCGCATCGCCGGTGGCGTGGTGCTGGTGATCGTGCTGCTGGCGATGCTGCTGGCCTTCGACGCGCTGTTCCGTCCCGACCTCGAGGACGGCTCGCTGGAGCAGATGCTGCTGGCGCCGCAGCCGCTGGCGCTGCTGGTGGCGATGAAGATCCTGGCGCACTGGCTGACCACCGCACTGCCGCTGATCATCATCGGCCCGATCATCGCCAGCATGCTGCACCTGCCGCCGCATCCGCTGCATGTGCTGGAGCTGGCGTTGCTGCTGGCCACACCGCTGCTGAGCCTGCTCGGCGCCGTGCTGGTGGCGCTGACAGCGGGCACGCGGCGCTCTGGTATGCTGTTGGCACTCATGTTGCTGCCGCTGTGCGTGCCCGTGGTGATCTTCGCTGCCGGCGCGGTGCTGGCGGCGCAACAAGGGTTGCCCTGGGTGGCACCACTGGCCTGGCTGGGCGCCGCCCTGGTACTCGGCGTGGTGTTGGCTCCACTGGCCTGTGCCGCCGCGCTCCGGATCACGCTCGACACATGAACGACTGCCCTTCCCCCGCCATGCCGGACACGCCAGCGGAGCTCCGCCATGGCTGACTGGATCCCCCACTGGCTGCACCGCCTGAGTGCGCCCCCCACTTTCTACCGCTTTGCCGGTCACCTGCGCCCGTGGCTGCTCGGCCTGGCCATCGCCGCCGCCGCCGTCGGTCTCTACGGCGGACTGGTCATGGCCCCCCCCGACTACCAGCAGGGTGATGCCTTCCGCATCATCTACATCCACGTGCCCAGCGCCTGGATGGGCCTGTTCGCGTATGCCTGCATGGCCGTGGCCGCCTTCATCGCCCTGGTCTGGCGCATCAAGCTGGCCGAATCGGTGGCCATGCAATCGGCGCCCATCGGTGCGGCCTTCACCTTCATCACGCTGGTCACCGGCTCGCTGTGGGGGCAACCCACCTGGGGCACCTGGTGGACGTGGGACGCGCGTCTGACTTCGGAGCTGGTGCTGCTGTTCCTGTATCTGGGCGTGATCGGCCTGTACCACGCCTTCGAGGATCGCCGTCAGGGCGCGCGCGCGGCCGGTTTCCTGGCCCTGATCGGGCTGGTGAACCTGCCCATCGTGCACTATTCGGTACAGTGGTGGAACACCCTGCACCAGGGGTCCACGGTGCGCCTGCTGGGGCCCTCCACCATTGACCCGCGCATGCTCTGGCCCCTGCTGGTGATGGCACTGGCCACGCACCTGTACTGGGCGGCCAGCCTGCTGGGCCGGGTCCGTACCGACCTGCTGGACATGGAAAGCGGCAAGCGCTGGGTGCGCGAATTGTCACAGGCAGGCACACGGGGGCGCCAATGAGCTTACAGTCGTTCCTTGCCATGGGCGGCTACGCGGCCTACGTCTGGCCCGCATACGCCCTGTTCTTCGCGGTGCTGGCGGCCGACTGGCTGGCGCCGACCCTGCGCCGGCGGCGCCTGCTGAGGGAACTGCGCGCCCGCATCGCGCGTCAAAATGCCCGGGAGTCGCGGCGTTCGCATGCCGCCGCCCCGCCGCCGGACCGGGTCTGAACGGGCCTGTACCCGTCCATCCCGGCCCGCCAACGATCAAGCAGCCGCCATGAATCCCGTACGCAAACGCCGTCTCGTCATCATCAGCCTCATCCTGGCGGCCGCCGTGGTCGCCACGGCGCTGGGCATCTTCGCGCTGCAGCGCAACGTGACCTACCTGTTCTCGCCGACCGAGATCGACGCCGGCGAATCGCCCGATGGCGCCCAGTTCCGCCTGGGCGGCGTGGTCAAGGAAGGCACCGTGCACCGGGCCGGCGACTCGCTGAAGGTGGACTTCGTGGTTACCGACCGCTTCCACGACATGCCCGTGGTCTATACCGGCATCCTGCCGGACCTGTTCCGCGAAGGGCAGAGCATCATCGCCACCGGCCACATGCAGGGCGGCACCTTCGTGGCCACGGACGTGCTGGCCAAACACGACGAAACCTACATGCCACCCGAGGTCGCCGACGCCATCCGGAAGGCCGAGCGCGAACACAAGACCCCGTCCACCGGGAGCCATGACCCGGCCGGCGGCAACCCGACCGACCATGGCGGACGAGGTTAGACTGTATGCCGCCCGCGCCCGTCGCCACGGGCGGCAGCATGAACGCCCCCGTCCCGTGCCGGTATCCTGATCCCGAGACACCGGCAATGACCGCGCCCGCACCACGGAGCCGCCACGCATGATTCCCGAACTTGGACAACTCGCCCTGATCCTGGCCCTGCTGCTGGCCGTGCTGCAGGCCGTCCTGCCGCTGCTGGGCGCGTGGGTCGGCAGCAAGCCGCTGATGGCCGTGGCCCGCCCCGCCGCCGCCGGCCAGGCGGTGTTCGTGGCATTGGCCTTCGTGGCATTGACCTGGGCCTTCCTGACGTTCGACTTCTCCGTGGCCTACGTGGCGCAAAACTCCAACCTGGAGCTGCCCTGGTACTACCGCATAGCGGCGGTATGGGGCGCCCACGAGGGCTCGCTGCTGCTGTGGATACTGATCCTCAACGTCTGGACGGTTGCCCTGGCCCTCTTCAGCCCGCGCCTGCCCGAGGCTTTCGGTGCGCGCGTGCTGGGCGTGCTGGGCCTGGTCTCGATCGGCTTCCTGGCCTTCATCCTGTTCACTTCCAATCCGTTCACGCGCCTGCTGCCGATGCCGGCCAACGGCGTGGACCTCAACCCGCTGCTGCAGGACCCCGGCATGACCGTGCATCCGCCGGTGCTGTACATGGGGTACGTCGGCTTCTCGGTGGCCTTCGCGTTTTCCATCGCCGCGTTGCTCGGCGGCCACCTGGAAAAACAATGGGTGCGCTGGGCCCGGCCCTGGACCAATGCGGCCTGGGGCTTCCTCAGCCTCGGCATCGTCGCCGGCAGCTGGTGGGCCTACAAGGAACTGGGCTGGGGCGGCTGGTGGTTCTGGGATCCGGTGGAAAACGCCTCGTTCATGCCGTGGCTGGTCGGTGCGGCTTTGATCCATTCCCAGGCGATCACGGAAAAGCGCGGCAGCATGCGCGCCTGGACCATCCTGCTGTCGATCTTTGCCTTTTCGTTGTCGCTGCTGGGTACTTTCCTGGTGCGCTCGGGCGTGCTGACCAGCGTGCACGCCTTCGCCTCCGATCCCAAGCGCGGCCTGTACATCCTCATCTTCCTGGCCATCGTCATCGGGGCGTCGCTGGTACTTTACGCGTTGCGGGCGCCGCGGGTGGTGGGCGGCAAGGCCTTCGCCCCCCTGTCGCGCGAAACCGTGGTGCTGATCGCCAACCTGGCGCTGACCGCCTCCGCGGCCATGGTGCTGCTGGGTACCCTGTTCCCCCTGATCGGAGACGCCCTGGGCCTGGGACGCATCTCGGTGGGGCCGCCCTATTTCGGCCCGCTGTTCATCCTGCTGATGGCCCCGGCCATCGCGCTGCTGCCGATCGGCCCGTTCGCGCGCTGGGGCAAGGCCGACCGGCACGAAATCCGGCGCGTGCTGGTGCATTGCGCCATTTTCGCGCTGGTCATCGCCCTCATCGCCACATTGATGCTGTGGAAGGGCTCGATCGACCACATCAAACTGGTGCTGGGCGCCCTGGCCTCGGCCTACGTGGTGCGCGGCGTGGCCATGTACGTGGTCAAACGCTGGCGCGGCATGCCGCGCGGGCGGCGCTATCCGGCCGAAATGGCCGGCATGCTGCTGGCACATCTGGGCGTGGGCATCTTCATTGCCGGCGCCCTGCTCAGCCAGGCCCTGAGTGTGCAGAAGGACGTGCGCATGGAACCGGGGCAGACACAGGTGGTGGGCAGCTACACGTTCCGTTTCGACGGCGTCGAACACGCGCAGGGCCCCAACTGGACCGCCGACGAGGGCACCATCACCGTCTTCAACGGCAACGGCAAGCAGGTCAAGGTGCTGCACCCGCAAAAGCGGACCTACCCGCGCGGCCAGGTACAGACCGAGGCCGCCATTGCACCGGGAGTCACCCATGACCTCTACACCGCCCTGGGCGAACCGCTGGACAGCGGCGCCGGCAATGCCTGGTCGGTCCGCATCTACTACAAGCCCTTCGTGCATTGGATCTGGGCCGGCGGGCTGCTGATGATGCTGGGCGGATTCGTGGCCGCGGCCGACAAGCGCTTCCGCATCCGGCGCGAGGCGCACGAGACGGTCGCCGCAGGCGCCGCCCCTCCCCGGCCGCTGGACGACACGGGCAAGGCGGAGGCTTCCGCATGAGCCGGACCGGACGCATCCTGCCGCTGGTCGGCTTCGTGCTGCTGTTCATGGTGCTGGGCTTCGGCATCTGGTGGAACTCGCATCACAGCCCCAACGAAGTGCCTTCGCCCCTGATCGGCAAGCCGGCCCCGGCCTTCGACCTGCCCCGGCTGGAGACGCCGGACCAGCACGTCACCAAGGCCGACATGCTGGGCAAGACCTATCTCGTCAACGTGTTCGCCAGTTGGTGCTTCGCCTGCGGCGAGGAGCATCCGGTGCTGATGAACTACGCTTCGCAGCTCGGCGTGCCGCTGGTGGGCTACAACTACAAGGACGAGCCCGGAGACGCCAAGGCCTGGCTGGCGCGTCATGGCAGCCCGTACACCCTGGTCGTCACCGACCAGAGCGGACTGACCGCCTTCGACTTCGGCATCTACGGCGCACCGGAAACCTTCCTGGTCGATGCCGCCGGCATCATCCGCTACAAGCACATCGGCCCGCTCACGCCCGAGGTCATCCGCACCGTGCTGGAGCCCCGCATCCGGAACCTGAAAACGGGGGCTGGCACATGATGCGTCTTCCCTGGCTCGCCCGCCTGGCTTTCTGCTGCCTGCCGCTGACGGCTGCGGCCATGGCCCTGGCTCTACCCGCACCGGTGCAGGCACAGCAGGCCATCGACCCGTTGCCCTTCAAGGACCGTGCCGAGGAAGTCCGCTTCCAGAAACTGGCCGGCCAGCTGCGATGCCTGGTCTGCCAGGACGAGAGCCTGCTGGAATCCAATGCCGAACTGGCCCAGCAGATGCGCCAGATCGCGTTCCGGAAAATGCAGCAGGGCTGGAGCGACGACCGGATCAAGCAGTACTTCGTGGACCGCTATTCCGATTACGTGCTCTACAAGCCGCCACTCCGGCCCTCGACGTGGCTGCTCTGGTTCGGCCCGCTGGTCATCCTGCTGGCCGGAGCCTGCGTGGTCGCCGTGACGGTGCGCAGGCGCCGCGCGGACGCGCCACGGGAAGTGCCCGACCACGACGACGAGGACTGGTAGCCTCCGCCGCTTCCGCCACCACCCTCCCTTTCAACGACGAAGCCGAACATGCTCACAGCCTTCTACCTCGTGGCCGCCCTCATGATCGTCGCCGCCCTGGCGCTGGTGCTGCTGCCCCTGGTGCGCACGGGAAGGCGGCACGGTCGGCCGCGTGGCGTTTTCGGCCTGTCCCTGATGCTGGCCCTGCTGCTGCCGCTGTCCGCCATCGGCGTGTACGCCCTGATCGGCAACCCCGCCGCCATGGAAGCCATCTCGCACGAGGCGCCACCCGGCATGACCATCGAAACCGCCGTGGCCAAGCTCGAAAAGCAACTGGAAGCCAACCCGGACGATCTGCAGGGCTGGCTGTTGCTGGGCCAGACCTACGGCACCATGCAGCGTCCGGCCAAGGCTCGTGACGCTTATGCCCATGCCATGGAGCTGGCCCCGGACAGTGCCGACATCATGGTCGCGTGGGCCGAGGCCGACTCCCTGGCCCGCCCCGACCACGTCATCGAAGGCAAGACGCGCAGCAAGCTGCAGCAGGCCGTCGACATCGACCCCAACAACCAGCGTGGGCTGTGGCTGCTCGGCATCAGCGACTACCAGGCCGGCCACTTCGTGGACGCGACCTTGACCTGGCGCCGCCTCGAGGCGCTGCTGAAGCCCGGCAGCGACGTCGCCGATGCGGTGAAACGGCAGATTGCCATGGCCAACGCCCGTGCCTCCGGCAAGTCCCAGGCCGAGGCCGAAAAGCTCCTGCAGACAGCGGTCGACGCCCCTGCGGAGAAGGCTTCGGTCGAGGTCAAGGTGACCCTGTCGCCCTCCCTCCAGGACAAGATCCACGGCGACGCCACCCTGTTTGTTTACGCGCGCGCCGCCGACGGACCCGCCATGCCGCTGGCCATCACGCGCCTGAAGGCATCCGAGCTGCCCGCCACGGTACGGCTGACCGACGCCATGAGCATGACCCCCGACCACACCCTGTCATCGGCAGGGAAGGTCCTGCTGACCGCGCGCATTTCGCGCAGCGGCAAGGCCACCCCGCAACCCGGCGACCTCGAAGGCCATACCGGCCCGCTGGCCATTGGCCGGGACACCTCGGCCAGCATCCTCATCGACAAGGCCCTGTAGGGCGCGAAGCGCCGCGGTTGTACCTGCACCCCGCCGCAAGCCGCCCCGGCGGTACGGGCGTCCCGATATGCCGTGGCGGCGGAACTTCCGTACCCTTGCTTCTTTGGCGCCCTGCCGACCACGTTATACAGTGGTGTTTTCATGCCGCCAGCCCCTTACCACATGCCGGACGCCCGCCAGTATTTCGACCTGCCCTCCCCCTTCCCCATGAAGCGCGGCGGCGTGCTCGAAGGCGCGCGCCTGGCCTACGAAACCTGGGGAACGCTGGACGCCGACCACGGCAACGCCGTGCTGATCCTGCCCGGCATGTCCCCCAGCGCGCACGCCGCCTCGCATGCCGCCGACCCGTCCGAGGGCTGGTGGGAAGCCGTCGTCGGCCCCGGCAAGCCCATCGACACCGGGCGCTTCTTCGTCATCTGCATCAACTCGCTGGGCAGCGACAAGGGCTCCACCGGACCGGCCTCGCTGCCGCCCGGTGCCAACACCCCCTACCGCCTGGACTTCCCGGCCCTGACCCTGGAGGACGTGGCCAACGCCGCGCATGCCCTGGTGCACGACGGCCTCGGCATCGAACGCCTTGCCGTTCTCGTCGGCTGCTCCATGGGCGGCATGGGCGCGCTGGCCTACATGCTGCAGCACCCCGGCAGCGTGCGTGCCCACGTCAGCGTGAACACCGCGCCGCAGGCACAGCCGTTCGCCATCGCCATCCGTTCGCTGCAACGCGAGGCCATCCGCCTGGACCGGCACTGGAACAATGGCTGCTACGACCCGGCGCACTACCCCGTGGCAGGCATGAACATCGCGCGCAAACTCGGCGTCATCACCTACCGCTCGGCGATGGAATGGAATGGCCGCTTCGCACGCATCCGCCTGGACCCCGAGGAGCGGGCCGACGAGCCGTTCGGCTTCGAGTTCCAGGTCGAATCCTACCTGGACTACCACGCACGACGCTTCACCGGCAGCTTCGACCCCAACTGCTACCTGTACCTGTCACGCGCCAGCGACTGGTTCGACGTGGCCGAATACGGCGAAGGCGACGTGTTGCGGGGCATGCGGCACATCAACGTGGAAAAGGCCCTGGTGGTCGGCGCCAGCACCGACATCCTTTTCCCCCTGGAACAACAGGAGCAGATCGCCGAAGGGCTGCGCCAGGCCGGTGCCGACGTCGCGTTCGTGGCTCTGGATTCGCCCCAGGGACATGACGCCTTCCTGGTCGACACGGAAAACTACGGCCGCGCCATCGACGATTTTCTGGCCGCGCTGTAGGGACATTCACCCTGACGGGGAGCTCCGAAAAACATCCCTGCCCGGGTTTCCCGCGATACAGGCCGGTCGGCAACGGCGATCGCGGCCATCGATCATCCCCGCAAAAGCATCGGGATTTCCGGCACCCGACAGAAGCCATGGCACCCGCGCCCCCTCGAAGAGCGGGTCCCGGTGACTGAAGGCCTCGACGTGATTTGAAGAAACGGGATTGGAGCTCCATCCATTCTGAAAAGGCCCCGACGTTTTCGAAACGCCCTGCAGCCGGCGCGAAAGACTTTCCCGGAATACAGAAACGAGCACGCCCCGTCGCGAAAATCGCGGCAGGGCGGTCGAAGGCATGCAGGTGATCCGTGGTGCCGAAGGTGGGACTCGAACCCACACGCTTTTTACGGCGGCGGATTTTGAATCCGCTGCGTCTACCAATTCCGCCACTTCGGCGCGGGAGGCGCAGTATGCCTCAATCAATGCACGCGGTCGAGGGACAATTGCCGCTCGTCGCGCCGGTACCAGGGCGCCTGCAGCGGCTGGAATACCGCGCAGCAGGTCATGGGGGCGGAATACACGTGCAGGCTGACAGCCACATCGCGCTCGCTGGGGTTGCGGATGGCGTGGTACTCGTGTGGCGGAATCAGGCTGCCCGCCGAACCACTGCCGGCCTGGATGGCGCCCACTGAATGAAACTGGTAACGGTCCTCGGTCTGACCGGCCAACTGGTACTGGGTGATTTCCAGGGCGCCATGCCAGACACCCTCGACGCACCACATGCCGTGATGGTCGTGGATGGGCGTGCCCTGGCCCGGGGCCCAGGTCATGGCCGTCACCGAATAACCAAACGCCTTGCTGCGGTACAGCTCGCGGCGGGCATAGTGCTCATCATTGGCTTCGAACACGCAGGCCGGCAGTTTCACCAGGTCCTCGTGCATGAGATGGCAAAGCGCCTCGCGCACGGCGTTGGTGATATCCGGCGTGGTGGGCTGGCCGACGGCATGGTCCAGTGCATCGACCAGGATGCGGCTGCCGGGAAAGTCGATGGTCAGCATGGAATAACCTTATGCTTTTCAAGAATGCCTGACCCCAGTCTAACAGCCTGGTGCGCCCGGAAAAGCCCGGCGTGCCGCCCCCTCCTCATCCCTGCCTGACCAGCGGCCCGACGTAGGCATTTTCCTACACGATATCGCTGTCCATGCCGACAGACGCGACCCACGGCGGTATCCATAATGCTCCCCATGGACCCGCACGTGCCGGCACCTTCGGGGAGTGAAGGCCGACATGGGATGTCGACCGGCATGTGCATTCGCTTTTCCAGAAAGGGCGCTCCGCAAGGAGTGCCCTTTTTTCGTGCCCGCCCGCCGCTAGCCGGATGCCAGATGCCGGATGCCGGATGCCGGAACGGATGTCACATGCCCGTCCCGTCGGAAATTTCCTACACGATGATTTGCCGGCCACCGACAGACGGCCACCGCTCCCCGCGGCATCATGACGTCCAGGAACCCGCACATGCCGATGCCTCAACGGATCAGGAGGGTGATACGGACGTCAGCCGGCATGTGCTTCTTTTTCCCGAAAGGGTGCTCCGCACGGAGCACCCTTTTTCTTTTGCCGGGAAGCCTCTTCTGACTGAAGAGCCGGCCCGCAGCCTCACAGTTTTCGCGCGACCCGGAAGCCCACGCGACCGCTGCGCGTGGCCGCGGCTGCGCCCTGGCGCCAGGCCGAGCGCACCTGGTCGGGCGCACTGCCCCACGATCCGCCCCGCAGCACGCGTGTCACGCAGCCCGGATTCACCCAGGCACTGCCGTCATCGGGCGCGCGCGTGTAATTGTCGTGCCAGCAGTCGCGCACCCATTCGGTCACGTTGCCGCCCATGTCGTACAGGCCGAACGGGTTGGGCGCGAAACTCTGGATCGGTGCCGGCCCCCAGTACCCGTCGCGGTAACCGGAAAAGGCATGCGTCCAGCGCCGTCCCGTGTGCGACCGATCACCGCTTCCGGTCACGTTTTCGACCTTTTTCGAGGGTGTGCCGTCGCCCCACCAGTAAGGCGTCTTCGTGCCGGCACGCAAGGCATAGGCAAACTGCGCTTCGCTGGGCAACCGGTATTCGCGGCCGGTGCGCTTGGACAGCCATTGCACATAGGCATGCGCGTCGCTCCAGGAGACGTTCACCACCGGCATCGCATCCTGCGCCCGACGCCCGGCATAGTCGTCCTCCCAGGTGGCGTGCTCGTCGTCCCGCATGACGCCACTGCGGCTGTCATACACGCTGGCGCCCCCCAGTCTGACGGAATCCGGCACATAGCCGCTGGCCCGCACGAATTCACGGAACTGCCCCACCGTGACCTCGCTGCGACCGATGGCAAAGCCCCGCTTGATGTGGACCATGTGCTGGGGCGATTCGTTGGCCTGGTGATCCGGGTCGCTGTCCGACGACCCCATGAGGAAACTGCCGGTGGCGATCACCACCATGGCCGGTCCGCGCCCCTTGATGTCCAGGAAGCGGTCGCTGAACACCTGGCTGGGCTGGTAGTTGGCGTACAACCGGGCATTGCTCATCTGGTGGTTGAATTCGTCCAGGCCCTGGATATCCGAGCTGACCGCAAGCGCCTGTTGCTTCAACTTGCCGGCCAGCTCCAGGTCGCCCGAGTCCAGCGCGGTGCGGGCCTGGGCGAGAATGCTGGCCGCACGCTGGCGGCGAATGCCCTCGATGCGCCCACGCGTGTCCTGCAACGCCTCGGAACCGGGCAGGATCTGCGTCGCCCGCGCCAGCGCCGCGTCGGCAGCCTTGAAGTCGTCGCGCGCCACGGCCCCCAGGGCCTTGTCCAGCACCTGGCCCTGGATGTGCTGGATGCTCTCCCGGGCCACCGAGTTGCCCGGGGCGATGGCCAGCACCTCGCGGTATACCGCCAGCGCGCTTTCATCCCCGTCCTTCGACGCCAGGGCCTTGCCCTGCCGCAGCAGGTCCGCGGCCTGCGCCAGCAACGGACGTACCTTGCGCAGAGACTCCAGTTCGCCGCCAAGCCGCTTGGCGTCTTCGTCGGCCCCCGGAATCCGCTTCAGCAGGTCGATGCCGTGCCCGGCCTCCTCCGGCTCACCGTCGGCCAAGTGCTTCTCGATGTTCATCACCAGTTGCACATGCACCCGCGCCAGGCCGTTGGCGGCGCGGGTGCTGTCGGTCTTGGCCCGCAAGGCCTGGGCATACAGCGTCGCCGCACTGTCGCCGTCGCCCGCCAGGTTGCCCTCCTCGAAGGCCTTGTCCGCCCGTTCGAGCAGGGCCACCACTTCCGGGCTGGCCGGCGTCGCGGACTTGCCGGACGACGCCGTTACCGCCGCCAGGGCTTCCGCCACCCGCTCCTGGGCGCGGCGCTCCAGTACCTCGCGTGGTGCGAGGGCTACCGGCGGCCCGGCATCCGCTGCCGACGCCTTGCGTTCGGGCCGTTTCTCGAAGCCCATGGGCGCCGCGCTCTGCGTCGTCCGGGCAACCGGCCGGGGCGTGTCCTGGGGCGAGACATGCAGCAACCCCGGGAAGAAGTGGTACACCAGCGCAAACACCAGCAGAATCACACCCGCAAGGCCACCCAGGGTGCGTTGCCTGATGGCGAATCGGGAGCTTGGCATGGACGGATTCCTGGCGAACGTGACAAGAGACTCCCGCCCAAGTCTACACAGGGCGCGCCGGTTCCAGAAACCACGCGTGCTCCCGTTCCGCAGGGACAGACGGCCACCCGCGCAGGCAAGGAATTTCCCCGCCGCAGCCGGCACTGCTATCGTGCTCCGACATCACGACAAGGCCGACGCCGAACGCCCATGAACCACACCGCATCCGTTGATCCCGGATACTGCCCCGCCGCCGCCTGGATCGATACCCCCGAAGCCCTGGAGGCCTGGCTGGCCGCAGTGGACGACGGCGACGTCCTGGGCATGGACACCGAATTCACGCGCCGCAACACCTTCCATGCGCAGCTGTCGCTGCTGCAGCTGGGCCATCGGGGGCGCCACGCCCTGGTCGATCCGCTGGCCTTCGACCTCGGCGACATCCTGCAGCGGCACATCGGGCAGCGTCCCCTCACCTGCGTGATGCACAGCGCCGGCGAGGACATCGAAACCCTGGCCCCATGGCTGCCGCAGGGGCCCGCCACCCTCTTCGACACCCAACTGGCGGCGGCATTCGCCGGCCTGGAACTCGGCCTGGGCTATCGCGCCCTGGTCGAGCGTTTCTGCGGCATCAGTCTCGACAAGGGCGAAACCCGCTCGGACTGGAACCGGCGCCCGCTGACCGACTCGCAAAAACGCTATGCCACCCTGGACGTGGTGTACCTGGAAGACCTGCACCGCATCCTGGCCGGCAAAATGCGCCAGCGTAACCACGAGACATGGTTCCGCGCCGACTGCGAGCGCCTCCGGCGGCGCACCGACGTCGACAACCTGCCCGGGCAGCCGCAACGCGCCTTGTCCGCCGCCGCCGACTGGCCGCGCGAGCAACAGGCCCTGCTGCGCCGCCTGCTGTTGTGGCGCGAACGCCGCGCGCGCGAACTGGACAAGCCGCGCAACTGGCTCATCGACAACCCGCAGGCGCTGGACCTCGCCAGCCATCCGCCGGCCGACATGGACCAGCTCATGCAGGCTACCCGCGGCCAGCGCGCCCTGCGCGGCGCGCAACGCAAGGAATTGCTGGAGTTGCTGCACCACCCGGTTGCGCCCGAAGAAGTCGCCGCCACGGAAGCCATTCCCGCCCGCCCGGACCATGCGGCACGCCAGGCCGTACGCGACATGAAGGTCGCCGTCGACAAACGCGCCGCCGAGCTCGACCTGCCCGCGGGGCTGCTGTGCCCACGCAAGGCACTGGAAGCCCTGTTCGCCAGCGGCCAGTGGCCGCCCCTGCTGGAGGGATGGCGCCACGAACAGCTGCAGCCGGTACTGCAACCCTGGCTGCCGGCATGATGAAAACACTTGGCGCCACCCGGCGACGCTGCTATCATGCCC
>CAZMXV010000036.1:0-19061 GCA_964570295.1 uncultured Rhodanobacteraceae bacterium
TGCGCTACGGCAACGGCAAGCTGGTCGACCACATGGCCTGGGACGGTCTGACCAATCCCTACGACGGCCAGGCCATGGGCGTGTTCGGCGAACTGTGCGCCGACAAGTACCATTTCAGCCGCGAGGACCAGGACGCGTTCGCCATCGAATCGGTCCGGCGCGCCCGCACGGCACAGGAGTCGGGCGCCTTCGGGGACGAAATCGTGCCCTTCACCGTATCCACCCGCAAGGGTGACGTCACTATCGAGACCGACGAACAGCCCGGCCGCAGCAAGATCGAAAAAATCCCGTCGCTCAAGCCCGCCTTCCGCAAGGAAAACGGCACCATCACCGCAGCCAGTTCCTCCAGCATCTCCGACGGCGCCGCCGCGCTGGTGCTGATGGATGGCGACAAGGCCCGCGAACGCGGCCTGAAGCCGCTGGTGCGCATCGTGGCCCACGCCACCCATTCACAGGAACCTGAATGGTTCACCACCGCGCCGGTGGGCGCGGTGCGGAAGGTGCTGGACAAGGCCGGCTGGACAGCCGGTGACGTGGACCTGTACGAAATCAACGAAGCTTTCGCCGTGGTCGCCATGGCGGCCATCAAGGAACTGGACCTGGATCCGACCCGCGTCAACGTGAATGGCGGCGCCTGTGCCCTGGGCCACCCCATCGGCTGCAGCGGCGCCCGCATCGTGGTGACGCTGATCAACGCCCTGCGCAAGCGCGGCGGCAAGCGTGGCGTGGCCTCCCTGTGCATCGGCGGCGGCGAGGCGACCGCCGTGGCCGTGGAAATCATGGATTGAAAATGATTATGCTGTACGCGGCGGTGCTTCCTGCCACGCGTGCATACGCAACAGGTCTTTAATGTGCCCTGAAAGACGTGCTAGCGTATTCTGGCAATACGCAAGAGAACGCGCTATTAATTAGCGCCGCCAACAAGGCAATTCACGGTCTCATGGAGATAACAGCATGAAGTTCACGCGTACCCTTCTCGCCGGTGCCCTGGTTGCCATTCTGGCCGCCTGCAGCAACGGCGCCCAGAATGACACCGCCGACCAGGCGCAGCAGGCACAGCAGCAGGCCGACCAGGCCCAGCAACAGGCTGACCAGGCCGTCCAGGACGCCCAGCAGGCCACCGACAGCGCCGAACAGGCCCAGGACGAGGCTGCCGATGCCATGGACAATGCCGACGACGCGGCTGCCGCTTCCAGCAGCACGCTGCCGCCGGCCGAGAGCAGCACCTCCAGCGACTGGGAAAACGCCAAGGACGCCGCCGCCGATGCCGCCAGCAGCACTGGCGAAGCCATCAAGAGCGGTGCCAAGGCCGCCGCCGACAAGTCCAAGGAAGTGGCCCAGAAGGCCAAGGACAAGTTCAACGACGCCACGAACAACGACGGCGAGGGCTGAGTCCCTTTCATTTCGTCACGTTCAAGAAACCGGCCGCCATCGCGGCCGGTTTTTTTGTGGGCCATTCCGCACTTGATCCCGCCACCGCAACAGGAGCACAGTAGCCATCAGGGGCTTTCAGGGGCTTTTCAACACGGCAAATGGAAGGACCATCATGAAACCAGCCATTCTCATTACCGCCGTCATGGCCGTGGCCGTCATGGCCGGCTGCAACCAGCCCAACAACGGCGAGATGCCACCGCCGGGCGAGCTGCCGCCACCCAACACCGCGCAAAGCGCGGAAACCCCGCCACCTGCGGGCATGTCCCACGCGGCCACCGCTCCCGAAGCCGGCTCCACCATGGCGCCACCCGCTTCCAGCGCCCGGCCTTCATCCCGCTGAACCCGGCCGGGAGGGAACCCGGCAAGCCGTCCGCACCGGCAAATGACGACCGCTGGTGCACTGTACGGACCGATCCCCGGCCCGCGGTGCGGTGCGGCTCCGGCACCCGCGGTTTTGGCACCCGGGACGCCGCCCCGTATCATGGTGGCTTCACTTCCGATGAAGGCACGCCATGAGCCAGCTGGTCAGCCACCTTGATCCCCGCGCCGATGATTTTGCCGCCAATGCCTCGCGCATGCGTGAACTGGTCGCGGACCTGGAACAACAACTGGCCAGGACGGCCCGTGGCGGCAGCGAACGGGCCCGCCGGAAACACCTGGACCGCGGCAAGTTGCTGCCGCGCGAGCGCATTCGCGCCCTGCTCGACCCCGGCTCGCCGTTCCTGGAGTTGTCGGCGCTGGCTGCCCACGGCATGTACGACGATGCCGCGCCCGGGGCCGGCATCATCACCGGCATCGGGCGGGTGAACGGCACCGAGGTGCTGGTGGTGGCCAACGATGCCACCGTCAAGGGCGGCACCTACTTCCCGATGACGGTGAAAAAGCACCTGCGCGCGCAGGAAGTGGCGCTGGAAAACCACCTGCCCTGCATCTACCTGGTGGATTCGGGCGGTGCCTTCCTGCCTTTGCAGGACGAAGTGTTCCCCGACAAGGAGCATTTCGGGCGCATCTTCTACAACCAGGCCCGCATGTCGGCGCTGAACATCCCGCAGATCGCGGTGGTGATGGGCTCGTGCACCGCCGGCGGCGCCTACGTGCCGGCGATGAGCGACGAGACCATCATCGTGCGCGAACAGGGCACCATCTTCCTGGGCGGTCCGCCGCTGGTGAAGGCCGCCACCGGCGAGGAAGTGGACGCCGAATCGCTGGGCGGTGCCGACGTGCACACTTCGATTTCCGGCGTGGCCGACCACTTCGCCGAAGACGATGCCCACGCCCTGGCACTGGCCCGCGACGCCGTGGCCCGGTTGAACCGGACCAGGCAGATGCCGCTGCAGCTCGCCGAACCCGTGGAACCGCACTACGCGCCGGACGAGCTGTACGGGGTGATCCCCGCCGATACCCGACGCCCGTTCGACATCCGCGAGGTCATCGCGCGCATCGTCGACGGCTCCGAATTCCACGAATTCAAGGCACGCTACGGCAAGACCCTGGTCACCGGCTTTGCGCGCATCCACGGCTACCCGGTCGGCATCGTGGCCAACAACGGCATCCTGTTCGCCGAGAGCGCGCTCAAGGGCACGCATTTCATCGAGCTGTGCAACCAGCGCAACATCCCGCTGGTGTTTCTGCAGAACATCACCGGCTTCATGGTCGGCAAGAAATACGAACAGGCCGGCATCGCCAAGGACGGGGCCAAGATGGTCACCGCCGTGGCCTGCTCGCACGTACCCAAGTTCACCGTGGTCATCGGCGGCAGCTTCGGTGCCGGCAACTACGCCATGTGCGGCCGCGCCTACGGCGCGCGGTTCCTGTGGATGTGGCCCAACGCGCGCATCAGCGTGATGGGCGGCGAGCAGGCCGCCAGCGTGCTGGCCACGGTCAAGCGCGACGGCATCGAGAAACGCGGCGAAAGCTGGCCGGCCGAGGAGGAAGAACAGTTCAAGGCCCCCATCCGCGACCAGTACGAACGCCAGGGCCACCCCTATTACGCCAGTGCCCGGCTCTGGGACGACGGCATCATCGACCCGGCCGACACCCGCCGCGTGCTGGGGCTGGCCATCTCGGCCTCGATGAACGCCCCCATCGAGCCGCAACGCTATGGCGTGTTCCGGATGTAGCGCCGCCCTGCGGGTACGGACCCGGGCCGGTATCCGCACCCGGACAACCCGTGACCGTGGCCGTGCGGCCGGCACCGACCTTGAAGGCCGGTGCCGGCAAACACGCCGAAAATGGCTCAACGAGCGGTGTCGGCCGGCGTCAACTCCAGGGTCAGCACCTCGAACGGCGCCAGCTTGAGGGTGGCCAGTTCATCCGCGTCCAGCGTACGCGGAACGGCGTCCCCGCCGGTTTTCCAGACATCACGGACACGGTAGGTGCCGGCCACGTCGGGCGGCAGTTCCAGTTGCCGGCGCAGGTCCAGCCTGGCCAATTGCGGCCTGTCGGAAGGGTTGCGGAAAGTGATGATGGCCTTCTCCGGCGTCCAGCCGGCCCAGCCGTAGACGTCAAGCCGGCCCGGGTCGCCGCCGATCCAGTGATTGTCGCGCAGCACCTCGGCATTGGCGCGTGCCCACTTGGCGGCCGCGGCCAGGATGTCCCAGTCCTTCTCGTCCAGCAGCGACGGCGTGATGTAAAGCTCCTGCAACTGGGTGCCGGTGCCGAAATAGCTGCGCACCTCGTTGGCGAAGTCGTGCCCCGGATCCTTGCTCAACTTGCCGGCATGCTGGGCGTAGATGATGCCGTGCAGCATCAGCGAGTTGATGGGAAACAGCGGTCCCTTTTCGACGATGTTGCGGTAGGTCTCGCGGTCGCGGTAGGTGATCCACTGTTCACGGGGCGTGCCCACGCCGGTGAAGTTGTGGTCGTAGCCGTCACGCCAGATCGAGTCGGCCCAGCGCAGCCAGAACGGCGAAGCCCAGGTGCCGGTGGTGAGGTTGATGAAGGTGGACGGCTTGTCGGCGCGAATGTCGTCGATCAACTGGATTGCCGCGGCAAAGTCGCTGTCGAACCGGCTGCCCGGATACACGCTGTCGACATTGCCGGTGCCGTCGAACTTGAACTGGTTGATGCCGTATTTGTCCAGCAGCTCCATCACCACATGGTGGAAACGCTTCCAGTATTTGGGCGCGGACAGGGCCAGACCGTCATCGACAATGCCGTAGCCGGCCTTGCGTCCATTTTCGATGCGCTTGTCGTGCGGCGGGCCGTAGCCGCCCCAGGGCGACAGCCACACGCCGGGTTCGGCGCCGTATTTGGCGGCGGCCTTCTTCAGCGGCGTGAAGCCGTCCGGAAAGTCCTTGCTGAAGTTCCAGCTGCCGCTGTAGTCGTCCCAGCCGTCGTCGAACAGGAACGAATCCATCTTCACGCCGCGCTTCTCGACCAGCTCGTGGCCGAAGGCGTTGATGCGCTCGACCGCCTCGTCGGCAGTGTACGGGGTGAAGTAGCCGATGTCGTACCAGGAGTTGTAGTGCAGGAACGGCCGGTACGGATGCGCGCGCTCGCGGTTGATGTAGGTGGCGAAGTCGCGCCGCAGCTGGGTCGGGCGGGCGGCGCCGATGACGGCCGAGTAAGTCACCGACTGGCCCTTGCGCAGCGGCAGCTCGCGGTCCAGCCACAGGCGCACGCGCCCGCTCCAGGCCTGGCTGTGCGACATCGGGTGCTCGAAACCGAACCAGGTGTTCCCGGCCACCACCGGCGAGCCGTCCGCACTGCCGTCGACAATGGCGCCATCGGCCTTGAGGTTGAGCAGCTCCACCTCCCTGACGGGCTCGTCGGCCTTGAGCGCGGCGATGGTCACTTCCTCGCGCAGGTAATGCGAGCCTTCACGCTGCACCAACCGCCAGTCCACCTTGAAGCGGCCATCCTGGTCGCCGAAGGTAGCCTCCACGGCCTTGCCGGGCAGCCGCGCGGCAAGGCGCGAGGCGCCGGTATCCGCCTTCAGGTCGACCGTATGCGGGGCGGACAGCAGGTGCATGTCGGTCATGGCAATCGCGGTGCCGTCCTCGAGCACCAGTTTGAAGGCGGCGGTCACGGGGATGGTGGCGTGGTTGATCCTGTCGGTGAACACCAGACCCTCGAGCCTGCCGTCGGTCACGGTCCAGTCGGCGGAAATGGCGGCATGGCCGAAATGCCCCTTCTGCGCCGCATCGGCGGCACGGGTCTGCCCGGAGGCCATGCCCATGCCGGCCACGGCGCAGACGGTGCACAGGCCAAGTTTTCGAAGGGAGGGAGTCGCGAACATCGTGGATACACTCTCGATGGGGTGGAATGGATACGCGGACATCCCTGTCCGCGGCGCGTGTCACTGGAACTGGTAGCGCACGATCAGCATCGTGGTTCGGGGCGCCTGCCAGGTACCGGCGCCATAGGCCGGATTGGGGATGCTGGAACCATCGGCGTTGAACCCCTGGTCGTAGGTCTGGTTCGAGTCGATGCGGCCATGCCGGTTGGTCACGTTGCGCATCTGCAGGTCCAGGCTCAGGAAGTTGCGGCTGTCGATCTGCCAGTCGTAACCCACGCCCACACTCCAGTCCAGGTAGAACGGTGTGCGTCCGGCGCTGCCCAGCGGGGCCGGCCTGCGGTCGCAGTAGTGGCTGGACGAGCCATACCAGGACGCGGGGTTGCTGCTGTCCGGATAGGTGCCCATGCAGCTCAGCGGAGTACCTGTGGCCATGTTGAGGATGCTGCTCAGACGCAGGCCGTTGCTGAAATAGTAGACGCCGTTGACCTTCACCGAATGGCGCACGTCACTGGAGAGGTTGCCGGAACCGTATTCCATCAGCCCGGGAAAGTCCCAGTAGGTCTGCTGGCTGGGACCGCTCATGGTGCGTTGGCTCAGGTTGATCACGCCGTCGTAGTTGCCGTACAGGTGGCCCCAGGTATAACCGATGTCCAGGAAGTACGGCTCCCCGGGGCGGCGCTGGTGCACGAATTCCAGCGTGGCGTGGAGGTACTTGCGCCGTGGCGCCGGCCCCACCACGCTGCCCGGCAGCGTCAACGCCTCCAGTTCGCCGTCGCCGTCGTAGTCGCGCAGGAAGGTCTGCGCCACGCCCGGGTTGAGCATCGGGCAGCCGGTTTCGTCGACGTAGTCCGGATAACCATGGTCCTGCGCCCAGTCGGTGATGATGTCGGTGATGCAGGCATCGTCGATGGTGCGTTTCAGGGTCGCATAGCCCAGGTCCAGCTTGCCGGACCAGCCGTTGTCGAACAGTTTTTGTGCGTACAGCTGGAACTCGTACTGGTACGGCGCCTTGAGGTCGGCCGAGGCCACGTTGTACTTCTCCGGAGCCAGGCCGTTGACCAGCGTGGTCTGGTCACCGATCTGCTCGATGCCGGTGGGCGCTCCGGTGGCCGGATCAATGCCGGTGTAGGTGTAGAAACGCTCCCAGGTGGTGGTGGCGCTGGCGGCTCCCAGATTCACCGAGCCGGGCAGCGGAATGGTGTATTTGCCGGCATTGGCGCCAACCTTGAAGGTGCCGTCGCCTTCCACGTCCCAGGCCACGCCGAGGCGCGGCGAGATCAGCGAGGTACGGTAGAAGTTCTGGTTGTTGGCGTTCTTGTTGATGAAGTAGTCGTCACGCAGGCCGACATAGGCTACCCAGCGATCGTTGATCTGCCAGCGGTCGGAAAGATAGGCGGCCTTGTTGATGGTGTTGAAGGCGCCGCCGACGCGCTTGTAGTAGCGGCGCACGTAGTGCCCGTCGCCGGGCACCACCATGCCATTGGACAGCCGGTAGCCCGGGCGGTCGTAGTAGGTCCAGTAGCCGCCGTCGGTGGTGTCGGTGACGTTGTTGATGAAGTGCTTGTAGTGCTCGGCACCGATAGTCAGCGTATGGTCGCCGAGCTGCCAGTCGAAGTCGCCCTTGAATCCCTTGCGCCAGTACTGCAGCGGCGTCAGCTTCTGCCAGGTGCTGGTGACGCCGATGTTGGTGCTGACGCCGTTGGCGTCCACCTCGGTGACATAGGGCAGCCCCTGGCCGCTGTCGCTGGTGGGGTTGACCGTGGTCGAGCTGAGATAGCCGCCCATCAGGCGCAGGCTCATGGTGTCGTTGATGCGCCAGTGGTAGTTGCCGATCAGGAACTGGTTCTTGGCCTGGCTGTCCGTCCAGCCGAAATACGCGTCGGCCGAGGCCGGCTCGTAGGGTTCGTCCAGCGTACGCAGGTTGGTGAACGTACGACTCCATTCACGGTAGCCGACCACATTCAGCGACTGGTCGCTGGTGATGTTCCAGGTCAGGTTAAGCAGCGCGTTCTTGTCCCGCGAGGAGGCGCTGTATTCGCGGTTGCTGGTGTAGCTGGTGCGACGGCTGGGCGGCTCGTTGCCCAGCATGGCGAAGAAGAAAAGCCGGTCCTTGACGATGGCGCCGGAGCCCCACAGGTACTGGGTGTAACGGGCATCGTGTTCGTTGGCATGGGTGAAGTGGTAATAGTTGCCCAGACCGTCAAGAGAGTCGGGCTGGCGCTCCTCGAACCATGAGGTGCCGGGCGTGAAATACAGCGAATAACCCGCCTGGAAACGGTTGGTGCCCTGCCGCACCGTGGACGACATGATGCCGCCGGTGCTGCTGGTCCAGCTGACATCGCCGTTGCCGGGAATGACCTGTACCGAGGACAGCGCCTCGGACGGCAGCTTGGTGGCCCCGATGCCGGTGTAGTCGTAGGTCGTGTCGAACTCGTTGTAGTAGTAGCGATTCTCGGCGGCGCTGGCGCCGCCGAACTGGGCCAGGCCGGTGGTCTGGTTGTCATGATGCACGGCCGAGCTGAGTTCGGCGATGGATTCGACGCTGCGTCCGGTCGGCAGCTGGTTGACCAGCCGCATGCTGTAGTTGCTGGCCAGTTCCGGCGTGCTGACGTCGATCGGGTTGATGTCCTGGTAGAACGCCGTGGCACTCACCGTCACCGCCGACAGGTCGGAAGCATTCCCGGCCGGAGCGGACGTGGCGACCTTCACGGTATAGACGGGCGACTGGACATTGGCCACCACATTGACCTTGCGCACCGCCACCGTCTCCCCGTCGCGGCTGACCGTCACCACGTAGTGGCCCGGGTTCAGGCCCGAAAGGCTGTAGCGTCCGCCGGCATCGGTGCGGATCTGCTTGTGGTAGCCCGTGTCGGGATTGTCCACGCTGACCGTGGCCGCCGTGTTTCCGGCGGCCTGCCCGAACAGGCCACCGGTAATGGACTGTGCCCGCGCCGGCTGCACGCCCAGGGTGGCCAGCAGGGTACCGGCCAGCACCGTTGTCGCCAGGCCGGCGACATGTCTTTTCCCCTCGCTTCGTTTCATCTTTCTCGCTCCCGCGTCTGTGTCTGGCCGTGCCGGGAAAATCCGGCGCGGCATGCTTGTCAATCGCCAGGCCCGCTCCCCTCCGCCGACCCGTCGTGAGGTGCCGGGAGCGGCCTCACGCACACCCGGGGCAGCAAAGACTGCACCTGTCCACGCGAAGCAAACCCGGTCTCCTCGTTGCCGGCATTGGCTCCGCCACAGGCCGTGGCCAGCCGCAACGCCATCGCCATCCCGTCACCGCGCACCAATGCCACGGCGAGGCCGGCCATGAAGCAGTCCCCCGAACCCACGCCGTTGCGCACGCTCTCCAGCTCCAGGGAGGCATGCCAGATACCCTCACCGTCGCAGCCCACGGCCCCCTGCCCGGCCAGCGTCACCACCGCATGGCGCACGCCGTGCCGGTGAAGAAGCCACGCACATGCCGCGGCATCGCGGATACTTTCCACGGGGCGACCAAGCAACGACGCGGCCTCCTCCGCATTGGGCTTGACCAGCCAGGGCCGTGCGCCGACGGCCGCCCGCAAGGCTTCTCCGGAAGCATCCATCAGGCATGGCAGGTCGCGGTCGGATGCTTCGCGCACCAGTTCCGCGCAGGTATCGGGGGCAAAGCCGCGCGGCAGGCTGCCGCTCACCACCAGCATGTCGGCATCGTCCAGCTGCCTGCGCAACGCGGACAACATGGCTTGCCGGGCTTCCGCATCCAGCTCCGGTCCGGGCTCCAGGATTTCGGTGACGCGGCCATCGGCCTCGTGCAGGGCCAGGCACTGACGGAGTGCATGCGGCGTTTCCACGCCATGCCACTCGACATGGCGCGATTCGAGGTGGTGCGCCACCCATTCGCCGTGCAGGGTATCGACCAGCCCGACCAGCCGCACCGGCTCTCCCAGCTCGGCGACCATCTGCGCGACATGCAGGCCCTTGCCGCCGGGAAGAGCCTGGCCGTGGACCGCACGCTGCACAGCGCCAGGCCGCAATGCCGCATCCAGCACGATGCGCCGGTCGATGGCGGTATTGAAGCCGGCCACGGTGATCATGCGGGCGTCTCCAGCCAGGCACGCACCGCGTCGGCATCCGGCTGGGCCGCGGTCCCGCCCATCCCGCGCGTGGACAGGGCGCCACAGGCATTGCCCCAGCGCAGGCAGGTATCCAGTGGCCGGTCATCCAGCCAGGCATGCACAAACCCCGCATCGAACGAATCCCCCGCGCCCGTGCTGTCGCACATTCCCGGGGGAGGCCGCGACGAGACGCGCAGCAACCGGCCGGCGTCATCCTGCGTGACCGCGCCATCGGCAGCGCACTTCACCACCGTGCGCGTGACGCCATTGGCCAGTGCTTCCAGGCCCCCGGCGACATCCTCGCGCCGCGTGATGGCCAGAAGTTCGCGACGGCTCGGCAGAAACAGGTCGACGCTGCGCAGCAACGTGTGCCATTCATCCTCCGTTCCCCACGCCCGTTCCGGATCGAAACCCGGGTCGAGCGACGTCGTCAGCCCGGCGCGACGCGCCCTGGCAAACAGTTCTCCCAGGCGCGGACGCAACCGGCGCTGCAGGAAAAACGACGACACGTGAAGGTGGTCGGCGCGCATCAGCAGGCCTTCATCCACATCCCCGATCCGCAGAGTGGCGATGCTGCCGGGATACGTCACCAGGGCGCGGTCGTCGCGGGTCGAGATGGCCACCGTGACTCCCGTGGTCAAGCCCGCTTCCCGGCATACGGCCGTGACGTCGATGCCGGCTTCGCGCATCGCGTCGATGCACAAGGCGCCATGGGCGTCGTCGCCGGCACGGCCGGCAAACACCACGCTCCGCCCCAATCGTGCCAGGCCCATGGCACAGATCATCGACGAGCTGCCCGGCACCTGCTGGAAGGTAGCGGCAAGAATCTCGGTATCCGCCTGCGGCATGGCGGTGCAACCGCCGAGCACCAGGTCGACGTTGATCTCGCCCGCCACCAGCACCGTCTTCACGCGCCGCCCCCTCCATGGATGGTGAACGCCTCGACCACGCGGGTCAGGACACCCTGCGACGGGGCATCCGGTTGCTGGCCCAGCGACAGGCAGCGAAACAGCGCCAGCAACTGGCCCACCACGACATGCACCATGGCCTGCTGGGCCGCCGGCAGGGCGTACAGGCCCGGCAGGTCGATGCCCAGCCCGTCCGTGCCGACGAGGCCGGCATCGAGCTTCTCGCCGACCACCACGCGCGACCGCCCCAGTCCCTTGCGCGTCAACTCCCGCAGCAGGTCGGTCTGGTAAGCACGCATGCCGGCGTCACCGGACAGGAACATCAGCAATTGCGAGGGCTGGTTGAGCCAGGCCATGGGACCGTGGCGCAGCCCGAGGCAGGTTTCACTCATGACGCGGACCGCTCCGGCCGACATCTCCAGCAGCTTCAACGCCACTTCGCGTGCCGCACCCTGCATGGCGCCGTCACCAAGGCAGACGATGGCCTTCATGTCACCACGCGCGCCCCATGCCGCCAGCGCATCGCCATGCTTTTCAAAAACGATCTCCGCCACTGCCGCCACCGGCTCGCCGGACAAGTCCGGAAGCAGCCCGCTGCCTGCCAGCACCAGGCTGGTGAAGCTGCTGGTCATGACCAGGCTGCGGTCGTTGGTGTCCGGGGGCAGCAGCAGTACCCGCATGCGCGCGTCGCCCACGTAACGCGTGGCCAGCTTGCCATCGGCATTGCAGGTAATGGACAGATGACGCCAGTCGGGGGCATGCGCCAGCACGTCGTCCACCACGCCCACGCTTTCCGGACTGTTGCCGGAACGCGCAATCGAGATCAGCAGCCCCGCATCCCCCGGCAGCGTACCCGCACGATCGCTCAACAGCGTGCCGGCCGCCACCGCGCGGCAGGGAATACCCAGCTCCGCTTGCAGCACCGGTGCCAGGCATTCACCAACATACAGTGAACTTCCCGAACCGGTCAGCACGATATGCGACGGGGTCGGCTCCAGGGTCCGGCGGACGTTTTCGCCAGCCACACGCGCTGCCGTTTCACGCCAGCTCCGCGGCTGCTGCAGGATCTCGCGCAGGGTGTCGACGCAACCCAGTCGCGCCTGCTCCGAAAGCGGCATGGCCTGCAAAGCCGCCAAGGAGGAAGGAAAGGAAAGATGGGTGACCGGTTGCGCCATAAGATAATATTTGATTGATAACGAAAGTTTTTGTAAGTTTCATAAAGCCTATTCGAAATGAGCCGCCCCATGCAAGCACCGACATTCACCCCCCCTACCCTGGATCAGCTGGACCTTTCCCCCGGCAAGCGCACCCGCCTGCACCGGCTGCTTTATGGCCACGGACCCGGGCACGGCACCCTGATGGTGCTGCCGTTGGACCAGGGCCTGGAGCACGGCCCCACGGACTTTTTCCCGCACCCGCCGGCAGTCGACCCCGCCTACCAGTTCGAACTGGCCGAGGCCGGCGGTTTCTCCGCCATCGCGCTGGGCATTGGCCTGGCCGAGAAGTACATGCGCCGGCATGCCGGACGCGTGCCGCTGATCCTCAAGCTCAACGGCAAGACCAACATTCCCGATGACGGCGAGGCCACCTCGCCGCTGTTCGCTTCCGTCGAGGACGCGGTACGTCTGGGTGCCGACGCGGTGGGCGCCACGCTGTACGTCGGCTCGCCGCGCCAGGACGAGGAACTGCGCCGCCTGGGCAAGGTCCGCGCCGACTGCGAACGCTACGGCATGCCGCTGGTGCTGTGGTCCTACCCGCGCGGCGCGGCGATCGAGGCCCGGGGCGGCAAGGGCACCCTGTATGCCCAGGACTACGCCGCGCGCGTGGCGCTGGAGGTGGGCGCCGACATCGTCAAGCTGCACGAGCCGGACGACCGCCGCGACAATGTCCCCGCGCCCTACGACACGCTGGACGAGGACGCCGCCGACCGTACCGCCCGCGTGGTGCACTCCGCCGGTCGCACCATGGTGCTGTTCTCGGGCGGCGTGAAGAACGACGACGACGAGGCGGTGCTGCACAAGGTCACCCAGTACATGCAGGCCGGCGCCACCGGCGTGATGTTCGGCCGCAACATGTGGTTGCGTCCGTTCGACGAAGCCGTGGCGCTGACCCGGCGGGTCCATGCCATCATGCGGGAACATGCCCGCTGACCGGCACAGGCCTACGGAAAACGCATGCTCAAAGACGACGACAGACACGACCACGCCACCGGCCCGACGGGCTGGCACGGCTGCGGATGCTGCACGCCGCCGCCGCGCTCGGGCGGCGGCGTGAGCAACGACAACCCGCTCAAGGCGGCCGGCAAGGGCAAGGCCGGCAATGACCTGCGCCTGGACCAGTTTCGCCCGCAAAGCGCGCTGAAAGCCCGCGTCACGCCCATCGACAAGCCGGCGTTTCCGGTCATCGACGCGCACACCCACCTGGGCTGGATGGCGCGCACCCGCGGCGGCGTGTCGCTGGGCGAGGAGATGATCTACTTTGCCGAACCCGAGGCGCTGGTGGAACTGATGGACCGCAAGGGCATCCGCGCCATGGTCAATCTCACCGGCGGCGTGGGACGCGGGCTGGAGCAGACCATCGCGCGTTTCCACCAGGCGGCGCCGGGACGCTTCCTGACCATGACCGAGCCTTCCTTCCACCTGCTGCGCGAAGCGGACTACCCGCAGCGCCAGGCCGATGCCCTGGCCCATGCCCGCCGCCTCGGCGCCTGCGGATTGAAGCTGCTGAAGACGCTGGGCTTGTACCTGCGCGAGAACATCGACACGGGCCCGCTGGTGGCGTTGGACGATACCCGCTTCGACACCATGTGGGAGGCCTGTGCCGCACTGCACATGCCGGTGTTCATCCACAGTGCCGATCCGCCGGCCTTCTTCCGTCCCACCGACGGCCGCAACGAGCGTTACGAGGAACTGTCGCAGCATCCCGACTGGTCGTTCTACGGTCCCGAGTTTCCCTCCTTCGACGAACTGGTCGCCGCACGCGACCGCGTCATCGCGCGGCACCCGCGCACCACCTTCGTGCTGATGCACGTGGGCAACCAGGCCGTCGACCTGGATGCGGTCGAGGCCTGCATGAACCGCCATGCCAATGTCATGGTGGACATCAGCGCGCGCATCGCCGAGCTGGGCCGCCAGCCACGCCGCAGCCGGCGCTTCATCGAGACGTTCCAGGACCGCGTGCTGTTCGGTACCGACGCCGTGCCGCCGCCCTACGGCAACGACGTGCCGCAACAGCTGCTTTGTGACGAACTGTATGACATCTATTATCGGTTCATGCAGACCGAAGACGAATACTTCGACTACGCGCCCTGCGAAGTGCCGCCGCAGGGGCGCTGGCGCATCTACGGCCTGGGGTTGTCCGCCACGGTCCTGCGCAAGATCTACCACGACAACGCGGCACGTCTTCTGGGACTGCCAACATGAACGCCAAACGTGCACCGCGCATGCTGGTGGAAGAACGCCGCCGCCACATCGTCGACCAGGTGGAGCGGGACGGGCGCGCCACGGTCGAGGAACTGGCCAAACGCTTCGACATCTCGGCGGTCACCATCCGCGGCGATCTCGAGGCTCTGGCACGCGCCGGCAAGATCACCCGCTCGCACGGCGGCGCCCTGCCCGCCGCCGTGGCACGCATCGACACGCCGCTGACGATCAAGGAAACCCGGCGTCTGGCCGAAAAACGCCGCATCGGTGCCACAGCGGCCAAGCTCATCGGCGACGGCGAAACCGTGATTCTCGATTCCGGCTCCACCACCGTGGAAATCGCGCGCCACATCCGCCAGCGCAGCTGGCAGTCGCTGACAGTGGTCACCAACGCGCTCAACATCGCGCTGGAGCTGAGCGGCCTCGACGGCGTGCGCGTCATGATGCTGGGCGGCATGCTGCGCCCCACCTCCTACTCCCTGGCCGGGCCGGATGCCGAGCAGGCCCTGTCGCGCCTCACCGCCGACCGTCTGTTCCTGGGCGTGGACGGTCTGGACCCGCAGGTGGGCGTGACCACGCCCGACCCGCAGGAAGCCGCGCTCAATGCCTTGATGGTGCGTGTCGCACGCGAAACCGTGGCCGTGCTGGATGCCAGCAAGCTGGGCCAGCGCAGCCTGTCGCGGATCGCCGCCGTGGAGGACCTCCACGTCGTCATCACCGACACCAGCGCGCCGCGCGAAGCCATCGACGCCCTCCGCGACCACGGCGTGCAGGTGATGCTGGTATAACCCGGCGCCTTCCCGGTCACTCCGGCCTGCTGTCGAGCAGACGACGGATCGGGCGCAGGGCCGTGCGCAGGCTGATGCAGCGGGCGGCCACGTCGCGCACCGCCGCCAGCGCGCGGCTGCGATGGAACATCATCCGTGCCAGCTGGCGCGAGTTGTCCTGCGCCGCCTCCACCCGCGGACGCTGGCACCGCTCGTAGGCCTGCAGTGCCGAGGGTACCTCCTCACGGCTTGCGGCCAGCAGCGTTTCCGCCAAAACATCGGCCGATTCCATGGCCATCGCCGCCCCGATACCCGCGGTAGGCAGAAACCCGGCCGCGGCATCGCCCAGCAGCACCACCCGGCCGGTGGCCCATGCCGCACTGCGGCAATCGTCCAGCGTCCAGTAATAGGGCTGCCGCGCCGCCTCGACCCGCGCCAGTGCCTGCCCGATCCGGGCATCCACCTGCCGCAGCTGCCGCCGGACATGTGCCAC
Source organism: uncultured Rhodanobacteraceae bacterium (assembly GCA_964570295.1). Classification (GTDB taxonomy): domain Bacteria; phylum Pseudomonadota; class Gammaproteobacteria; order Xanthomonadales; family Rhodanobacteraceae; genus Oleiagrimonas. The sequence goes on from CAZMXV010000036.1 coordinate 15,362, forward strand.
GAAATCGCGCGGGCCGGCCCGGGTATCGTCGCCGTGGCCGCCCACAAAGACACCGGAGCGCCCCTTGACCGGGTAGATGCCGACGAAGAAGTCCGCACCCCACACCTCGTCGCCACGCTCCTCGTGGCCAGGGTCGTCATCGGCCCATGCGACCCAGCCACCCCACCCCGTCCGGTACCACGTCACTTCCTGCGGCGACAACACCTGTTCCCGCGTAGCCGAATGCAGCCCATCGGCCACAACCACGACATCGAAGGCAGCCTCCACGTCGACACCACCACCGCACATCACCACCTGCACGGCATCCGACGCCGGTTGCACGGAGCGCACGGTCGACGCATACGCGACCGGAGCGCCGGCGTCGGCAAGCACCTGCATCAGGTCGCCGCGGGCGATGCCGCGATACTCCCCGTAACGGCTCAGCAGACTGCCGATGTCGTAGGTCCGCAAGGCTTGCCCGTGGCGCCCGTGCAGCCCGTAGTGCCGAAAACGCACGCTGCGGTGGCCGTAGGCCCGGCGCACGGACAGGCGACGCATGGCCCGGTCCACGAGCGGCATCAACGCCAGCATGTAGCCGTCGTCGGCATGCCCGGGCTGACGTTCGAGCAGCACCGGATGCAGGCCGCCGGCACGCAACGCCTGGGCCAGCGTGAGGCCGGCCACGCCGGCGCCCACGACGAGCACGCGCAGGGGGTCGTTCCGCATGCGGTCGATCTGCCTCGGCAATGGGGTATCAATGAACATGGCGCCGCTCCTGACGGTATTCTCCGCTGCCCGCACCCTTCATCCTCGCACGAACCGCCATGCCGACACGGGTGATATCAGCGCGGCCGGGGCGGCCGCGACGGTGCCGGCGCGGCGCCGGTTTCCGGCACGGAACGGCGTGCCGCCGCCGGGCGTTTCGGTCCGCAGGCCTGGCAGGTGGCGCAACCGTCGGCGCAACTGTGCGTGGTGGCCTGTTTCGGCTGCAGACGGCGCCCCAGGGCCTGCGCGAAACGCGAATCGTGTTTGCGCGCGACATGGATGGATGCCGCCGCCAGCCAGCGGTTGGTAAGGTTGGGCAGCAGCTTGCGCAACGCCACCATGATGCTGGCCAGCACGGCCAACGCGACGACCACGTACTGGACAATCAGCCCCGTGCTCATGTCAATGCCGCCGCCACGCGATAGACCACCAGCGAGGCCGCATAGGCCATCACGAACTGGTAACCGAATGACACCAGCACGGTACGCCACGAGCCGGTCTCGCGCTTGATGACCGCCAGCGTGGACATGCATTGCGGCGCATAGGCGAACCAGACCAGGAACGACAACGCCGTAGCCAGCGAAACATTCGCGGCCAACGCCGGCCCCAACGCGCCGGCATCACCGCCCACGGCATACACCGTGGCCAGCGCGGCCACGGCCGTCTCGCGCGCGGCGAAAGCCGGCACCAGCGCCAGGCTCATCTGCCAATTGAAGCCGATAGGTGCGAACAGCCAGGCAAAGGCATGCCCCAGGTAACCGGCGATGCTGTAGTCGATGGCCGGGCCGGGGGCGCCCGCGGGTGGCGCGGGAAAGCTGGACAGGGCCCACATCAGCACTGTCAGCGCCAGGATCACGCCGGTCAGGCGTTTCATGAAGACCATGCCGCGCTCATACAGGCCGATACCGATGTCGCGCAGCCTGGGCAGCCGGTAGGAGGGCAACTCCATCAACAGCACATGTTCGTTCTTGTCGCGGCGGACATGCTTCATCACCCAGCCCACCAGCATGGCTCCGGCGATGCCGGCCGCGTACAGCGCGAACAGCACCAGCCCCTGCAGGTTGAACACGCCGCCAACGGCACGGTGCGGGATGAACGCGGCGATCAGCAGCGCGTACACCGGCAGCCGCGCCGAACAGGTCATCAATGGCGCCACCAGGATGGTGGCCAGGCGGTCGCGACGGTCGGTGATGCTGCGTGTGCCCATGATGCCGGGAATGGCGCAGGCAAAACTGGACAGCAGCGGAATGAAGGAGCGCCCGGTCAGTCCCACCGACACCATCATGCGGTCCAGCAGGAAGGCCGCACGGGGCAGATAGCCCGACTCTTCCAGCGCCAGGATGAAAAAGAACAGCACCAGGATTTCCGGCAGGAACCCCAGCACCGTGCCCAGGCCCGTGAAGATGCCGTCGTTGACCAGGCCCTGCAGCGGCCCCGCAGGCAGCCACGCCGCCACCGCCGCACCCGCATGGCCGAAGCCGTCACCGATGGCATCGGTCATCGGCTTGCCCAGGAAATACACCGCCTGGAACACCAGAAACATCACCGTGGCAAGGATCAGAAGACCCAGCACCGGATGCAGCACCACGGCATCCACGGCGTCGTCCAGACGCGCCGTGGCACGCGGCATGCGAACCGCGGCCTGCATGATCCCGCGTACCCGGGCATGCCGGTCCGCACGTGCCGCTCCCGATACCGCGCAAGGTACCGTCGGCAGCTCGCCGTCCACCCGTTCGACCAGGGCCCTGGCACCGCCGCGCCTGACCGCCACCGTTTCCACCACCGGCAGACCCAGGCGCCGCTCCAGTTCCTGAACGTCGATGGCGATGCCGCGCCGCCTGGCCGTGTCCATCATGTTCAGCGCCACCACCACCGGCCGCCCCAGTGCACACAACTCCAGCACGAAACGCAGGTGCAGACGCAGATTGGTGGCATCGACCACGCACACCACCAGTTCCGGCGGCACCTCGCCGGGAAAAGTCCCTTCGAGCACGTCGCGGGTGATCCGTTCGTCCGGACTGACCGTGTCGAAGCTGTAGGCGCCCGGCAGGTCCAGCACCTGCACCATGCGGCCCGACGGCGCAAGAAAGCGCCCCTCCTTGCGTTCGATGGTCACGCCGGCATAGTTGGCCACCTTCTGACGACTTCCGGTCAGCTGGTTGAACAGGGCTGTCTTGCCGCAATTGGGGTTGCCCACCAGGGCGATGCGCAGGGCCGGCGCGCTCATGCGGCGGCCTCCGTGGTCACGCTGATCCGCGCCGCCTCGGCACGGCGCAAGGCGAAGCGGGTGGAACCGACCTGGACCAGAATGGGGTCGCCACCCAGCGGGGCACGCGCCACCACCCGCAGCATTTCGCCAGGCACAAAGCCCAGGTCGCGCAAGCGGCGCGCGACGGGATCGTCGGGGCGGGCCTCCTCGACGGCAGCCACTGTCGCGGCATGCCCCTTGGAAAGTTCGGACAGACGCACGGGAAAGGTCCGGGTCAAATGAGAATGGTTCGCATGATACTCCTCCGCCGGGGGACATGACGAGGCCCATCCCCTTTCGGTGCGCCGCATGCCGACGCGCCGATGCGCAACTGGCTATCATGACGGGTATCAGCCACCACCGAGCCCGCTCACTGGAGGACTACATGTACGAAACCGTCATGGCCGAGCGCCGCGGCAAGATTGGCGTGGTAACACTCAACCGCCCCGACCTGCACAACGCCTTCAACGACGTGCTGGTGGCCGAGCTCAATGCGGTGCTGGACGCCGCCGAAGGCGACGAGGATCTGCATGCCCTGGTGATCACCGGCAACGGCAAGAGCTTCTGTGCCGGCGCGGACACCCGCTGGATGCGCGGCATGGCCAAGGCCAGCCAGCTGGACAACCGCGAGGACTCGCTGCAGCTGGCACGCTTGATGCGCCGCCTGAACTTTCTCGACATTCCCACCATCGCCCGCGTCAACGGCGC
>CAZMXV010000037.1:0-2652 GCA_964570295.1 uncultured Rhodanobacteraceae bacterium
CGCTTGGGTGCCAGCGGATCCAGGCCCGCCGATACGGCGGCCGCCTGCATCAGGGCCGCGGTGGCCGCGACGTGCGGTGTGGCCTGCGAAGTGCCGATCATGCCGATCAGGGCATCACCGTCCGGGCTGGCGACCGGTTCGTGCGCGCCGGCGTTGCCCAGCGACCAGATCCAGTGGTCGTTGCCGTCGCTGGAGCTCTGGGCGTCGCCGCCGGGTGCCGCCAGGGTGACCGTGGCGCCGTAGTTGGAGAACCAGGAGATTTCACCGTCGTGGCCCACCGCGCCCACGGTGATCACGCCCTTGCAGCTGGCCGGCGAGGAGTTGGCGGCATCCCGCGCTTCGTTGCCGGCGGCCACCACCACCGTGGTGCCACGCGAGATGGCGCCGTCGATCGCTTCCTGGGTCACCGGATCGTTGGCGCACGAACCGCTGCCGCCGAGGCTGAGGTTGATGACCTCGGCGGGGTTGTCGTTGTCGGGCACGCCGTCGACATGGCCGCCGGAAGCCCAGATGATGGCATCGGCGATATCCGAAGTGGTGCCGCCGCAATGACCGAGTACGCGCACCGGCTGGACCTTGGCGCCGTAGGCGACGCCGGCGATGCCGAGGTGGTTGTCGGTTACCGCGGCAACGGTGCCCGCCACGTGCGTGCCGTGCCAGGAGCTGTTGGACGCGGGAAGACCGCACCAGCCGGCCATGCCGGAATCGATCCAGTCACCGGGGTCGTGGGCGTCCGGGTCGCGGCCGTCGCCGTCGCCGGCCACGTCCGGATATTGCTGGCCGTCCTCGACCTGGCCGTAGTAGCTGACGAAGTCGTAGCCCGGCACGATGTTGGCGTCGAGGTCTTCGTGATCGACATAGCCGGTGTCGATCACGGCCACCACCACGCCCTCGCCGTTGCCGGCGTCCCAGGCCTGCTGCGCATTCATGCCGCCGGCCACGTTGGTGAAATCCCACTGCAGTTCAGCGAATTTCGGATCGTTGGGAGTGACGTCCATCGCGTGCTTGATGTAATCCGGCTGCACATATTCCACTGACGGATCGGCGCGAAGCTGCTTCATGAAGGCCTCGGCCTCGCTCCGGCTCAGTTTGCGCGAGGCGTGGTACAGCTGGGCGCCCACGCCCAGGCGGCGCATGTGCTGGAAGGCAAGGGGGCCACCCAGAGCCCGCGAACGGTTCAGGCCGGCGCGCGCGGCGGCCACGTCGAGTGCCTGGATGCGCAGGGAAGCGCTGGCGGCGGTGGTGGCATGGTCGCGGTATTTGACGATGAAACCGCGGTAGCGTGGAGCGGTCTGGTCGTTGTGCAGTTGCATGCTCTTGAGGGGCTTCTGGCCATGTGTGGCCAGGGGCGAGTGCGCGTTGCCGACCAGGGTCGAGGCCATGGCGCTGGCGGGCAGGGCCATGGCCAGGGCGGCGCACAGGGCACCGGTGCGCAACAAAGTCTTGCTTGAACTCATGTTTTCTCCCCGATGAAACGGTGGTGGATGAAGTGCGTGACCGGCTTCCCCCTGGTCACGAGGCCACGCGGATGAAAGGGCCGGCATCGCGATGCCGGCCCCGTGCCTGTTACCAGCCGAAGCTGACGCCGACCGTGGCGGAGGCTTCGCCGCCGCCGGCGACGGAACCGCCGATCAGCAGGCTGCCGCTGCCGGGCAGGCGCTGCGAGAAGCCCACCGCCATGGCTCCTTCTCCCTTGTAGCCGCCGACGGCGGCACTGATGCGGTGCGACGTGCTCGGCGCGCCGGCGATGGCACCCGCCATGCCGGCCATGGCCGCGCTCATCGCGCCGATGCGGTCCATGCGCACGTTGATGCCGTGGAACTTCTGGTTGACCTCGCTGCGGTAGTTTTCGAAGTCGCTGCTGTGGACGAAATCCGCCACCTTGGCATCGGTATAGGCCTTGGCCTCGTCCAGAGTGCCGGCGTCGCCCGCATCGGTGTAGCTCTTGGCCTGTTCGACGGCCTCACGCGTGACGTCGTTGAGCTGGCCGACATTGACCGCGTCGGTGTCGGCGGTGCCGGAGGCGACGTTGGTCACGCGGCGCTGCTGGTCGGCATTGCCCACGGAAACGGTGTCGGCCTCGTCGGCGACGGAACCGGCACCCAGCGCCACCGAATTCTCGGCGCTGGCAGTGGCGCCGGCACCGATCGCGCTGCCGGACTCCGCCGTGACGTGGCTGCTGGCGCCCACCGCGACCGACTTGGCGGCGACTGCCTCCACCGTGGCCGAATCACCCACGGCCACGCTGCTGTCGGCATGCGTGACAGCGCCGTTCCCGACGGCGGTATCGTGGCTGTCTTGGGCGTGGCTGTTCTCGCCCATGGCCAGGCCCGGGCCGGTGCCGTTGCGGCCGTGGCCGCCACCGTGGTGGCCGCGGTCGTGCTGCAGGCCGGCCACGTCCGAGCGCAGGTCCGCGATGCTGTCGGCATGGCTGCTGACGGCGTGGTCCAGTGCGCTCAGCGCATCGCCCACATTGAGGTAGGTGTCGCCCTGGATGATGAAGTTGGGCGTGGTGAACAGGCCGTCGGCACCGCGCGCGATGCCGCCACCGATGCTGGATGCCAGTGAATCCAGTTGGCCGACGTTGGCCGCGTCGCCACGCTGCGTGCCGTTGGCCAGGTTGGACAGGCGGGTGCCGTCGGCTCCGGCCAG
>CAZMXV010000037.1:2752-18884 GCA_964570295.1 uncultured Rhodanobacteraceae bacterium
CGTGGCCGTTGTCGCTGCCGTTGTCGTAGGTCACCGCGGCCATGGCGTTGCCGTCCTCGTCGACCAGGCCGGTCTGCTTGAGCTGGGCCACGTTGACGGCATCGGTGTCCTCGGTGCCGGCGGCGACGTTGGTGATCTGGCGGGTGTTGGCCTCGTGCACCACGCCGGCGGCGTCGGTCCAGTCGTGGCTGGCGCCGACGGAGACGGTGTTGGCGCGGTCGGCCAGGGACTCGGCGCCGAGCGAAACGCTGTTCTCGGCTTCCTTGGTGACCCAGGCATTGGAGCCGATGACGGTGGAGTCCACAGCCTGGGCGTAGCTGTTGTAGCCGACCACGCTGGCGCCGTCTTCGGTGGCCCAGGCTTCCGCGCCGATGGCGGTGGTGTAGTCGCCGCTGGTGACGCTGTCCGCGTCACGGCCACCCAGCGTGTTGCTGCCCAGCGCCGTGGCGGACACGCCGGTGGCGGCGGCGCTGCCGCCGACCGAAGTGCTGAAATCGCCGGAAGCGAGGGCGCCACCGCCGAAGAACCGGGCTACGCTGCCGATGGCCACGCCGGCCTGGCCGCTGGCCGAGCTGCCGTAGCCCACCGCCACGCCGTAGCCTCCCTTGGCCGCGGCATTCGAACCCAGGGCGGTGCCGTAGATGTTGGCAAGGCTGCCGGAACCGTAGGCCGTGCTCTGCCAGCCGGCCGCGGTGGAGAAGGCGCCCATGGCCACCGACATCGGTCCCTGGGCCTCGGCCTGCATGCCGACCGCCGCACTGAACGCGCCGTCGGCCTGGCTGCTCCAGCCGATGGCCACGCCGTTGGCGGCATTGCTGACGCTGTCCGCGCCGATGGCGACGCTGCTGCCGCCGTTGGCCTGGCTGTTGTAGCCCATGGCGACGGTGCCGTCGTTGGCGGCCATGGCGTTTTCGCCGTAGGCGGCGCTGTGGTCACCCTGCGCCGTGCTGCCGTAGCCGGTGGCGGTGCTGAACTCGCCCAGCGCCGTGGCGCCGCTGCCCAGCGCCGAGGCGCCGGTGCCGAGGGCCAGGCTGGCCGAGCCGGCGGCTGTGGCATGGTCGCCGACGGCCAGCGCATCGTCACTGCCGTCGCCGTTGCCGTTGGCAGCGAAGTAGTGGCTGGCGGTGCCGGTGGCTTCCTCGAGCTGGGCCACGTTGACGGCATCGGTGGCTTCGGTGCCGGCGGCGACGTTGGTGATCTGGCGGGTGTTGGCCTCGTGCACCACGCCGGCGGCGTCGGTCCAGTCGTGGCTGGCGCCGACGGAGACGGTGTTGGCGCGGTCGGCCAGGGACTCGGCGCCGAGCGAAACGCTGTTCTCGGCTTCCTTGGTGACCCAGGCATTGGAGCCGATGACGGTGGAGTCCACAGCCTGGGCGTAGCTGTTGTAGCCGACCACGCTGGCGCCGTCTTCGGTGGCCCAGGCTTCGGTGCCGATGGCGGTGGTTTCCTTGGCCTCGGTGACGCTGTTCGCGTCCCGGCCGGCCAGGGTGTTCATGCCGATCGCGGTGCCGTTGTTGCCGAGAGCCACTGCTTCGGTGCCCACGGCGGTACCGGAACTGGCCGAGACGAGATTGCCTTCGTCGTCGAAAATCTCGCTGCCGGCGATGGCGCTGTAGCCGATGGCGGTGGAGGCGACATCGGCCTGGCTGTAGGTGCCAAGCGAGGTACCCATGATGGCTGCCATGCTGCCGGAACCCATGGAGGTGGCATACATGTCCTTGGCCCAGGCTCCGTTGCCGAAGGCGCTGCTCTGCCAGCCGTCGGCAACGCTCATGCCGCCGATGGCCGTGGCGAAGGCACCGTTTGCTTCGGCGGCCGTGCCGAACGCGGCGGCGAAGCCGCCGTTGGTCTTGCTGCCGGAGCCGATCGCGACGCTGTTGACGCCGTTGCTGATGCTGGCGGCACCGATGGCGATGCTGCCGCCGCCGTTGGCCGTGCTGTCCAGGCCCATGGCCACGGTGGCGGCATTGTTGGCCTGCGCGTTTTCGCCATAGGCGGCGCTGTGGTCGCCCGTGGCCACGCTGCCGTAACCGGTGGCGGTGCCGAATTCGCCCAGTGCGGTGGCGCCGCTGCCGAGCGCCGTGGTGCCGGTGCCGAGAGCCATGCTGGCCGAGCCGGTGGCCGTGGCGTAGTCGCCGACGGCCAGCGCATCGTCGCTGCCGTCGCCGTTGCCGTTGGCGGCGAAGTAGTGGCTGGCGGTGCCGGTGGCTTCCTCGAGCTGGGCCACGTTGACGGCATCGGTGGCTTCGGTGCCGGCGGCGACGTTGGTGATCTGGCGCTCGGTGCCGGCGGCGCCGACGGAAACCGTGCGGGCGCGGTCGGCGACGGCACCGGAGCCGATGGCCACCGCGTTGTCGGCGCCGGCCCGTACCTGCGAGCCGACACCGAGCGCGGTGCCGTTGACGCCGGACACGTCGGTGGCATAGCCCACGGCGGTGCCGTAGCGTTCGACGGCATGGCTGTGGCCGCCGATGGCGATACCGCCGGTTTCGAAGGCCGCGCTGAGAGTGCCCTGGGAGATACTGAAGCGCCCGTCGGCTTCGGCGACGGTGCCGATGGCGATGGCACCGTAGGCGTTCTCCCGCGTGATGGCACCCGGGCCGATGGCGGTGGAAGCCAGTCCCAGGGCGGTGGTGCCCACCAGCTGGCCGGAGGGAATGCCGTACAGGACGGCGGCGGCATCCACCGGGCTGCCGAGGGCGACGCTGTACTGGTTGGCGGCGGTGCTGCCATAGCCTATGGCGGTGCTGGCTTCGCCCTGCGCATTGGCGTAGCCGCCCACCGCGGTGGAGATGAGTTGCGCCTGGCTGTGGTTGCCGAGTGCGACGGCCTGGATGTCCAGCGCCTGCGCGCCGTAGCCGCCGGCAAGGCTGTAGCCCCCGGTGGCGGCGGCTTCGGCACCGAGCGCCGTATCGCCCTCGTCGCCGGCAAGGCTGTTCTGGCCGTAGGCCGAGCCGTAGGCACCCGTGGCCGTGCTGGCGTAACCGGTGGCGGTGGCGAACTCGCCGAGCGCCGTGGCGCCGCTGCCCAGGGCGCTGGCACCGGTATGGGCGGCCAGGCTGCCCGAGCCGGTGGCCGTGCTGTAGTCGGCGACGGCCTGGGCCTGGTTGCCGGTGGCGGTGGCGGCCTCGCCGACGGCCGCACTGTCGGCACCCACGGTGGTGCTGCCGGTGCCACTGGCCATGGCGTTTTCGCCCACGGCCACGCTGTGGTCGTTTTCGGTGCTGGCCAGCGAGCCCATGGCGATGGAGCCCTGGCCATGGGCCACGGTGGTTTCGCCGGGGTCGGGCAGGCCGTTGCCGTTGCGGTCGGTCCAGCCGTGGCCACCGATGGCGATGCTGTTGTCGCTGGCGGCGGCGGCATACTCGCCCAGCGCCACGCTGTGGTTGCCGATGGCGGCACTGTAGCTGCCCACGCTGGTACTGCGTTCGCCAATGGCCTGGGCGTAGGCGCCCAGGGCACTGCTGTAGGTGCCGAATGCGGTGGCGTAACCGCCCATCGCGGTCGCGAAGGCCATCGCGCCGCTGCGGGCGCCAAGCGCGACGGCCGCCTCGCCGTTGGTGGCGGCCTGGCGTCCCACCGCGGTAGCGCCGGGGCCGTGGGCGCCGGCCTCGGCGCCCAATGCGGTAGTGCCGTCCCCTTCGGCCGCACTGAGGGTGCCGATGGCCGTGGAGGCGCCGCCTTCGCTGATGGCGCTGGAGACACTGCCGATGGCGATATTGCCGATGCCGGCGGCGATGCTGTCGGCGCCGATGGCCGTGGTGGAATAGCCGGCGGCGATGGCGCCGGCACCCACCGCGGTGGCGGAAAGCTGCGTTGCCTGGCTGCCGGCACCGATGGCGGTCGCGTGGTTGTCCCAGGCGTGGCTGTTGGCGCCGGCGGCCACGCTGCCTTCGCCTTCGGCCAGGGCGTCGTTGCTGTCGGGGCCGTCGGAAGTGGCCTTGAAATAGCGCGTGGCCTCGGCGGTGTCTTCGCTGGCCTTTGCCGCCACGGCATCGAGCTGGGCCTTGTTGACGGCGTCGTGTGCATCCTGTCCGTCGGCCACGTTGACGATGCGGCGTTCGCTGTCGACGGCGCCCACGGACACCGTGTCGGCCTGGTCCGCGACCGATCCGCTGCCCAGCGCGACGCTGTTTTCGGCAGTGGCAAGGCTGGCGAAGCCGAGGGCGCTGGCGCCGAAGGCCGTGGTCATGGCCTGGTTGCCGATGGCGGTGGAGTTTTTGCCGATGGCGGCGGCGACCGAGCCGCAAGCCAGTGCGTCGGTGACGGCGGTCGGCTGCTGGCCTTCCTGAAAAGTGCCCTTGCAGACGTCCGCCTGCGCTGCCGGAACCAGAGCCATGCCGACGGCAACGGCAAGCAGACATCGCGTCAGGATGCCTCGCGTGCGTGCAGGCCGGGCGCCCCTGTCGCCGGTGCGGGCCAGTTCGGAGGCAACGACGATCGCGTTGAGCGAGGTGCTCCAGACCTTGCTGTAAATCTTGTTCATGCTTCTCCCCACGAATGTTGAGTCGGTCGTTGTGCAGTGCATCCCGGAGCCTGCGTTGCCGCGGAGCCGGTCGGGTGCATGCGGTTTCCCCCCGAAATCGCGATCAGGGCATGCCTGAAAGTGATGTCGGTGAGGATCGGCCGGCGGGGTGACCAAAGTCACGCATGCAAGCTCACGCTTGCTCACGCTTTCTTTGTGGAGTAGAAAAGTCGGCGGGGGAAGCCATTGGCAGTAGGGGTAGTACTGGGTGAGCTTTCGTGGTGTGGTGAGGTGGCTGCGGGACGTCCCCGTGGCCGACCCCCTGGACCGGCGCAATGCGCCGTTCGTGCAGGGCCTGCTGATCTTCTACGTGGCCTTCATCGCCATCAACAAGACGCTTTACCTGTGGGCGGTCTATGGCGGTGACTGGCCGGCCCGCCAGCATCTGGCGTCCGACGTGGCCACCGACGTGCTGATGTGCATCGCCGCCCTGATGGCCGTGGTCATGATCCGGCGCGGGCGCTTTCGCGAAGCGGTGTGGGTGTTCATCGGCACCGTGCTGGCGATCACCGCGTACATCTACGCGCTGGTCGACATCCACGTGGTGGCTTTCGAAGTATTTCCGCTCATGCTGGTCGCGCTTACCGGTCTGGTGCTGGGGCGCCGCACGCTGTGGACTGTCGCCGGTTTCCAGGTGGGGTGCTACCTGCTGTGCATGGTCAGCAACCTGACCGGCGTCGTGCGCGCGTCGGTGTCGGATCTGGCCGTGGTCGGCATCACGGTGTCCACCATCGGCTCCTATCTGCTCATGGCCATCATCATCGACTGCGCCACCAGCACCCTGCGCCACAGTCTTGACGAGGCGGTGGCCAAGAGCCGGCGGCTGGAGGAAGAAATGGCCGAGCGCGAGCGTACCCAGGAACAGCTGCTGCATGCACGCAAGATGGAAGTGGTGGGGCAGGTGGCCAGTGGCGTTGCCCACGACTTCGACAACGTGCTCAGCGTGATCCTGGGCTACACCTCGCGCCGCGAGCGGCTGGCCGATGCGGGCGAGGGAAAGTTGATCGACGCCATGGAAGGCATCCACATCGCCGCCGAGCGGGCCTCGATGGTCAGCCGCAACCTGTTGCGCTTCGCCCGTTTCGAAGCGGAGCAGACCGAGGTGGTGGACGTGCGCGACGTCATGCGCGCCGTGGAGCCCATGCTGCGCCAGCTTTTCGGTGCCCGCGTGCGCATGGCCTGCCGGATGCCGTCGTCTCCGCTGCCGATTGTCATCGACCGGGCCCAGCTGGAGCTGATCTTTCTGAGCATGGCTTCCAATGCGCGTGACGCCATGTCCGAAGGCGGGGTGTTCACCATGCGTGCCTGCCGTGATGGCGGTTCGGTGGTGGTGGAACTCGCGGACACGGGGCGCGGCATCGCCGCGGAACATGTCGAGCGCATATTCGACCCCTTCTTCACCACCAAGCCGCCGGGCAGTGGTACCGGACTCGGACTGTCGGTGGTGCACGACGTGGTCGAGCATGCCGGTGGCCACATAGGCGTCCACGGGCGGCCGGGGGGCGGCACCGTGTTCGTCATGCGTTTTCCGGTGGCCGGCAGGGAGCAGGTGGTGCCGGTGATGACCGAGGCGCCGCTGCTGTCCGCAGCCTGCCACTGACGCGGTCGCGGGGCAGCCGTCGCGGTCAGTTTTCCGTGGCGAACAGGTAGCCGGTGCCGCGCACGGTAAGCAGCGGCAGGTTCCGCCCCGTTTGCCGCTTCACCTTGCGGCGAAGGCGATGGACCATCATTTCCAATCGGTGGGGATCGAAGTCGTAGACGTTGCGGGTCAGCTCGCCGATCAGCTCGTCACGTGGCACGGGTTTGTCGGGTGTGCCCAGCAAGGCCGACAGCAGGTCGTGCTCGGGAGTGGTCAGGGCCACGCTCTGGCCATCCGGCGACACCAGCAGCCAGCCGTTGGCTTCCAGGCGCCACGGCGGGAGGGATCTTTCCCCGGTTGGCGGCAACGGGGACGCGGCGGGAGCGGTGCCGGTTTCCGGATGCAGCCGTCGCGCCAGGCTGTGCAGGGTGGCGGCCAGGATGTCCATGTCCACGGGCTTGGTGAGAAAAGCGTCGACGCTTTCCTCCAGGGCCCGTATCCGGTCATGCTTCTCGTGGCTGGCGGTGAGCATCAGCAGGCCCGTGCTGCCGGCCTCGCGCAGGTGCGCGGCCACGCTGATGCCGTCTTCGTCGGGCAGGCCCAGGTCCAGCACCACGAGGTCGAAACGGCGGTCAAGCATCAGCCGGTAGAGTTCGCGCGCGGAACGTGCCCCGGTGACCCGGAAGCCGTAGTCGGCCAGGACCGGCAGCAGGATGTCTTCGCGCAATGCGTCGTCGTCTTCAAGGACGGCAACTTCCAGTCGCCGGAGGGCGGCATGGTTGCGGGGGTCGGGCATGGCCTTGCTGGGGTGGGCGGAGCAGGCAGTGTACCAATCCAGCCCGGCGGTCATACATGCCTTTTGGCACTCCCGGCAGCGGCGGCATGCTTCTAGCTTGGGCTTTTCACCGCAAATTTTCCGGAGTGGACCCGACATGCGACGCACCATTTGCACCATGGCACTGGCCCTGACCGCGACGGCAGCCTGTTGCGCCACCGCCCTGGCGGCCGACAACGGCACGAAGCCGCCGCTGGAGCGTCTTCCGGAGTGGGCGGTGCCGCAGTCCTACGCCCTGGACCTGCGCGTGGATCCGGCGCAGTCCGGCTACGACGGCACCACCGACATCAAGGTCAACCTGAAGCGGGCCTCCGACCACGTCTGGCTGCACGGCCGCGACCTGAAGGTGTCCAGCGTCACCGTCACCGACGCGGACGGCAAGGTGCATCAGGCCAGGTACGTGGAGGCCGCGCCCAAGGCCGGTGTGGTGCGCGTCGATTTCGGCAGCAAGCTGCCGGCGCAGGAGATCACGCTCAGCTTCACGTTCCATGCGCCGTACAACCAGCGTCTGGAAGGCCTGTACAAGGTCGTCAGCGGCGGCGAACCCTACGTGATGACGCAGATGGAACCCATCAGCGCGCGCTTCGCCTTTCCCAGTTTCGACGAGCCGGGCTTCAAGACGCCGTACGACATCAGCCTCACCATTCCCGAGGCCGACAAGGGCTTCGCCAACACCGCGCTGGTGAAAAAGGTGGACAACGGCGACGGCTGGAAGACCCTGACCTTCGCCACCACCAAGCCGCTGCCCACCTACCTGGTGGCCTTTGCCGCCGGCCCGTGGAGCGTCAACGTGGGTCCCGAGATCGGGGCCGACAAATACCGTGACGATCCGGTCAAGTTGCGTGGCATCGCGGCCAAGGGCAAGGCCCGATACATGGACTGGATCCTCGGCCAGACGCCGGCCATCATCGAGTTCATGGAGGACTACTACGCCTTCGGCTACCCGTTCGGCAAGCTCGACCTGGTGGCGGCCCCCGACTTTTCCGCGGGTGCCATGGAAAACCCCGGCTTCGTTACCTTCCGTGATTACCTGCTGCAGCTCCAACCCGACTCGGCGCAACGTTACGTGCGGGGTGCCTTCAATGTCACCGCGCACGAGCTGGCGCACATGTGGACCGGCGACATCGTCACCACCGACTGGTGGAACGACCTGTGGCTGAACGAGTCCTTTGCCACCTGGATGCAGCAGAAGGTGGCCATGAAGCTGCATCCCGAGTACCGCACCGATCTGGCGCGCATCCAGGGCGCGCAGGGCGCCATGTCCAATGACAGCCTGGTCAGCGCGCGCATGATCCGCCAGCCCATTACCGGCAACGGCGACATCCAGACCGCCTTCGACGGCATCACTTACCAGAAGGGTGCCGCCGTGGTGGGCATGTTCGAGAACTTCGTCGGCGAGGATACTTTCCGCGAAGGCATGCGGGCCTATATCCGCAAGCACCAGTATGGCACCGTCACGGCGCAGGATCTCGTCGACGCCATTGCCGGTGCCGCCGGCAAGGGCGAGCGCTTCAAGAAGGCGTTCTCCAGTTTTCTCGACCAGAGCGGCGTGCCCGAAGTCACCACGCGCCTGGACTGCAGCGGCGAGCACCCGGTGCTGCACCTGACCCAGAAGCGCTACCTGCCACTGGGCTCCAAGGGCGACCCGAACCGCATCTGGGGCATTCCGGTGTGCGTGCGTTCGGACAACGGCACCCAGTGCGAAATGCTGGACAAGCCCGAAGGCCGCATGACCCTGGAAGGCAACCAGTGCCCGGCCTGGTACATGCCGAATGCCCACGGCAACGGCTACTACCGGTTCAGCATGGCCGACGCCGACCTGGAAAAACTCGGCAACCACCTCGACAAACTTGGCGACGGCGAGCAGCTGGCCTATGCCGACGCCATGGACGCGGCCTTCCATCGCGGCGAGATCGGTGCCCACCAGGCCCTGGCCGGCATGCCGCGCCTGGCGGCCTCGGAAACCGTGGACGTCGCGCTGGCACCGCTCGGCACCTTCCTGTGGATATGGAATCACGAAGCGGAAACCGACGCCCAGAAGGCGCGCCTCACCGGGATGGTCAAGCAAGCCTACCTGCCACGGCTGGAAAAGCTCGGCTACGAGCGCCGTGAGGGCGAGTCCGGCGACGATGCGCAGATGCGCTCCACCCTGGCACGTCTGCTGGGCCTGACCGTGAAGCTGCCCGAGGTGCGCCAGGCGCTCCTGAAGCAGGGCGATGCCGTGCTGAACAAGCAGGTCGACGGCCACCTGGATTTCGACGCCGCCAATGCCGACCTTCTGGGTACCGTGCTGGGCGCCGAAGTACAGGTACACGGCAAGCCCGTCATCGACACGTTGATGCGGCAACTGGGGACGATCACCAATCCGGCATGGCGCAACGCCGTTCTCGCCGGCCTGGGTCAGGCCACCGGCGAACAGGCCGAGCGCGTACGCGACTTCGCCCTCGGCAAGGACGTCAAGGTCGGTGAAATGGGCCGCCTGCTGTTCGTCGACCGCCACGATGCCGAGAGTCGCACTGCCAGCTGGAACTGGTTCGTGAAGCACTACGACAAGGTGGTGGACCGCACCGGCACCTTCGGCACCGGCTATCTGCCGCGCATGGGCGGCGGCTGTTCCACGGCCGAGGCCGAGCGCACCCGCACGTTCTTCACCCCGCGGCTGGACGAACTGCCGGGCGCCGACCGTGGCCTGGCACAAACCACCGAGTCCACCCTGTTGTGCGCGGCGCTGAAACAAAAGCAGAACCCCGCCGACATCATGAAGTGATCCACGATTCCGACCCGACGTGGAAAGCCAAGCCCGGACCGCGAAGCGGTCCGGGCTTTTTTCATGGGGTCATTCCCGAGGACTCTGTGGGAGGGGGCGGGAGACTGTATCTCGCGGGTGTATTTGACGTAAAAATAGACACTTAAATAATAAAAATTTAATACACGGGTATATTCATAGTGAGTAAGAATGCGCTTTTCCGGGCGATTTGATAAGAAAATGTTGACATTCTTGCAGTGCTTGGGATAGCTTCGCTTGTGCAAGCAGCATGTGCGAGGAGCCTTGCGCATGACGCCATTGCAGGTCTGCAGCGGTGACTCTTGCAACCCAGACGCCTCGGGAAGGTGTCTGCAAACAGGGTTAGTGAGGAACTGGTGCATGTTGCGCGGCTATTTGATGGCCGCATTTGTCGCACATGGCTGAACAAGCCACTTGGGGAGATCCAATTTGAACAAGTTACGCAACACTTTCAGTGCTGGTCGACTGCAGCGCACTGCGCTGGCTGTCGGTCTGAGTCTCGGCCTTGGTTTGGCCAGCTCTGCGGCCATGGCGCAGTCGAATACCTCGGGCACGGTGTTTGGCGAGGCCCAAGCGGGCTCCACGGTTGTCATCCAGAACGTCAACACGGGTTTGACGCGTACCGTGCAGGTCGGCGAGAACGGCCGCTACCGTGCGCCGGTACAGGTAGGTGTCTATGCGGTGACTCTGAAGCGTAATGGCCAGCAGGTTGCTACGCGTGACAATGTTGCCGTCACCATCGGCAACGGCGTGGAAGTATCGTTTGCCAGCGGGGCCAATGCACAAGCTCTGGAAGGTGTCTCCGTCACGGCTTCCGCATTGCCGCAGATCGATGTTTCTTCGGTCGATTCGCGTACCGTGATGACGGCGGAAATGCTGCAGAAGCTGCCGGTCGCGCAAAATGTCAATGCAGCCGTGATGCTGGCCCCGGGTACGGTTGGCGGTGACAGTCGTTTCGGCAACGTCGTGTCCATGGGTGGTTCCTCGGGCGCGGAAAACCAGTACTACATCAATGGCTTCCCGGTGACCAATGCCTTGAATGGCATGGGCTTCACCACTTTGCCGTTTGATGCCATCGGCCAGCAGCAGGTCTACTACGGCGGTTATGGCGCCGAGTATGGCCGTTCCACCGGTGGCGTGGTCAACATCATCACCAAGCGTGGTGGCAACAGCTGGAAGGCCGGCGCCCAGGTGACCTACACTCCGAACGGTCTGCGTGCAAACCGTCGCTCCACTTATTGGAAGGACGGCCAGTTGGTATCCGACCGCAGCCGTTTCGACAATCCGTGGGAAACCCGCTACGGCGCCTATGTCAGCGGTCCGCTGGTGAAGGACAAGCTGTTCATGTACGTCAGCGGCGAGTTCACCCGCTCTGAGGAGGCCACCAATTCCGGTACGTCCGCGGATGCCCGTCATACCACGTACGAGGACCGTTCCACGCGATGGTTCGCCAAGCTGGACTGGAACATCACCGACAGCCACATTCTGGAATTCACGGGTATCGGTGACCAGAGCCAGTCGGACAGTACGACCTACGTGTACGACTACCCGCAGAATCAGGTGCTGGACAAAGTCGGCTCGCTGCATGCCAAGAACTACGATGGCCGGTCCGGTGCCAATCCGGGTGGCAACATCTACATCGGCAAGTACACCGGCTACATCACCGACAACCTGACGATCAGTGCGTTGTATGGCAAGACCCATACCGACCACGTGTATGCGCCGCAGGGCGCTTCGGGGACAGGTGGGGCCTGTCCGCAGATCGTCGATGCCCGTGCAAGTATCCCGCTCAACCAGCGTCTGTCCGGCTGCGACCAGGGTCTGGGCCTGGTGCTGGCCGACGGCGCCTATGACGAGAGCAAGGGCTGGCGTCTGGATATCGAGTACCAACTGGGTGACCATCAGTTGCGCGTCGGTCTGGATACGCTGAAGGTCGAAGCCTACTCCGGTCAGGAGCGTGAAGGCGGTGGTACGGCCTGGGTGTATTACGACACGCCTGCTGACGGCAAGCTGCGCGGTGGCGCGGTCACCGTACCGGCCGGCCACAAGTACTACGTCAACAAGAACACCTATCGCGCGGCTGCCAATGTGCGTGTGGATCAGGAGGCGCAGTACATCGAAGACCACTGGCAGATCTCCGACCGCTGGCTGGCGTACATCGGCTTGCGCAACGAGCAGTTCAAGAACTACAACGGCATGGGTGAGGTGTACTCCAAACAGCGTCATCAGCTGGCACCGCGTCTGGGCCTGAGCTGGGATGTGTTTGGTGACTCCTCGTTCAAGGTGTACGCCAATGCCGGTCGCTACCATCTGGCCATTCCTGCCAGTACCGCGATCCGCGGTGCTTCCGGTCAGTACTTCGCAGTTCAGTACGGCGTGTTTGACGGTATTTCCGAGAATGGCGTGCCGATCAATTTTCAGCCGATCGAAGATCCGGTCTACCAGAATGGTGCCGACGGCACCGCGCCCGATCCGAAATCGGTGTCCGCACGTGACCTTGGCGCGTACTATCAGGACGAATACATCCTCGGCTTCGACAAGGCGATCGGCACGGACTGGACTTTTGGTGCCAAGTTCACGTATCGCAACCTGAAGCAGATCATTGACGATTTCTGTGATGGACGTCCGTTCGCCAACTGGGCCGATGCCAACGGCGTGGACTGGCGCAAGGGTTTGGGTGAGGTTGATGGCAAGCCGCAGGATGCCTGCTTCATGTTCAACCCGGGCAAGGGTGCCACCTTCCTGATCGACCTGGATGGCGACGGCCAGTACGAGACCGTCAAGCTCAGCGCCGAGGACATGGGCTTCCCGGAGGCCAAGCGCAGCTACTACGCGCTGAACCTGTACCTGGAACACCAGTTCGCCGACGATTGGTATGGCCGCGTGGACTACACCTTCTCGCGCAGCTACGGCAACACCGAAGGCATGCTGAAGTCCGACATCGGCCAGGATGACATCGCTGCTACGCAGGACTGGGATTTCCCGGAGCTGATGAATGGTGCCAATGGTCCGGAAGCCAACGACCGCACCCATCAGCTGCGTTTCCGCGGCTTCTACCAGATCACTCCTGAGTGGCTGGTGAGCGCCAACGCGCTGGTGATGTCGGGTCGTCCCAAGAACTGCATCGGCAACTACACCGGCACACCGCCGACGACTTCCGACTACGGTGCGTCGTTCTTCTACTGCGGTGGCGAACTCTCGCCGCGTGGTTCGAAGGGTCGTCTGCCGTGGACCTATCGTCTGGACATCGGTGCCGAATACCGTCCTGCGTTCGCGGATCACAAGCTGGCCTTCACGGCTGACGTATTCAACGTGTTCAACCAGCAGCGCATGACGTCCATGCAGGAAGTGGGCGAACTGGATGGCGGTGATCCCAATCCGGCCTACGGCAGTGCATTGTCGTTCTCGTCGCCGCGCTATGTGCGCTTTGGTGTCCGCTACGACTTCTGACCTGCCAGCGTCGGAAATATGCGATTGCTCCGGACTTTGGTCCGGAGCAATCCGGCCGGTACGCTTTTCCATTTATAACAACGGATCACTCGACAGGGTGGACCACTGAGCTTTCCCAGACTTGAGCCGTCAGCCTTCCCAGCTGGCGGTTTTTTCATGCGCCTGCCGGGGGTGGCCGAACGGCATTCATCCCGTGAGAGCGGCGGGGTGTCGGCGGTGCGCGCGGCCGGGCGTGGGCTACACTCCACGCGATGACGAAAGCCTCCGACCACACGATCACGCCGCGCTCGCTTCTGGCCATGGCCTCGATCCGCCTTGGCGAGCGGCACGAAGCCGAATGGCTGCTGATGCATGCGCTGGAGGTGAACCGTGCATGGTTGTTCGCGCACGCGACAGATGGCGTGGACGCGGGGTTGGCGAAACGCTTCGAGACGCTGGTCGAACGACGTCTGACGGGAGAGCCGGTGGCGTACATCGTGGGCAGCCGGGGGTTCTGGGATCTGGATTTGCTGGTGACGCCGGACACGTTGATCCCGCGGCCGGAGACGGAGTTGCTGGTGGAACTGGCGTTGGCGCGCCTGCCGGTCGACCGGGCGCCGGCGGTGGCCGATCTGGGCACGGGCAGCGGCGCGATCGCGCTGGCACTGGCGCGGGAGCGGCCGCGTGCGCGGGTCCTGGCGACGGACGCGTCGGATGCGGCGCTGGCGGTGGCGCGGGAGAATGCGCGGCGGCACGGACTGACGCGGGTGCGATTCGCGCATGGCGACTGGCTGGTGCCGCTGGGCGGAGAACGCTTCGCGTTGATCGCATCCAATCCTCCCTATATCGAAGCGGCGGATCCGCATCTCGGGCAGGGTGACCTGCGTTTCGAGCCGTTGTCGGCGCTGGCATCGGGCGTGGACGGACTGGATGCCATCCGCACGATCGTGCGGGGCGCACCCTTGCATCTCGATGCCGGCGGCTGGTTGTTGCTGGAGCACGGCTGGAACCAGGGTGCGGCCGTGCGTACCCTGCTGGAGAACGCCGGTTACGGCGAGGTCTTCACGGCGCGGGACGTCGAGGGGCGCGACCGGGTCAGCGGCGGGCGGCGGTGACGGGGGAGCGTGGAAACCTGTCGCGGCCATGGCCGCTGGTTGGGGTTTTCAGCAAGGGTCGGAGAAATCGGGACTGAAGTCCCTTCCCCATGACTTCGATGTTTCCGGCGTCACCGCTTCCGCCAGGCGGAATCAGCTTGTCGGCAAGCATGGATCGCGGCCATGGGCCGTTCTCGCAAAACCTGCCGCGGACTCCCGCTGTTCGTGGCCATTCCGATTTCCGAATTCCGCCCTCAACCCGCCCTGGTGCTGGCCGCCACTTGCTGCGGAAAACGGGCGTGGATGGCCCGACGCAGGCTGTCGATGTCCAGGCCGGCCATGGCCAGCACTTCCTCGCGGCTGCCGTGCTCCAGGAAGGCGTCGGGGAGGCCGAGGTGCAGGGTTGGCAGGGTAACGCCGTGCGTGGCCAGGCATTCGGCCACGGCACTGCCGGCGCCACCGGCCACGGCGTTGTCCTCCAGGGTGACAAAGGCATCGTGTTGTTCGGCCAGTTCCAGGATCATGGCCTCGTCCAGGGGTTTCACGAAGCGCATGTTGACCAGGGTGGCGTCCAGTTCGGCGGCCAGCCGCGCGGCCGGCTCCAGCATGGCACCGAAACTCAGCAGGGCCAGGCCGTGGCCGCGACGGCGACGCTCGGCCTTGCCGATGGGAAGGGTGTCCAGGGAGGCATCCATGGCTACCCCGGTGCCGGTGCCGCGCGGGTAGCGGATGGCTGCCGGGCCGTGATGGTGGAAGCCGGTGCTCAGCATGCGACGGCATTCGTGCTCGTCGGCCGGGGCCATCACCACCATGTTGGGCAGGCAGCGCAGGAAGGTGAGGTCGAAGCTGCCAGAGTGCGTGGCGCCGTCGGGGCCGACCACGCCGGCGCGGTCGATGGCGAAGGTGACATCCAGATTCTGCAGCGCCACGTCGTGGATGGCCTGGTCGTAGGCGCGCTGCAGGAAGGTGGAGTAGATGGCCACCACCGGCTTGGTGCCTTCGCAGGCCATGCCCGCGGCCAGGGTCACGGCGTGCTGTTCGGCGATGGCGACGTCGTGGTAGCGGTCCGGATGTTCCCTGGAGAAGCGCACCAGGCCCGAGCCTTCGCGCATGGCCGGGGTGATGGCGGCCAGGCGCGGGTCGGCATCGGCCATGTCGCACAGCCAGTCGCCGAACACCTGGGTATAGGTGGGCGGCTTGCCGCCGGCCGGCTTCTTGTGCACGCCGGCGGCGGGATCGAAGGGACCGACGGCGTGGTATTCGATCTGGGCCCGTTCCGCCGGTTCGTAACCCTTGCCCTTGGTGGTGACCACATGCAGCAGGCGCGGACCGGGCAGGTCCTTGACGGCGCGCAGCGCCTTGATCAGCGCGCCCATGTCGTGGCCGTCGATGGGGCCGGCGTAGTTGAAGCCGAGTTCCTCGAACAGCGTCGAGGGCACCAGCATGCCCTTGGCGTGTTCCTCCCAGCGCCTGGCGAAACGCCCGACCATCGATTCGCTGGGAATGGCGCGCTTGGCGCGCTCGCGCAGCAGGTTGAGCCGGCGGCTGGCCAGGATGCGCGCCAGCATGCGCGTCATCGCCCCCACGTTCTCGCTGATGGACATGCCGTTGTCGTTGAGGATCACCAGCATGTCCGGACGCACGTCGCCGGCGTGGTTCATGGCCTCGAAAGCCATGCCGGCGGTCATGGCACCGTCACCGATCACGGCCACCACCTTGCGCGGGTCGCCGGTCTGGCGATTGGCCATGGCCATGCCCAGGGCGGCCGAGATGGAGGTGGAGGAATGGCCCACGCCGAAGGTGTCGTAGGAGCTTTCTTCGCGGCGCGGGAACGGTGCCAGGCCGTCTTTCTTCTTGATGGTGGTGATGCGGTCGCGGCGTCCGG
>CAZMXV010000038.1:0-6642 GCA_964570295.1 uncultured Rhodanobacteraceae bacterium
GCTGGTTCATCGAGCACGACAACTTCGTGCCGGCCAACAACCTGGTGACGCCGGAAGCGATCAAGCCGGTGTGGTATTTCACGCCGTTCTACGCCATTTTGCGCATGATTCCGGCCAAGCTGCCGGGCGTGATCGCCATGTTCGGTGCCATCGTGCTGCTGTTCCTGGTGCCCTGGATCGATCGCGGCAAGGTGAAGTCGGTACGCTATCGCGGCCTCGGCTACAAGGTGGCCCTGACCCTGTTCGGCCTGGCATTCGTGTGCCTGGGTCTGACCGGCGCCGAAGTCACCACCGAACTGATTCCCGCCATCTTCGGTGCCGATGCCGACATCACCTTCTGGGAAAACCTGTTCGGCCGCTTCTGGGTGCTGGTCTACTTCGGCTTCTTCGTGTTCCTGTGGGTGTATACGTATTTCGGCCTGGAAAGGGCCAAGCCGGTTCCGGAACGGGTGACCATGCATGACTAAGCGAATTCTTGCCTCATTCATCCTGGCGCTGGGTCTTTTTGTCGGCGCCACCTCCGCGCAGGCCGCCGAGGGCGGCGACCTGATGAAGGCGGATGCCAACATCCGCGATGCGGCTTCGCTGCAGCGTGGCGCCAAGCTGTTCTTCAACTACTGTTCGGGCTGCCATTCGTTGCACTTCCTGCGTTATTCGCGCATGGCCGAGGATCTCGGGCTCACCGAAAAAGAGGTCATGGACAACCTCAACTTCACCGGCGCGAAGTATCACGAGCCCGTGGTGTCCTCGATGCCGGCCAAGGAGGCCGAGCAGTGGTTCGGCAAGACCCCGCCGGATCTGTCCCTGATCGTGGCCAACCGTGGTGCCGACTGGGTCTACAGCTACCTCAACTCCTTCTACCTGGATCCCGACCGCCCGGTGGGCTGGAACAACACGGTATTCAAGAACGCTTCCATGCCCAACGTGTTGTGGGAGTTGCAGGGCCTGCAGGTGGCCGAGTACGGCAAACCCGAAAAGCCGGGCGATGAGCCGCCAGTGGAAAAGCTGACCCTGAAGCAGGCTGGCAGCATGACGCCGGCGGAGTTCCATGACGCCACGCGCGACATCACCGCCTTCCTGCAGTACGTGTCCGAGCCGGCAGCCATGAAGCGCCACAGCCTGGCGCCCTGGGTTCTCCTGTTCCTGGCGGTATTCACGTTCCTGGCCTGGCTGCTCAAGCGCGAGTACTGGAAGGACGTTCACTGACGCGGCATGCGGCGCCACCCCGGTGGCGCCGCTTTCGTGTCTCGGAGGGGAGACCCCGCATGATCCAAACCGCGCATCCACGCACCGTGCTGACCCTTTACACCAATGCCGACGGCATCCAGTGCCACCGGGTGCGCCTGATCCTGGCGGCCAAGGGCGTCACCTACGAACGTGAAATGGTCGATCCGGCCCATCCGCCGGAAGACCTGGTCGAGCTCAACCCGTACGGCGACGTGCCAACGCTGGTCGAGCGCGACATGGTCCTTTACGACACGCCGGTGGTGTGCGAGTACCTGGACGAACGTTACCCGCACCCGCCCCTGATGCCGATCGATCCCCTGTCCCGCGCGCGCCTGCGCCTGGCCGCGGCACGTATCGAATACGACTGGCTGCCGCTGGTCGACGAAATCCGGGAAGGCGGTCGCAACGCGACCACGGCGCGCCGGCACCTGCGCGAGCAGTTGTTGACATCGGTGCCGCTGTTCAAGATGGCGCGCTTTTTCCTCAATCCCGAGCTGAGCCTGACCGATTGCCTGGTGGCTCCCGTGATCTGGCGCCTGCCGATGCTGGGCGTGGACCTGGGGGCCGCGGGCAAACCGATCACCGACTACGGCGAGCGGATTTTCCATACCAATGGCTTCGAACGCAGTTTGACCGCCGAAGAAAGGGCCATGCGCGAGTGACTGACGGCAGTAGCGACAACCCCATCCCCATGACGTCCAACCGTCCGTACCTGTTGCGGGCCATCTACGACTGGATCAGCGACAACCGGCTCACGCCCTATGTCCTGGTCGACGCCTCGGTGCAGGGCGTGCGCGTGCCGCCACAGGCCGTGCGCAACGGGCAGGTGGTGTTGAATCTGGACATGCAGGCCGTGGCCAATCTCGACCTGGGCGACGAGTGGGTCAGCTTCAAGGCCCGCTTTTCCGGTGTCAGTCATGCCGTGACCTTTCCGGTGGCCGCCGTGCTGGCCATCTATGCCCAGGAAAACGGGCAGGGCATGATGTTCGCCGACGAGGATGCCCCCACGCCGCCGCCGGCTCCCGAAGGCGGCAACGACGATGCGCCATCCGACAAGCCTGTCGGCGGCGAAGGCAACGACAAGCCCCGCAAGCGCGGCGCTCCGCATCTTCGCGTCATCAAGTAAGCAGCAGGCCGTCACCACGGCCAGCCCCGGCACTCGCCACGCCGCCCCACGCCGCGTGGCGAAAGCCGTGCGTGGTAGCCGTCACGGACGGCGCGTGGTGCGGTCGTGTCCAATCCGGTCCAGCAGCCGGGTCACGACGGCACGCGCTTCCAGGCCGCTGACGTCCGTGGGTTTCAGCCAGGCGGCGCTGACGCCCGCCATGCGTCCGTGCCGCAGCCACAACGTGCCCGGCTGACGGTCGTTGCCGCTGGCGCTGACCTCGAAGTCGTAGTGCCGCTCCAGTGTCAGCCGTCCCTCGTGCCGGCGCAGCTTCAGCGCGGACAGCCCGACCGTGTGGTCGAGGAGCTGCACGCCGTGGTGCTCGCACAGCCGGCGCGCGGCGTGCAGCGCGTGGTCGTGCTGGCGCATGGTATCCAGCCAGATGCCCGCGCCGGCGATGAAGACCAGCAGTAGCAGCAGTTCGTAAGACATGACGGAAGTGTCGCGCGAGTGCCGCGGGTCGGCAAGCACGGGGGCCGCCGTCGCTGGCCAGCGGTTTCCCCGCGGAAGGTCAGGCCATCTCCAGGCGCATGGACAGGTCCACGGCGCGCACGTGCTTGGTCAGCGCGCCCACCGACACGAAATCCACGCCGGTGTCGGCGATGGCGGGCAGGCGGTGGAGCTCGACGCTGCCGGAAACCTCCAGCGGCACCCGTCCCGCCGTGCGCCGTACCGCCTCGCGCATGGTGTCGGGCGCGAACTCGTCCAGCATGATGCGGTCGACGCCGGCCTCGATCGCCTGCTCCAGCTCGTCAAGGGACTCCACCTCCACTTCCAGCAGCAGCTCGGGGCGCTGGGCGCGGGCAACCCGTACCGCCGCGGCGATACCGCCGGCGGCGGTGATATGGTTTTCCTTGATGAGATAGGCGTCGAACAGTCCGGCGCGGTGGTTGCAAGCGCCGCCACAGCGCACCGCGTACTTCTGCGCGGCACGCAGGCCGGGCAGGGTCTTGCGGGTGTCCAGGACGCGCGTGCGGGTACCGGCCAGGGCGTCGGCATAGCGCGCCGCCACCGTGGCCGTACCGGACAGGGTCTGCAGGAAATTGAGTGCGCTGCGCTCGCCGCTGACCAGGGAGCGTGCCTTGCCGGCAAGCGTGCATACCACGGTGTCGGCCGTGACGCGGTCGCCATCGGCCACGCGCCACTCCACCCGGGTGTCGGCGTCGATCTGGTGATGGCAGGCATCGAACCAGGACCGGCCGGCAATCACGGCCTCCTCGCGGCAGATCACGCGGGCGGTAGCCTGTGCGTCGGCCGGCAGCAGCAGCGCGGTGACGTCGCCGTCGCCGAGATCCTCCTGCAGGGCACGCCGGACGTCGGCATGGATGAGGTCGGCGGGAGGAAGGGAGAGGTCGGCAGTGTGGGACATGGAGCCTGGATCAGGTGGCGGGACTGTCGGCGATGATAGCCCACCAGACGCCTTGCGGGCTTCCGGGACCGACAGCCGGCGGCCTTCGTGATCGTGTGCCGCTTCAGCCGTGACGGCGGCGTGCCGGCTGCCGGTCGCGACCGGGGTCGCGTGCGCGTGCACGCGGGCAGGGTGCGGCCGGTTTCAGTCCGGGTCGGCGGGCTTGTCGGTCGCCGCGTGCCCGTCGCGCTTCTGGTTCTGGGTCTTGCGCAGGCGCTCGACGATGGCATCCAGCGCGCGGTCGAACAGCGGCAGTTCTTCCAGCACGATGGCCGCGCCGCGCGCGAATTCCTCGGCCAGTTGCGCGGCGGACTTGTCGGCCACCTTGAGGCCGCGGCGGTTCACGAACAGGTACTTGCCGCTGATGGGGCTGATCCAGGACAGTTTGGCGCGTTGTCCGGCCGGCTCCTCACCGGACGGGGAGAATTCCAGCCAGTCGCCCACCTTGAGGGCGCGCACGCGTTGCATGTGCACCTCGTCGACCGCCGTGGCGGTTTCGGCGGGGGTGGTGTCGTCTTCCTCGCCGGCGGCCACTTCCGGTCGGGCGATGACATCCATGCTGTCCGGAATGGCCGGAGGCGCGGTAGGCGGCTCCGGCGTGTCCGGCGCCGCGTCGTCAGTGGTGCCCAGCTGGCGACGGTACAGCGCGTTGAGCTGGCCCATCAGCGATTCCACGTCGGTATCCTGGAAGGCCATGGTGGCCAGGCCGTGGCGCAGGGACTTCTCCAGCAGTGGCAACAGTTGCCGCAGGCGTTCACGCTCGGCCTCGCCTGAAAGGGGCTGCACGCTCCACACGAAATCGTCCACGAAACGCAGGCCCACACGGAATTCCTGCGAGTCCTCGCCCTGACGCAGCAGGGTCAGCACCAGGTAATTGGCCCAGGCACGGGTGAGGATGCCGCGCACCAGCTCCGGCAACTCGTGCTTGTCCACGCGGGTGAGGATTTCCTGCGCGGCGCGGCGGCGCGCCTGCTGCAGCTTTTCGCGTCCGCGCGTGGCCTCGGCGACGCGCTGTTCGGAAAGCTCGGCACGCTTGCGGCTGGTGGCCTGGAAATCGGCCAGTTCCTGCTCCAGGCGCACGAAGATGTCCAGGTCGTCGTCGAACTCCTGCAGCAGGGTCTCGACGATGCCGTGCACCTTGGAATACAGCCGGCGCCCGCGGTCGGATTCCTCGCTCCAGCCCTTGGCCGCTTCCGCCAGCGCGTCGAGCAGGCGGCGCGCCGGGTGCGAGGTGTGGGCGAACATGCGCCGGTCCAGGATGGCCGCCTTGAGGTAGGGAATCTGCAGGCGAGCCAGCAGGACCTGCATTTCCACCGGCAGGTTGCGGTCCTCCAGGATGAACTCGAACAGCATGCCGACCAGGTCGATGGTGTCCTCGTCGGCGCCGGACATGCGCACGCCGCTGTCACCGCGCAGCCGTCCCACCTGTTTCAGCAGGTGCTGCTTGAGCTCGGCGATGTCCTGCATGCTGATGGCATGGTCGGGGAGGTCGGCATGCGTGGCGGTATGCACGGCCGCCTGGTTCTGCAACAGGCCCAGGGCGCTCAGCAATTCGGCCGGGCTCAACGACGGCATGCCGCCGCCACCGCTGCCGCCGCCACTGCTGCCGGCGTGTTCCGCATGGCGGTGGCGCGCGGCCAACAGGTTGTTGAGCATCTGGTAGAAGTCGGACTGGAAATCGCTGTCCCGGTCGGGGGCGACCGGGTCGGCACCGGGGGCGTCGGGGACGTGCCCGGGTGCTGCCGTGCCGCGTTGCCGGCGTTGGCTCGGCAGCTCGTGGCGCAGCTTCGGCAGAACGCCGGCCTCGGCCAGTGCGTCGTTGACGCTGGTGTAAAGGTTGCCCAGCCCGGCCAGCACATAGCGGTCGAACAGCTTGTAGATGATCAGGCGGACGCGGGTTTCCACCTCCAGCTCCCGCATGGCCTGGCGGAACGTCTCGCAGAGCATGGCCGGGCCGATGGGGTTGTCGGCGTCGCTGACCTTGTTGCCGCCCAGGATCACCGACAGGCGCTGGTTGAGCGCGTAGAGCTGGCGGGCCAGGCGGGTCTGGGTCTTGCTGGTCATGCTGGTGATGGCCAGCGACTCCTCCAGCTCGCTGTCGTTGACCAGCGACAGTTCGCCGTGCGCGGGTGCCGGGGCGGGCGTGTCGCCGGGAGCGGCGACGGGACCGCGGCCGGCGGCGAAGTCGGAAAAGGTGCGGCGCACGGATTCCAGGAACTGGCGCTCGGCCAGGGCACGCTTCTTGCGTACTTCGCGCATGCCGTCGAAAAACTGCGTCTGCACCGCGTTGTTTTCGGCCTTCTCGGCAAGGTCGAACAGGCTGTCGTCGACACGTTCGAACATGCCGTCGATGAGGGTCTTCAATTGCCGCGCGCAGCTCTGCCGGACATTTTCCAGCAGATGGCCCACGCGCTCGTTGCGGGGGTCTTGGCGCGAGCCGAGATCGACGATGTTGGTAGGATCGTTGGCTGTGCTCATGACCGGGCCTCGGCAAACGGGGGCGCCAACAAGCGCCGAAGAACCATTGTCGCGCTGCTTGCGTCACGAAACGTGACCGGGGTCACGCGCTCGTCAGGTGGCGGGAAATCCGTCCAGTTGTGTGGTGCCGATGCCTTCCTCGGGCAGAAGCACCGGGATGCCGTCCTCGATGCGGTAGACGACCTTGCCGTCCGTGGTGATCAGGCCATCGTCCAGCGCCCGGTCCACCCGGGTTCCGTCGACGCGGTCCACGTGACCACCGGCGACCGCCTGGTTGAGGTGCCGCAGCTGATCCTTGCGCAGGGGGCGCAACGGGGTTTTGCTGACCGGGCAGCACAGGATGTCGAGCAGGCGTTTGTCCATG
>CAZMXV010000038.1:6742-18774 GCA_964570295.1 uncultured Rhodanobacteraceae bacterium
TACAATACCCGTTTTTGGGCGGTGCAGCCATGAGTTCGACAGCAGCAAACCCGCGTGTCGGGGTGGTGATGGGTTCGCGCTCCGATTGGGAAACCATGGAGCATGCCGTGTCCATGCTGGAGCGTCTGGACATAGACCACGAAGTACGCGTGGTCTCGGCCCATCGCACGCCGGACCTGCTTTTCCGTTACGCCGACGAAGCCGTCGGACGTGGACTCAAGGTGATCATTGCCGGCGCGGGCGGGGCGGCGCACCTGCCGGGCATGCTGGCCGCCAAGACCCGCCTGCCGGTATTCGGTGTGCCGGTGCAGTCGCGCGCGCTGAACGGCATGGACTCGCTGCTTTCCATCGCGCAGATGCCGGCCGGCGTTCCGGTCGGCACCCTGGCCATCGGCCGTTCCGGTGCCGTCAATGCCGCGCTCCTGGCCGCCTCGGTGCTGGCGCTCGGCGATCCGGCCGTGGCCGTGGCGCTGGAGGAATTCCGCGCCGGGCAGACCAGCGCAGTCCTCGAGAACGACGACCCGAGGCAGCCATGAGCCGGCGCCAGCCGGTGGTGGGCATCCTCGGCGGCGGCCAACTGGCGCGCATGCTGGCCCTGTCCGGCGTTCCGCTGGGCGTGCGTTTCAGGGTGCTCGACGGCAAGAGCGACGTCTGCGCCGCGGAGGTGGCTCCGGTCACCGCCGCGGCCTGGGGCGACCACGCGCGGCTGGAGGCCTGGGCCGCGGACATGGACGTGGCCACTTTCGATTTCGAGAACGTGCCCGCGGAAACGGCGCGCCACCTGGCCGGACGCATCCGTGTCGCGCCCAATCCGGACGCGCTGGCCGTGGCCCAGGACCGTCTCGCCGAGAAGACCGTCTTCGGCGACATCGGTTTGCCCACCGCCGCCTTCCGCACCGTGGACACCCGTGAGGAACTGGAACGTGCCGTCGAGGCCGTCGGCACGCCCGCCATCCTCAAGACCCGGCGCATGGGCTATGACGGCAAGGGCCAGTTCCGCCTGAAATCCGCTGCCGACATCGACGAGGCCTGGCGCGAGCTGGGCGGACCCGCGGCCAGCCACGGTCTGATTCTGGAAGCCTTCGTGCCCTTCGACAGCGAGGTATCGGTGGTGGCCGTGCGTACCCGCGAGGGTGAATTCCGCACCTGGCCGCTGACCCGCAATTGGCATGTCGACGGTATCCTGTCGATGAGCCTGGCGCCCGCGCCCGTTTCCGACGCGCTGGCGACGCAGGCCTTCGAGCATGCCAGGCGCCTGGCCGAGACGCTGGACTACGTGGGCGTGTTCGCCCTGGAAATGTTCGTGGCCGGCGGCAAGTTGCTGGGCAACGAGATGGCACCACGGGTGCACAATTCCGGGCACTGGACGATGGACGGTGCCGTCACCGGCCAGTTCGAGAACCACGTGCGCGCGGTGGCCGGCCTGCCGCTGGGCGACACCGCGGCCCGCGGTGCCAGCGTGATGTTCAACTGGATCGGGGAATTGCCCGACCCGGCTCCGTTCCTGGCCGCGCCCGACGTGCACTGGCACGACTACGGCAAGGACCCGCGGCCGGGCCGCAAGGTGGGGCATGCCAACGTGTGCGCCCCGGATGTGGCGGCCCTGTGCCGGCGCCTGGAGCAGCTGGCGGCGGCCGCGGATTGCGCGGATCGGGTGGCTCCGGTGCTGGCCGCCCTGAAGGATGCCGGGGCTTCGGCTGCCTGAAGGAACATCCGGGGGTGCGGGGTCGCACTCACTCCGTGCCGTGCGGGGAGGCCGATGGCGTACGGCGCTCGTGCACGACCACGTATTCGCCCTCGATTACGCCATCAGGGGCGGGGGCGGCGTGTTCGCCGGACTGCTTGCGCAGCCGGTGCAGCTTCCAGCGGAACCAGATCAGCCAGGCGATGCCACCGACCAGGAGAATACCCAGGGCGATGGCGCCCAGCACGATGGAGGCGCCCAGCACGATCACGGCCGCCACGGCGGCCAGGACGCGGGCCAGGAGGCTTTGCGGGCGGCGTACGGGAGGCGGGACAAAACGCATGCGGGAAGTTTCCGGTCGATTACACTGGAGCCCTTTACCATGAGGTCGATGCGAGCATGAAACAAGGTCTGGATGTGACCGCCACGGACCGGAGCGCGGGACTGTGCCGCCTGGATGCCATCGAGGATGGCGGCGCCACGGCGGTCGAGGCGTGCATGGACGGTGTCGAGGAGAGCCTGATCGTGGTGCGGCGCGGCGCGCGTGCGCATGCCTACCTCAACGTCTGCCCGCATGCCGGCCGCCGCCTGGACTGGGCGCCAGGGCGCTTCCTGGTGAAGGACGACATCCTGGTCTGCGCCGTGCACGGCGCCAGTTTCCAGACCGACTCCGGCCACTGTGTCGGCGGCCCATGCCGGGGCGACCGTCTGCGCCACGTGGCGGTCACGGTGGACGACGACGGATGGGTGCGGCTGGTTGCGGAAGGGCAGGACTGACCCGGTGCATGTAGCGTCGGTCCGGCAGGGAACGCGCGGCCGCCCCGGCGCAAAAAAAGTTGCGCGGGTGGCTAGGCGCGGCCATCAAACCTGTTAGAATGGCGCCTCGCTTTTGCCGCCCGTCGGGGCGTAGCGCAGCCTGGTAGCGCACTACAATGGGGTTGTAGGGGTCGCGAGTTCGAATCTCGCCGCCCCGACCAATGCGGCAGACATTCCGGAAAACGGCGCCTTTGGCGCCGTTTTCCGTTTTCAGGCCGGATTGCATGCCGCCGTCCCATACTGGGGCTTTCGGCAAGAGGAGGCCCCCTCATGCAATACCGTCGACTTGGACGCAGCGGCCTGAAGCTTTCCGCGCTTTCCTACGGCGCCTGGGTGACCTTCGGCCGCCAGGTGGATGCCCACGCGGCGCGTGAGTTGCTGGCGCTGGCGCGGGACCACGGCGTCAACTACTTCGACAACGCCGAAACCTATGCCGCCGGCGACGCCGAGCGCGTCATGGGTCGCGCGCTGGACGAACTGGATTGGCCGCGCGACAGCTGGTGCGTGTCCAGCAAGGTGTATTTCGGTGCCACGGAAGAGCCCGCGCCGACCCAGCATGGCCTGTCGCGCAAGCATGTCGTGGAAGCCTGCGAGCAGGCCCTGAAGCGCCTGCGCGTGGATTATCTGGACCTGTATTTCTGCCATCGTCCCGACGAGGAAACGCCGGTCGAGGAAACCGTCTGGGCCATGGATACCCTCATACGCCAGGGCAAGGTGCTGTACTGGGGCACTTCCGAATGGCCGGCCGGGCGCATCCGCGAGGCGCACGAGGTGGCGCGGCGCCACCACCTGCATGCTCCTGCCATGGAGCAGCCGCAATACAACATGCTGCATCGTGAGCGGGTGGAGGCCGAATACGCGCCGCTGTACGACGCGTTCGGCATGGGCGCCACCACCTGGTCGCCGCTGGCGTCCGGCCTCTTGACAGGCAAGTATGCCGAGGGGGTGCCCGAGGGGTCGCGCGCATCGCAACCCGGCTACGAATGGCTGCGCGCCCGGTTGACGGAAGACGAGGCCGGCCATGCCGCCGTGGCACGCTTGCTGCCGGTGGCCAGGGAGCTCGACGTGCCGCTGGCGCAGTTGGCCATCGCCTGGTGCCTTCGGAACCGGCATGTTTCCACGGTGATCCTGGGTGCCAGCAAGGTCGGTCAGCTCGAACAGAATCTCGGGGCCATGGCGGTGCTGGACAGGCTGGACGCCGAGGTCATGCAATACATCGACAAGGCACTGGCCGGATAAGCGGGCCGGACAAGTTGGCAACATCGGGCGGCAAAAAGGGGTTGACCAGATAATGAGAATCATTATCATTACCTCCAGGCCCCCATCACGAGACCTCCATGTCCTCCACCGCGATATCGAGAGCCAACCTTCCGCCGCTGCGGCTTTCCCGCCCTCCGCGACCCGAGGCCGAGCGCCTGCCGCGCATCGCCAGCACGCGCCTGATGGGCGAGTCACGCGAGCTCGTCATCGAGCACCAGGGCAACGAGTACCATCTGCGTGTGACCCGCAACGACAAGCTGATCCTGACCAAGTGATCCCCATGCGGCAGCGATGGTGACGGCTGCCGGCAGCGTCGCTTTCGAAGGGAAGGGCGCGGCCCCGGTGCTTCGATCGGTCCCATGCCCCGGTGGAGAGCCTCGAAGACCCTCCCTTGGGTTGCCCTCGCAAACGGTCCGCGGTTTTCGAAGCTCCCAACGGAATCGGTGCGCCGCTGGGGAATCGGTGCGCCGCTGGGCCGGCGCATGCCCTTTGCTCACGGGTCGGTGCCAGTCCAGTCAGGCGTCCGCCCCGGTGTCCGACTTGTCCGAAGGGGTGTCCGCGGACACTGTCCGCTCTTCGTTGACGCCAGGACAACCCATGTAAATCAATGCGTTGAGAATGGTTTCCGGCTTGGCACGCGGTTTGCATCCTTCCGTGTGTCTGCATCTTCGTGCGCTGGAATGCCGTTCATGATTCGAGATACCTCTGCCCAGGACCGCCTGGTCGAAGCCAAGCCCGGTCGCCGCCGTCTGGTCTGGATCGGCGTGGCCGCGGCTGTCATCGCCGTGATCGCCCTGGTGGCGCCGTGGGCGTCGCGGCTGCTTTCCGCCGGCAGTTCGGTGGATGCCTCGCGCCTGGCGTTCGCCACGGTGGAAGAAGGCCCCTTTACCCGCGACATTGCTGCCGAAGGCCGAGTGGTAGCGGCGGTGCGCCCGACCATGTACGCGCGCTCGCCCGGTGTGGTGACGCTGGAAGTGCATGCCGGTGACCGCGTCGAGAAGGGGGAAATCCTGGCCGTCGTCGACAGCCCCGAGTTGAACAACGAGCTGGCCCAGCAGCAGTCTGCCCTGGAAGGCATGCAGGTGGACTACGAACTGGCCAAGGTGGACGCGCGCACCAGGCGCGCCGAGCTGGACAAGGCCTACGAAAGCGCGCGCATCGATGCCGAGAGCGCCGAGCGCGACCTGCAGCGCTACCGCGAAGCATTCAAGCGCGGCGCCTTTTCCAAGACCCAGGTGGAGCATGCGCGCGATACCTGGCAGAAGGCCGAAATCGCGCTCAAACAGGCCAAACAGAGCCTGGCGCTCAGCCACGACAGCCTGGATTTCGGGGTCAAGGCCAAGAAGCTGGCCGCCCAGCGCCAGGCCTTGCTGGTGAAGAACCTGAAGCGGCAGGTGGACGATCTCAAGGTGCGTTCGCCGGTGGACGGCCAGGTCGGCCAGGTGTTCGTGGCGCCCAAGGCCACCGTGGCCAAGGACGCCCAGCTGATGACCGTCATCGACCTGTCCGCGCTGGAGGTGCAGGTGCAGGTGCCGGAAAGCTTCGCGCGCGACCTCGGGGTCGGCATGGGTGCCCAGATCAGCGGCAACGGCAATACCTGGAAGGGCGCCGTCAGCGCGATCTCGCCGGAAGTGGTCAACGGTCAGGTATCCACCCGTGTGCGCTTTGCCGATGCCGATGCCAAGCCAGAGCACCTGCGCCAGAACCAGCGCCTGTCCGTGCGCATCCTGCTCGACCACAAGGACCAGGCGCTGACCGTCGCGCGTGGCTCCTTCGTGGACGAGTCCGGCGGCCGTTATGCCTATGTCGTGCATGACGACATCGCCGTAAAGACGCCCATCCAGGTGGGCGCCACCTCCATCGACAAGGTCGAGATTCTCAAGGGACTCAAGCCGGGCGACAAGGTGGTGATTTCCGGTACCGACAATTTCAAGGGAGCGCAGCGTGTCGTTGTCAGTCGATGAAGCCGGGACCGGGGACCAGGGACCGGGGACCGGGTGTGAAGTTTCAGGCATTCGCCGCTGCACCGAGGGTTCGAGACTTCATGTGAGCGACAAGATCAACCAGAAGCTTCGGATAAACGGATTCCCGGTCCCTGGTCCCCGGTCCCGAACCCGATAGCGATCCGAAGCCCATTCACCATCCACCAACGAGGCACACCCAAATGCTCAAGATGACCCACCTCTCCAAGGTTTATCGCACCGAGGTCGTGGAGACCTATGCGCTGCGCGACTTCAACATTGACGTGAAGCAGGGCGAGTTCGTCGCCGTGACCGGGCCGTCCGGTTCGGGCAAGACCACCTTCCTCACCATTGCCGGCCTGCTGGAAACCTTCACCGGTGGCGAATATCTGCTCGACGGCACCGACGTCAGCGGCCTCAACGACAACGCGCGCTCGAAGATCCGCAACGAGAAGATCGGCTTCATCTTCCAGGCCTTCAACCTCATTCCCGACCTTAACGTGTTCGACAACGTGGAAGTACCGCTGCGCTATCGCGGCATGAAGGCCGCCGAGCGCAAGCAGCGCATCATGGATGCACTGGAGCGCGTCGGCCTGGCATCGCGCCTGAAGCACTATCCGGCAGAACTGTCCGGCGGTCAGCAGCAGCGCGTGGCCATCGCCCGTGCCCTGGCCGGCAGCCCGCGCCTGCTGCTGGCGGACGAACCCACCGGCAACCTGGACACGCAGATGGCACGCGGCGTGATGGAGCTGCTGGAAGACATCCACCGCGACGGCGCCACCATCGTCATGGTCACGCATGATCCGGAACTGGCCGCGCGCGCGCAGCGCAACGTGCACATCATCGACGGCCAGGAAGTGGACCTGGGCGAGGAGCCGCGTTTCCACACCGCGCATACCGCCGCACCGGCGACCCCGGCCGGCTGACGTACCACCGGGCTGCGGCGAGGGGACGGGTACTGCCTGCCTCGTCAGCAGCGTGCGTCGGGGGACGTGCCGATTGCTGGTGCATCGTCCCCTCGCCGCAGCCCGGTGGCCTTGTACGGGAATCGCGAAGGCACGGGTACTTCAGGCCTCGACCGTTCTCCATTCCCGTCTCTCCGTTTCCGTCTCCAAGGGAGACAAGCATGTTCGCCTACTACCTCAACCTCGCCCTGCGCAGTCTCAGACGCCACCGCATGCTCACCGCCTTGATGGTGATGACCATCGCTTTCGGCGTGGCGGCTTCCATGACCACCTGGTCGGTGTTCCGGGCCGTGTCCGGTGACCCGATTCCATGGAAGTCGTCGAAGCTGTTCGTGCCGCAGGTGGACAACTGGGGCCCGAACAACGGCGACAGGTCGGGTGAGCCACCCGACGGCATGGCCTGGACCGATGCCGCCAACCTGATGCGCGCCCATCGTGCCCGCTACCAGTCGGCGCTGTACCGCATCAGTCCCTCGGTGGTGCCGGCGCAGCCCGGGCGGCATCCGTTCAATGCCGGCGGGCATGCAGTGTTCGGAGAATTTTTTCCGATGGTGGATGCCCCGTTCCAGTACGGCGGCCCCTGGCGCGCCGAGGACGATGCCGGCCGTGCCCGGGTGGTGGTGATCAGCAGCAAGCTCAACGACAAGTTGTTCGATGGTGCCGACAGCGTCGGCAGGACGGTCAACCTGGACGGACGCGACTACCGCGTCAGCGGCGTGCTGAAACCCTGGAATCCGCAGCCACGCTTCTACGATGTCGTCAACAGCAGCAGCTTCAACGCCGATGAGGAAGACCTCTTCCTGCCGTTCCGCACCGCCATCGACCTGGCGATACCCAACCAGGGCAACACGAACTGCTACGAGGCACCGGCCGAGGACGGCTTCATGGGCCTGGTGCATTCCGAATGCGTATGGATGACCTTCATGGTCGAGCTTGACGATGCCGCCGCGGTGGCCGCCTACAGGAAATTCCTGGACGGCTATGCCCGCGAACAGCAGCAGGCGGGGCGCTTCACGTGGCCGCCCAACAACCGCCTGCGTGACGTGCCGGCGTGGCTGGACGCGCAGCACGTGGTCCCCGACGACAGCCGTACCTCGCTGCTGGTGGCGCTGGGCCTGCTGTTGGTGTGCCTGGTCAACACCGCCGGCCTGCTGCTGGCCAAGTTCCTGCGCCGCAGCGGTGAAATCGGCGTGCGTCGGGCGCTGGGCGCCTCGCGTCGCGAGATCTACACGCAGTTCCTGGTCGAGGCGGGCATGGTCGGACTGGCCGGCGGCGTCCTGGGGTTGCTGTTCACGGCCGTGGGCGTGCTCGGCATCGGCTGGGTCATGCCGCACGACATCGCCGAGCTGGCGCGCCTAGATGTGCCACTGCTGTTGCTGACCCTGGCGATCGCCGTTGCCACCACGGCGATCGCCGGCCTCTACCCCACCTTCCGAGCCGCCCACGTGCAACCCGCGTGGCAGCTGAAGACCAACTGAGGGCAAGCATCATGAGTCTTCCCCCCATTCTCGCTGCCCTGCGCAAGCACAAGTCCGGTGTGGTGCTGATCGCGTTGCAGATCGCGCTGACCCTGGCCATCGTATGCAACGCGGTGTTCATCATCGCCGACCGCATCGACCGCGTGAACCGCCCCACCGGACTGGTCGAAAACAACCTGATGCTGGTGACCCAGCAGTTTGTCGACGCCCCCAGCGCCAACGACCCCGACGGCGTCAGGCAGCTGGACAACCTCATCGTGCAGGACGTGGCCACGCTGAAACAGATACCGGGCGTGAGCCATGTCGTGCCCGTCAATTCGCTGCCGCTGCTGCAGTCGGCGTGGAATGGCGCCGTCTCGACCAAACCGAATGGCGTTTCGCTGCGCGACCGCACCCACACCATGACCACGTACTATTTCATGGGGCCGGAAGGGCTGGACACACTGGGTCTGAAGCTGGCGGCGGGACGCAATTTCAGCGCGTCCGAAGTCACCCGCATGACCATGCGTTCGTCGATTGGCGCTCCGGGCGCACTGATTACCCGGGCCCTGGCCGACAAGCTGTTCCCGGACGGGTCGGCGCTGGGCAAGCCCGTTTATCTCAACGGCGGCACGACGCCGACCGTGGTGCTGGGTATCGTGCGGCGCATGCAGACGCCGGGCGTGGGAAGCTGGGCGGACAGTTTCGCCTGGAATTCGGTGATCCTGCCACAACGCCTGGATGCCTATTTCAGCCGTTACGCCATCCGCGTCCAGCCGGGGCGGATGGATGCGGTCCGTGCGGCGGTGGGGCCGGCGCTCTACAAGTCCAATCCGATGCGCGTGCTCGACGACGACAGTATCCGGACGTTCGCCGAGATCCGGGCCGACACCTACAAGGGCGATGTCGGCATGGCCATCCTGATGGGCGTGATCTGCCTGATCCTGATTGCCATCACCGGTGCCGGCATCGTCGGGCTGACCAGCTTCTGGGTCGGCCAGCGGCGCCGCCAGATCGGCGTGCGGCGAGCCCTCGGAGCGCGCAAGGTCGATATCCTGCGCTACTTCCAGCTGGAAAACCTCATCATTTCCGGCGCCGGCGCCGTACTCGGCATGCTTCTGGCAGTGGGCCTCAACCTGTGGCTGATGCAACACATGTCCATGGCGCGCCTGCCGGTGTTCATTGTTGCGCTCGGCGTGCTCCTGGTGCTGGCCCTGGGCCAGGCCGCCGTGTTCGGGCCGGCCCGTCGCGCGGCCGAAGTGCCGCCGGTCATGGCGACGAGGTCGGTATGAATCCTGTCGTTTCACGCCGACCCGCCTGCGGAAGGCACGGGTGTTCGCCACTCCCCGCTTCCATCCCCGGAGGAAGTATTTGATGTTCGGCTATTACCTCCACCTGGCCCTGCGCAGCCTCCGGCGCAACAAGGTGCTGACCGCCTTGATGGTGCTGGCGATTGCTGTCGGCATCGGCGCGTCGATGACCACGCTGACGGTGATGAGCCTTCTGTCCGGCGATCCCTTGCCGGGCAAAAGCGGCCGTATTTTCTATCCGCAGGTAGATGCACGGCCGGCCGGAAAGGTTGCCGGTGACGAGCCGCTGGACATGCTGGATTACCGCTCGGCCATGGATCTGTGGCGTGCCGGACGCGGTACCCGCCAGACATTGATTGCCGGCAGTCCGGTGAAAGTTGGCGTGGCGCGATCCACGCAGCCGCCGCTGATGCGCGACTTGTTGTCCACGACGGCGGACTTTTTCCCGATGTTCGACGTGCCATTCGCCTACGGCCGCCCGTGGTCATCCGCCGATGACGGCAATCGTGCCCGCGTAGTGGTGATTTCATCCAGGCTCAACGATCGGTTGTTCGGCGGCGGGAACAGTGTCGGAAAGACCTTGCTGGTGCGGGGCACCGGATTGCGCATCGTCGGCGTCTTGGCGCCATGGCGTCCGTCTCCGCGGTTCTACGACGTGCGCGGCGGACGCTTTTCAGGCGGCCAGACAGCCTGGTTCTATGGGCCTCCGGAAGATGTGCTGATGCCGTTCGGAACAAGCCTTGAGGTCAATGACGGCCATTTCCGGCAATTTACCTGCTGGAGCATGCCGGAGGTGGCGGGGCACCTCGTGGATTCGTCATGCGCATGGGTGGGCTTGTGGGTGCAGCTGGATACGCCGGCAGCCGCCGCGGACTATCGCGATTTTCTTGCCCATTACGCCGCCGAACAAAAGGCGCTGGGACGCTTCGCCACCCGCCGTGTGCGCATGATGGACCTGATGCAATGGCTGGACTTCAACCGTGTGGTGCCAAGCGACGTGACCTTGCAGACATGGCTGGCCTTCGCCTTCCTGCTCATTTGCCTGTTCAACACGACAGGCCTGCTGCTGGCCAAGTTCATGCGGCGCTCCGGCGAGATTGGCGTGCGCCGTGCCATCGGCGCCACCCGTGGCGACGTGTTCATGCAGTGCCTGGTCGAGGCGGGCGTGGTCGGCCTGATTGGCGGTATCGGCGGGTTCGTCCTGACGCAGCTCGGGCTGTGGCTGGTGCGTCG
This sequence comes from uncultured Rhodanobacteraceae bacterium, assembly GCA_964570295.1. Lineage (GTDB taxonomy): Bacteria > Pseudomonadota > Gammaproteobacteria > Xanthomonadales > Rhodanobacteraceae > Oleiagrimonas. The sequence continues at coordinate 17,429 of CAZMXV010000038.1, forward strand.
TCAGCCCGTCGAATATGCCGACATGGCGCACATGGATGCCGGCATGTTCCTGGTGACGTTCGTGCTGGCCATCACCAGCAGTCTTGTTGCCGGTGCGATTCCGGCCCTGCGTGCCAGCCGTGTCACGCCGGCGCTGCAGCTGAAAACCTTGTGAGGCTCCCGGTGATGCAGATCCGACCCGTTCTTGCCGCCTTGCGCAAACATCGTCTGGCCACCTTGTTGATTGCGCTGGAAGTCGCGCTGGCCTGTGCCGTGTTGTGCAATGCCAGCTTCATGATCGCCGGCCGTGTGGAAAGCATGCGCGTTCCGAGCGGCGTGGACGAGGCCCATCTGGGCGTGGTTTCCCTGCAGGGGTTTGCCGCCGACGATGCCGTGGACATCAACGCGCGGGTCGTGCATGCATTGCGCGGCATTCCGGGCGTGCAGTCGGTCAGCGTGATCAATGCCGTCCCGTTCGGCGAGCGTGGCGGCACCGCGGGCATCTCGCTTGATGCGGCCAAGCAACGCTTCGGTGGCGTTCCGCATTTCTACGTGGCCGGGCCGGGAGCCTTCGAAGCACTCGGGCTGCGCCTGGTGGCCGGCCACGCACCCGGCGAAGCGGACTATCGGCCGATCGACAATATGGTGCCCGACGCCGCCGACGTACTCGTCACGCAGTCGCTGGCCAATCATTTGTGGCCGGGAGAGAGCCCGCTGGGCAAGATGTTCTGGGGGCTCGGAACGCACTTCCGGGTCAGCGGCGTCGTCGCGCGATTCGTGCGCCCCGCGCCGCCCGGCTTCGGGCCGGGGCAAAGCCAGTGGTCCATCTTCGTGCCGGCCCGGCCCGGCGCACATCTTGCCGGCCGCTACCTGATCCGCGCGCAACCGGAGGATCTGGACCGGGTGATGGGCGAGGCTCGCCAAACGGTACGCAAGGTGGCCCCCGGCGTCGTGCTCGACCTCGAACAGAGCCGCACACTGCGCGACCTGCGCCACGACTACTTCGAGGGTGATCGTGCCATGACCGGGCTTCTGGCGGGGGTGATCATCGCATTGCTGCTGGTTACCGCCCTCGGCATCGTCGGCCTGGCCAGCTTCTGGGTGGCGCAGCGGCGCAAGCAGATCGGCGTGCGCCGCGCCCTCGGCGCCACGCGCGCGGACATCCTGTCATATTTCCAGACCGAAAATTTTCTCATCGTGACATTCGGCGTCGGTCTCGGCGTCATCCTCGCCTACACCATCAACCTGACCCTGATGCAGTTCTACGAGTTGCCACGCTTGCCGTTCTGGTATCTGCCGGTCGGCGCCGTGGTCCTGTGGTTGCTCGGCCAGCTGGCGGTGCTGGCGCCGGCCCTGCGCGCGGCGAA
>CAZMXV010000039.1:0-18201 GCA_964570295.1 uncultured Rhodanobacteraceae bacterium
CCTTGCCTTCCAGGATGGCGTCGGCGGCGGCGCGCGCGTACAGCTGGATGGCGCGAATGGCGTCGTCATTGCCGGGGATGGCGTAGTCGACCAGCGACGGGTCGTAGTTGGTGTCGACCACGGCGATCACCGGGATGCCCAGCTTGCGGGCTTCCTGCACGGCGATGTCTTCGTAGCCGATGTCGATGACGAACATGGCGTCCGGCAGCTTGTTCATGTCCTGGATGCCGCCCAGCGATTTTTCCAGCTTCTCGCGCTCGCGGCGCAGGCCCAGCACTTCGTGCTTGACCAGCTTCTCGAAGGAGCCGTCGGTCTCGGCGGCCTGCAGTTCCTTCAGGCGGGCCACGGACTGCTTGACGGTGCGGAAGTTGGTGAGCATGCCGCCCAGCCAGCGCTGGGTGACGTAGGGCATGTCGCAGCGGGCGGCCTCTTCGGCCAGCACTTCGCGCGCGGCGCGCTTGGTGCCCACGAACAGGACGGTCTTGCGCTTCTGGCCCAGGCTGGACAGGTAGTCCATGGCGTCCTTGAACAGCGGGACGGTCTTCTCAAGGTTGATGATGTGGATCTTGCCGCGCGCACCGAAGATGTACGGGGCCATCTTCGGGTTCCAGTAGCGGGTCTGGTGACCAAAGTGCACGCCGGCTTCCAGCATCTGGCGCATGGTGACTTGAGGCATGAGTTGTACTCCGAAAAGGGGTTGGTCCTCCACGCATCCCCGATTTCGACCCTGCGGACAGGGCACCCCGAAACCGGTGCCGATACGTGTGTGAAATGGAATCCGGCCACCCTCGCGGGCGCCGGCCCGGCGCTTGCACCGCCGAACGGTTACAATGGCCGTCTTGCCGCACGGGCGGTGATGGCAACCCAGCTCCCGCACGTGCAGCCCGCAATTGTAACCGGCGCCGCCAGGTCACCACAAGCTTTATCGCCGGCTGGAAACCGGCCGGCGGCGCCCCCACACGGATACGCATCATGGCAGTCATACCCAAGACCCCCGAAGAACTGGAAGGCATGCGCGTCGCCGGCCGTCTGGCGGCCGAGGTGCTGGCCCTGCTCAAGGATCACGTCAAGCCCGGCGTGACCACCGAGGAGATCGACCGCATCGCGCACGACCATATCGTGAACGTGCAGAAGGCGGTTCCCGCCAACGTCGGCTACCACGGCTTTCCCAAGACGCTGTGCACCTCCGTCAACCACGTCATCTGCCACGGCATTCCGTCACCCGGCAAGGTGCTCAAGGACGGCGACATCGTCAACTGCGACGTCACGGTCATCAAGGACGGGTGGCACGGCGACACCAGCCGCATGTACTACGTGGGCACGCCCTCGGTGCGCGCCCGGCGCCTGGTGGAAACCGCCTACGAGGCCATGATGAAGGGCATCGAGACGGTTCGGCCCGGAGCCACGCTGGGCGACATCGGCCATGCCATCCAGACCTGTGCCGAGAGGGCCGGCTTCAGCGTGGTACGCGAGTATTGCGGCCACGGCATCGGCAAGATCTACCACGACGAGCCGCAGGTGTTGCACTACGGCACCCCGGGCACGGGCCTGCGCCTGGAGAAGGGCATGACCTTCACCATCGAGCCCATGATCAATGCCGGCAAGCGCCATACCCGCCAGTTGCCGGACGGCTGGACCGTGGTAACCAAGGACCATTCGCTGTCGGCGCAGTGGGAGCACACCCTGGTGGTCACCGACGACGGTTTCGAGATCCTCACGCCCTGGCCGGACGCCGCCTGAGGCGGTCGTCGCCCGTTCCCGCCGGGGCGGCGGGAACGCCGCGTCCATTGCCGGGCGGGGTGCCCGGCGGCATCATGCGGGCATGATGCTCCCGTGCCGCCGCAGGACCCGCCCGTGACCGCAGCCACCCGACTTCCGCCCTTGCCCGCGCTGCCGCCGGCCGTGCCGCGCTCCGGTGTGTCCGAAGCGGCCCGGCAGGCCCTGCGCAAGCTGCTGGAAAGCGACGACCGCCTGCAGGCGGCGGCCTTCGCCGACGGTGCCGACGCCGCGGCACTGGCGCGGCGGCGCGCGCGCGTGGTGGCGCGGGTGCTGGTGCACGTGTGGGCCACGACAGTCGGCAACAGTCCGGGCATGGCGTTGTTCGCGGTGGGCGGTTTCGGCCGCGGCCTGCTGTTTCCGCATTCGGACGTGGATTTGCTGGCGTTGGCGTCGCGGTCGGCAGCGCGTGCCCACGAGCGTGCGTTGCAGGGGTTTTTCGCCTGTCTTTGGGACATCGGCCTGAAGCCGGGGCATGCCGTGCGCGAGCCGTCGCAGTGTCGCGAGCTGGCGTCCGGGGACGTCAGCGTGTTCACCAGCCTGCTGGATGCGCGGCGGTTGACTGGAGACACGGCCATGGAGGAGGTGTTGCAGGATATCGTGGACGCCCCCGGCATGTGGCCACCGAAGCCCTACCTGGAAGCCAAGCTGGCGGACCAGCGGGAGCGCCACGCGCGCCACGACGATACCGCCCACAACCTCGAACCCAACCTCAAGGATGGCCCCGGTGGCTTGCGCACGCTGGACATGCTGCGCTGGCTGGGGCGGCGCGTGGCCGGAGCCGACGGTTTCGACGCGCTGGTGGCGGCCGGTCTGCTCGACCCGGCCGAATGCAAGCACCTGGCCGATGCCGAGACCACGTTGCACCGCTACCGCTTCGCGCTGCACCTGGAGGCGGGACGTGCCGAGGAGCGGCTGCTGTTCGACTACCAGCGGGCCCTGGCCACGCGCCTCGGCTTCGAGGACGAGCATGCACGCAACCTCGGCGTCGAACAGTTCATGCAGGCGTATTACCGTGCCGCGACCACCATCGAGCGTCTCGGCGTGCAACTCGGCGAGCGTTTCGAGGAGCTCATGGAGCCGACCGCCACGCCGCAGCCGCTCAATGACGACTTCAGGCGCGTGGGCAAACGCATGGAGGCGCGCGACCCGGAGCTTTTCGTGCGCCGCCCTGCGGCCCTGGTGGAGGCGTTCGTCCTGCGACTGGATCACCCCGATCTGATCGGATTCACCGCCGAAACCATGCGCCACATCCACCAGACGGTGGCGCGCCACGCCGGGCGCATTGCCGCCGACGACCAGGTGCTGGCGGCATTCCTGGAACTGCTGCGGCGTGGTGCGCCCGCCGCCGAGGCGCTGTGGCGGATGAACCGTTTCGGCCTGCTGGCCGCCATCATCCCGGGCTTCGGCCAGGTGGTGGGACGCATGCAGTACGACCTGTTCCATGTCTACACGGTGGATGAGCACACCATCCGCGTCCTGCACAATGTGGCCCGCTTCGCCGACCCCGGTGCACGCCGCGAATTCCCGCTGGGCTGCGAGATCTTCGCCAGTCTGGTGCACCCCGAGCTGCTGTTGCTCGCAGCCTTGTTCCACGACATCGCCAAGGGCCGCGGCGGCGATCATTCGGTGCTGGGCGAGGAGGAGGCGCGGCATTTCTGTACTCGCCTGGGACTGGATGCCGACGACGTGGAACTGGTGGCCTGGCTGGTGCGCTGGCATCTGCTGATGAGCACCACCGCCCAGCGCCAGGACATCACCGATCCGGAGGTGGTGCACCGCTTCGCCGCGAAAATGGGCGACTGGGAACATCTGGACTACCTGTACCTGCTGACCGTGGCCGACATCATCGGCACCAGCCCCCGGCTGTGGAACGCCTGGAAGGACCGCCTGCTGGCCGACCTGTACGTGGCGGCGCGTTACGCGCTGCGCTCGGACCTGGCGCTGCCGCTGCGCACCGGGGCGCGGGTGCGGGTGTGCCGCGAGCGTGCGCTGGCACTGCTGGCCGCCGAGGGTTTCGACGCCGACCAGGTGGCCGGGGTGTGGAGCGACTTTCCGGAACTGAGCTTCCTGCGCCACCGCCCCGAGCAGATCGCCTGGCAGACCACGGCGATCCTGCGTTCGGACGGCGTGCTGCCGCTGGTCGAGGTGCACCCCTTCTCGGTGCGTGGCACCACCGAGGTGTTCGTTTACGCTCCCGACCGCGACGGCCTGTTCGCCGACATCACCGCCACCCTGGACCGGCAACGCTTTTCCGTGGTCGAGGCGCGCGTGCTGAGTTCCCGTACCGGCATGGCCCTGGACACCTTTCTTTTGCTGGAGTCGGAAACCCAGAAGCCGGCCAGCCTGGAGCGCGTGGAAGTGCTGCGCCAGCGTCTGTTGCGGGCACTGAACCACGGTCGCCGCGCGCAGCCCGCCCGGCGCGGCCTGTCGCGGCGGCAGCGTCATTTCCAGATGCAGCCGCACGTGCAGTTCACGCGCGACGCCAGTCACGGGCGCACCCAGGTGGCTCTGGTGTGCAGCGACCGGCCCGGCCTGCTGGCCTCGGCGGCGCAGGCTTTCCTGGAAGCGTGCGTGCGCGTGCATGATGCGCGCATTGCCACTTTCGGCGAGCGGGTCGAGGATTTCTTCCTGGTCAGCGGCACCGACAACGCGCCGCTGGACGACGATGCCTGCGACACCCTGCGCAAGGCCCTGGAACGCCAGGTCGGCCGGCACGCGTGACGGTGGCTCCGGGAGGCGGGCAGGGCGGGACGCCATGTGCGGGATGGTCATGCCCGGCGCGCGAAGCTTGCGTGTACCCTTGGTCTTTTTGCAGGTACGAACCCCGACATGACGGACATTCAGGCACAGATTGAAGATGCTTTCGAACATCGCGACCAGCTCGATCACGAGGCCGTTCGGCCGGCCGTGGAGGCCGCACTGGGCCTGCTGGAGTCGGGACAGCGGCGCGTGGCCGAGCCCGACGGCCAGGGGGGATGGAAGGTCCAGCAGTGGCTCAAGAAGGCGGTGCTGCTGTATTTCCGCATCAGCGGCAACCGCGTGGTCGACGGCGGTCCGGCGCAGGCCTTCGACAAGGTGCCGCTGCGCTTTGCCCACGGCCACGACGCCGAACTGGAAAACCTCGGCGCGCGCGTCGTGCCCGGCGCGCTGGTGCGGCGCGGCGCGTACATCGGCAACGACGTGGTGCTGATGCCGAGCTACGTCAACATCGGCGCGCACGTCGGCGCGGGAACCATGGTCGACACCTGGGCCACGGTCGGTTCGTGTGCGCAGATCGGCGCCGGCGTGCACCTGTCCGGCGGCGTCGGCATCGGCGGCGTGCTGGAGCCGTTGCAGGCCGGCCCGACCATCATCGAGGACGGCTGCTTCATCGGCGCGCGCTCGGAAGTCGTCGAAGGTGTGGTGGTGGAAAAGGGCAGCGTGATCGGCATGGGCGTGTACCTCGGCCAGTCCACGCGCATCTACAACCGCATGACCGGCGAGACCAGCTACGGACGGGTTCCCGCCGGCAGCGTCGTGGTGGCGGGCAACCTGCCGGCCAAGGACGGGACGCACAGCCTGTATGCCGCCATCATCGTCAAGCAGGTGGACGAGCGGACACGCTCGAAGACCGGCATCAACGAACTGCTGCGGGCCGGGGAGTGAGGGCCGGGAGGCAGGGACAAGGGACGAGCGGCGGGGGCGCAGAAATCGGCGCCGGAGGTGACGATGTGGTGCCGGACAAGCGTGTGCGCTAGCCTTCCCGGGTCCCGCGTCCCGAATTTCCCGAAGAGTCGCCATGTCCCAACTACCCACCCTCTACGGCCTGACCACCTGTGATACCTGCCGCAAGGCGCGCAATTGGCTGAAGCGTTTCGGCATCGAGCACGCGTTCGTCGATTACCGCGCGCATCCGGTCGCCCCGGAAACGCTGAAGGACTGGGCGCAAAAGGTCGGTGGCTGGGAGAAGCTGGTCAACAAGTCCTCCACCACCTGGCGCAACCTGTTGCCGCAACGCAAGAACCCGGGCAGCGATCCGGAATGGACGCTGCTGATCCGCGAGCATCCGGCCCTGGTGCGCCGGCCGGTGGTGGTGTTGCCGGACGGACAGGTCAGCGTCGGCTTCAAGGACAACCTGTTCAAGCAGCTGTTCGACGTCTGAGGCGCGCCTCATGTCCGACGTGCTCGACCTCGCCATCGACCTGATCCGTCGCCCCTCGGTCACGCCGGAGGACGCGGGCTGCCAGTCGCTGCTTGCCGGCCGTCTGGCACAGGCCGGTTTCCACGTCGAGCATCTGCGTTTCGGTGCGGTCGACAACCTGTGGGCCACACACGGGCAGGGCGGTGGGGCGACGCTGGCTTTCCTCGGCCATACCGACGTGGTACCGAGCGGGCCGGAGGAGGCCTGGGCCACGAAGCCGTTCGATCCGGTCATCCGCGACGGGGTGCTGTATGGCCGCGGTGCGGCGGACATGAAGGGCAGCGTTGCCGCCATGGTGGTGGCGCTGGAACGCTTCGTCGCCGCGCATCCCGGGCATGCGGGGCGCGTCGCGCTGCTGCTGACCAGCGACGAGGAAGGCGAAGCCGTCGACGGCGTGCGCAAGGTGGCCGACGTGTTTCGCGAACGCGGCGAGCGGCTGGACTGGTGCGTGGTGGGCGAACCTTCGGCGAACGCGGCCCTGGGCGACCTGGTCCGGGTCGGACGGCGCGGCTCGCTGTCGGCGACGTTGACCGTGCGTGGCGTGCAGGGCCACGTCGCGTATCCGGACAAGGCCCTCAACCCGATCCACGCCTTCGCGCCGGCGCTGGCCGAGCTGGTGGCCGAGCGCTGGGACGAGGGCAACGACGACTTTCCGCCGACCTCGCTGCAAGTGTCCGACATCCATGCCGGTACTGGCGCCAACAACGTCATTCCGGGCACGCTGCAGGCCCTGTTCAACTTCCGCTACGGCACCGCCAGCCGTGCCGCCGACCTGCGCCGGCGCGCCGAGGCGATCTTCGAGCGCCACGGACTCGACTGGCACATCCACTGGCACGATTCGGGCCGCCCGTTCCTGTCGCCCGCGGACGGGACACTGCGCCGGGCCGTCGTGGCGGTGTGCCGCGATCTGACCGGGCACGATCCCGTGCAGAGCACCGGCGGCGGCACGTCCGATGGCCGCTTCATCGCTCCCCTCGGCACGGAAGTGGTGGAACTGGGCCCGGTCAACGCCACCATCCACAAGGTCGACGAGTGCATCGCCGTGGCCGACCTGATGCGCTTGCCCACTCTCTACGAGACCCTCTGCGAACGCCTGCTGCCTGACGCATAATGGACCCGGTCCTGTCCGGAGGTGTTTCATGAAACGCTGGTTCGTCATGCTTTCCGTCCTGTCGGCATTTGCGGTGCTCCCGGTGCTGGCGGCCCTGCCGACCGGTGCCAGGGCGCCCGTGTTCTCGGCCGAGGCCAGCCTGGCCGGCAAGGACTTTCATTTCTCGTTGGCGGAGGCGCTCGCCAGGGGGCCGGTGGTGCTGTACTTCTATCCGGCCGCGTATACGGGTGGCTGCGATCTCGAAGCCCGCACCTTTGCCACGCATAAGGACGCGTTCGCGGCAGCGGGCGCCACCATCATCGGCATGTCGGCGGACAACATCGAGCGGCTGAACAGCTTCTCCGCCGACCCCGCGTATTGTGCCGGCAAGTTTGCCGTGGCATCCGACCCGGATGGCGAGGTCGCCGCGCGCTACGGGCTGGAAATGCGACCGCCGCAGGCTGGCGTGAAGGACGTGCGCGGCGAGGAAGTGACCCACGGTTTCCTGCCGCGTACCACTTTCGTGATCGACCGTGACGGGCGCATCGTGGCGGTGTTTTCCTCGGAAACCGACCACCTCTCGCCGGACCAGCATGTCACGCGGGCACTGGCGATCGTGAAAAAATTGCAGGCGGACGGGTAGCCGTACTCAGCCCGCCAGCGCCTCCAGGGCGGGCATGATCTGGTCCGGCGTGTCAATGACGGCCACGCGCGGATGCCGGTCCTGCAGGCCGTGCTGCAGCTCGTGTTCCCACGTGACGTGGTAGGGCATGTGGATGCCGAAACCGCCCAGTTCGACCACCGGCTCGATGTCCGAGCGCATGGAGTTGCCGACCATCGCGAAACGGGACGGGTCGAGGTCGAATTCGGCCAGCACCCTGGCGTAGTTGCGCGGGTTTTTCTCCGACATGATCTCGATGCGCCGGAACAGGTCGCCGAGGCCACTGAGCCCGATCTTGTGTTCCTGATGCTTGAGGTCGCCCTTGGTGATCAGCACGATGTCGTACTTGCCGGCGACGGCGTCGACGGCATCGCGGATGCCCGGCAGCAACTCCACGGGATGTTCCAGGATCGTTCGCCCCAGCGCCAGGATGCGGCCGATGTCGGTGCCGGAGATGGCGCCTCCGGTGATGTCGATGGCGGTGTCGATCATGGCCAGGGTCATGTTCTTGGCACCATAGCCGTAAAGGTCGAGGTGGCGCTGTTCCCGGGCCAGCAGGCGCCGGCGCACGTCCTCGCGGTGCAGGTCTGTCCAGTTGGCCATGATCTGCTCGAATTCGGCTGCCGCGTGGCGGTAGTAGCCTTCGCTGTGCCACAGCGTGTCATCAGCGTCGAAGCCCACCAGTTCGATCATGTGTCCGGTCCGTGCAAAGGGCGCAGTGTAACCACGCATGGCGGGCCGGTGAAGCGTTACACTCGGGACAGTTCACCGGCGAGGCGGGGCATCATGGGACGACACGGGCACGTATCCACGCTGGCGGCGCTGGCCGCGGCCATGCTGATGGCGGGGTGCGGCGGGCCTTCCTCCCCGCAGGCGGAGGAGGGGGCCGCCGCCGCTTCGAGCGCCGTGGTGGTGCAGGCCGCCTCGAGCGCACCCGCTTCGCCCTCGACCGTAGCGAGCGGCGTGTCCGTCGCCGCGGGTCCCTTGCCGGGCGACCATGCCGAAACCCGGCGCTACCGCATCGACATCACCTATCCGGCGCTTCCCGCGTCGGCGGCGACCCTGGACAGCAAGCTGCACGCCACCGGTGCGCAAGCCAAGCGCGAGTTCATGCGCGGCCTGCCCGATCCCGACCGGTTCCCCGAGTTCGCCGACCGGCAGCTGGCACTGAAGATCGATTTTTCCGTGGCCGCGCAGATGCCGCGCTTCATCAGCGTGCGCGAGCAGGGCATGGCCGATACCGGTGGTGCGCATCCCATCCCCATCGACGCCACTTTCGTCTACGACGCCAGTGCCGACACGGTGATCGGGCTGACCGACCTGTTCACCCGGCCGCAGGAAGCATTGCAGCGCCTCTCGAAACTGTCGCGCGCGGACCTGGAAAAGAAACTGCTGGCCAAGGTGCCGGGCGGTGCCCGCACGCCGGAAGACGCGCGCAGGGAATGGGAAGCCAACATGCGCGAAATGATTCATGGCGGCACCGAGCCCGAGCCGCGGAACTTTTCCGGTTTCGTGGTGCTTGCCGGTGCCGGCGACCGGGCCTCGGGGCTGCAACTGGTGTTTTCGCCCTACCAGGTGGCGCCCTATGTCTACGGCACGCAGACGGTGGACGTGCCGGTGGATGCCTTTGCCGACCTGCTGAAGCCGTCCTATCGGGATGCTTTTGACGGAGCCGATGCCGGTTCGTGAGCAGCCGGCGCGTCGCCGTTGTCGAACACGCCGAACATGCCGGCCCACGGTTTGACCATGAACGAGGGTGGCCCGTAGTGCTCGCCGTCCACGTAGAACTGCGACAGCGTGCCGTCCAGATACAGCGCATTGCGGCAGCCCAGCCCGTCGCGGAACAGGCGCGCGAAGGTGTGGAAGTTCACCGGGGCCTGGCTGATCGCGAACACCACCTCGCTGCCGCCGCGCACGCAGATGCCGCTGCGCCACTTGACGCTGGTCGAGTCGGCCTTGAACTGCGGATTGAGCTTGCCGTCGATCACCAGCATGGGCCCTGATTGCGTGGCCAGACGGGTACGGCCGTGGCTGCGCTCCCAGTCGCGCGTGGTGCGGATGGCGGCCCGCCCGTGCCGGTCGATGGAAAACACCCCGTTCGGCAGCAGGGAAAAGTTGCCATGGCGCGGGTTGCCGTGGGTGGTGTTGAGGGGCACCAGCGTGCGGCCGTTTTCCACGAACAGTCCCAGTGGCGCGCGTGCGCTGTCATAGATGCCGGCATTGGTGGCGAACAGCAGCTTGCGGCCGTGCTTTTCGCCCCATTGCGCCAGGTTGTCGATGTCCCCGTAGGCCGTGCCGGTATCCGGGTTGCGCCAGAAAAGCTCCAGCCGCGCCTGGTCGAGATGGACGCGCACGACGCGGAAGGGCAACTTGTCGAACTGGACGGCCTGGTCCTCCACGCCATGGCGGCCGGCGTGGCTGCAGCCGCTGACGAGCAGGGTGGTCAGCAGCAGCATCATCCAGGGCAGACGGTACGTGCGGGAACGGGCGGAAGGTCGGAAGCAGGGCGGTCGCATGCCTGCGATGGTCGCTTTTCCGGGGGCAGGCATGCAAGCGCCGCGGCACATTTCCGCGGGAGCATTTTCCGGATGTCCTAGAATCGGGTTTTTGCCTTGCCGGGTCCGTCATGCCGTACACCCCCATTCTCGCCACCCTCGGCTATGTCTTGTCCGCGGACCGCTCGCGGGTGCTCATGATCCACCGCAACCGGCGCGCGGACGACCTGCACCTGGGCAAGTACAACGGCCTGGGGGGCAAGATGGAGCCCGGCGAGGACGTGGCCACCTGCATGCGTCGCGAAATCCGCGAGGAGGCCGGCATCGAGTGCCTGGACATGCACCTTCGCGGCACCTTGAGCTGGCCGGGTTTCGGCAAGCACGGCGAGGACTGGCTCGGTTTCATCTTCATCATCGACCGCTACGAGGGCGTTCCGCACGAGGGCAACCACGAGGGCACGCTGGAATGGGTCGAACGCGGGAAACTGATGGAACTGCCGATGTGGGAGGGCGACCGCCACTTCCTGCCGCTGGTGTTTGACGACGATCCGCGCCCGTTCCACGGCGTGATGCCGTATCAGGGCGGACGCATGCAGTCGTGGTCGTTCACCCGCGTGTGAACCCGCACCGTCCGCGCCGCATGTCCTCCGGGTGATCGCACAATCCGGACGGGGCTGCTATCATGCGCGACCTGCCCAATGCAGATCGGGATACCAAAACCATGGACTTGCCTAGTCCGCCCTCAAACAGAACTTCGCCCAACATCTTGATGTGGTAGCCCCGATGGCACGCCTTGCCCCCGGGGAGGGAGCGTGCCATGACCGAAGCTGAAGCCAGGAACCTGCAAGACCGCCTCGCCGGCCAATTGGCCCAGGTGAGCGAACTGCTGCGCCTGGACCATCGCGAGGAGCTGCGCAATCGGCTCGTCGAACTGCACCCGGCCGACATTGCCGATTTGCTCGAGGGCTTGCCGCTCGACGAGCGCCTGGCCGTCTGGAAGCTGGTGCGTCCGGACCAGGACGGCGAAATCCTGCTGGAAGTCAGCGACGCGGTGCGTGAATCGCTGATCGCGGACATGGACGAGGGCGAGATCCTCGCCGCCATCGAGCCGATGGAGGCCGACGACCTCGCCGACCTGGTGGAGGATCTGCCGCCGGACCTGCTGCCGGACCTGATGGCCAGCCTGGACCACCAGCAGCGCGAGCGCGTGCAGTCGGCGCTGTCCTATCCCGAGGAGCAGGTCGGCGCGCTGATGGACTTCGAGATGGTCACCATCCGCGAGGACGTGACCCTGGAAGTGGTGCTGCGCTACATCCGCCGGTTCGACAAGCTGCCCGAGCAGACCGACAAACTGTTCGTGATCAACCAGGACGACGTGCTCACCGGGGTGCTGCCGTTGAACTGGCTGCTGCTCAACCAGCCCGAACAACTGGTGGGCGAGGTGATGGCGCGCGACGTCAACACCTTCTCGCCCGAGGACAACGCCAACGACGCCGCCGACGCCTTCGAGCGCTACGACCTCATCTCCGCCCCGGTGGTGGACGCCGCCAATCGCCTCATCGGACGCCTGACCATCGACGCCGTGGTCGACCACATCCGCGAGTCCAGCGAACAGGAAGCCCTGGACCGGGCCGGCCTGCGCGAGGAGGAGGACATCTTCGCCTCGGTGTGGGCCTCGGTGCGCAACCGCTGGTCGTGGCTGGCCATCAATCTGGTCACGGCATTCCTGGCGTCGCGCGTGATCAGCGTGTTCGAGGGCTCCATCGAAAAGCTGGTAGTGCTGGCCACGCTGCTTCCGATCGTGGCCGGCATCGGCGGCAATTCCGGCAACCAGACCATCACCATGATCGTGCGCGCGATGGCGCTGAAGGAGGTCGGCGTGAAACACGCCGCGCGCCTGTGGCGCAAGGAGATCGGCGTGGCCATGATCAACGGCCTGCTGTGGGGCGGCGTGATCGGCGCGGTGATATGGGCCATCTACGGCGATCTGGATCTGGGCCTGCTGATGGTGGCGGCCATGGTCCTGAATCTTCTGCTGGCGGCTTTCATGGGCGTGGCCATTCCCATGACCATGGTGCGGCTGGGACGCGACCCGGCCCTGGGCTCCAGCGTGCTGATCACGGCCTGCACCGACAGCGGCGGCTTCTTCATCGTGCTGGCGCTGGCGACGATGTTCATGTTGCACTGACCCGCCGCGCGCATGGACACGGTCGACGATCTCCCGTTTGCCCATGGCGGCCCGCCGCTGGCGGGGCGCCTGCGCGCCGTGCCCGAGGATTTCCAGGTCACGGAGATACTCGGCTACGAGGCCGATGGCGACGGCGAGCATGCATGGCTGGATGTGGAAAAACGCGGCGCCAACACCGCCTGGGTGGCGCGCGAGCTGGCGCGTTTCGCCGGGGTGCCGCCGCGGGCCGTGGGCTATGCCGGGCTGAAGGACCGCCATGCGGTCACGCGTCAGGCATTCAGCGTGCAGATGGCAGGCCGCGCCGAGCCCGACTGGTCGGCGTTTCCCCCTGCCGAGGTGCGCATCCTTTCCGCCAGCCGCCATCGCCGCAAGCTGAAACGCGGCGCGCTGGCCGGCAACGCCTTCCGGCTGGGCGTGCGCGCGGTGGAAGGCGATGCGGCACGTGCCGAGGCGGTGCTTGCGGCCATCGCCGCGCAGGGGGTGCCCAACTATTTCGGCGAACAGCGCTTCGGGCGCGACGGTGCCAACGTCGAGCGGGCCCGGGCCATGTTCGCCGGCCGCCGCGTGGACCGGGATACGCGATCGCTGCTGTTGTCGGCGGCGCGTTCGCGGATCTTCAATGCCGTCCTGGCCGGGCGCGTGCGACAGGGGCAGTGGAACCGTGCCGTGCCGGGGGACATCTGGTGCCTGGAGGGCTCGCGCGCCTGGTTCGGTCCCGAACCCTTCGACGCCACGTTGCAGCGGCGTCTGGAAGAGGGCGACATTCATCCTTCCGGACCGCTGTGGGGACGCGGCGAGCCGCCCACGGGCGATCAGGCCCGCGCGTTGGAACGGGCGGTGGCCGGCGAGTGGGCGGCGCTGGCCGAGGGGCTGGCGGCCCAGGGGCTGGAGCAAGCGCGCCGTCCGCTGCGGCTGTTGCCGCGCGAGATGCGCTGGCACTGGCCGGATGCCGACCGGCTGGTGCTGGAATTTCGCCTGCCCGCGGGTTGCTACGCCACGGCGGTGCTGCGCGAAATCGTCGCCGTCTGAAGGCGGTCCGGCAGGCCGGACGAGCCGGGGCGGGTCCCCCGAGTGCCGGGGATCGGCTAGAATGCGGGCTTGTTGATTCACGGCCCGTGCCCCCGCAAACGGACAGTCGATGCGTGTACTTGTAAGTAACGATGATGGCGTGGATGCACGCGGCATCCGCGTGCTGGCCGAACGCCTTTCGGCGGTAGGCGACGTCACCGTGGTGGCGCCGGACCGCGACCGTTCCGGGGCCAGCAATTCGCTGACCCTGGACCAGCCCATCCGGGTGCTGAAAATGGACGACGGCCGCTATCGCGTGGCCGGCACGCCGACCGACTGCGTGCATCTGGCCCTGTCCGGCCTGCTCGAAAACGAGCCCGACATCGTGGTGTCCGGCATCAACAACGCCGCCAACATGGGCGACGACGTGATCTACTCGGGTACGGTGTCCGCGGCCATGGAGGGACGCTATTGCGGTCTTCCGGCCATCGCCGTGTCGCTGGTCACGCGCAACCACCGCGGGCGGCACTACGACGCGGCGGCGCGGGCGGTGCTGATCCTGATGCGCCGGCTCCTCACCGACCCGTTGCCGGCCGACACCATTCTCAATGTCAACGTGCCGGACCTGCCCTGGGAGGACATCCAGGGCTACGAGGTGACACGCCTGGGGCGGCGCCACCGTTCCGAACCCTGCATCGAGCAGACCGATCCGCGGGGTCGCCCGATGTGGTGGATCGGCCCGGTCGGCGCGGTCGACGACGCCGGCCCCGGCACCGACTTCGATGCCGTGCGCCGTGGTTTCATCTCGATCACGCCGCTGCACGTGGACCTGACCCGCTTCAAGGCGCTGGAAAAGGTCAGCAGCTGGACCCAGGCCATGTCCGACGCCATGGACACGACGGAGGGCGTGGCGTGAGCGTGTTCGCGTTGCCCCGGTCGGCATTGCGTGGCGAAGGCGTGACCTCGCAGCGCGCGCGCGACCGCCTGGCCATGAAGCTGCGTGACGAGGGCATCCGCGACCTGCGCGTGCTGGAGGCCATCCGCCGCGCGCCGCGCCACCTGTTCATCGACGAGGCCCTGGCGTCGCGCGCCTACGAGAACACCGCGCTGCCCATCGGCTACGGCCAGACCATCTCCCAGCCCTGGGTGGTGGCCCGCATGAGCGAGGCCCTGCTGGAGTTCGGGGTGCCGGAAAAGGTCCTGGAGATCGGCACCGGCTCGGGGTACCAGGCGACCGTGCTGTCGATGCTGGTGCCGCGCATCTGCACCGTCGAGCGCATCGAGGAACTGCTGCGCCAGGCACGCCGCCGCTTCCGCCAGATCGGCATCAAGAACCTGCGTTCGCGCCACGACGACGGTCGCCTGGGCTGGCCCGACGAGGCGCCCTTCGACGGCATCATCCTGACCGCGGCGGGCGAGGGCATTCCCCGCAGCCTGGGCGAGCAGCTGGCGCCCGGCGGGATACTGGTGGCGCCGGTCGGTCCTTCCGGCAAGCAGACCCTGGTGCGTCTGCGCAAGCGGGAGGACGGCTCGCTGGAAAGCGAAAACCTCGGTGCGGTCAGCTTCGTGCCGTTGCTGGGCGGAATGGCCTGAATGGTCGTTCATCGCGGTTCGTTGCCTCCACACGCATGGTGGCCATGCGCGGCAAGGGCGATGTCGCACGCCCTTCGGGCGGTGTCCTGCTGATGCGTCTTTTCCGTCCCCTGTACGAACGGGCCTTGCTGTGGTCGGCCAAGCCGCGCGCGGTCTGGTACCTGTCGGCGTTGAGCTTTGTCGAAGCGTTCATCTTTCCGATACCGCCGGAGGTGATGATGACGCCGATGGCGCTGAGCCGTCCGCGCCGGGCGTTCACCTACGCGCACGTCTGCCTGCTGTTCTCGATCCTGGGTTCGCTGGTGGGCTACGAACTGGGGCATTACGCTTTCGAGGCCATGTCCCCGTTGCTGGGCCGGTTGCACCTGCTGGAGCCCATCAACCAGGCCGTGGAAAACATGCGCCGGGAGATGAACTCCCACTGGTGGAGCCTGATGCTGGTGTTGATCCTGGCGGCGTTGCAGCCGGTGGTGCCGATGAAGATCATCACCTGGGCCTCGGGCATCGTCGGCGTGCCGCTACCGGGGTTCATCATGTGCATGACACTGGGGCGCGCCAAGCGCGTCTACCTGCTGGCACTGTTGATCCGC
Organism: uncultured Rhodanobacteraceae bacterium; assembly: GCA_964570295.1. Classification (GTDB taxonomy): domain Bacteria; phylum Pseudomonadota; class Gammaproteobacteria; order Xanthomonadales; family Rhodanobacteraceae; genus Oleiagrimonas. The sequence goes on from CAZMXV010000039.1 coordinate 15,585, forward strand.
CTGTTCGGGAAGCGCGCCGAAGACATGATGCATCGCCACATCGAGCGTTTCGGATGGGTGGTGCTGGTTTTGCTGGTGGCGCTGGGGGTCTGGTGGTTCGCGGTGCGCTGAAAACACGAAGGAGTCTGGGTATGCTTGGGTCCATGCTTGCACATTCACGAGCCCGCGCCTGCGTGGCGGCCGCAACGGCCACCGTGCTTCTGGCCGCCTGCGGCGTGCCGCCCCTGCACCGTTCGGTGGTGGTCGAGACCAACAGCCAGGGGGTGCCGGTGCATGCCTCGGGCAAGGTCGACGACAACGGCTATACAGTGATGCGCGGCGACACGCTTTACAGCATCGCCTTCCGCGCCAGTGTCGACTATCACCAGCTGGCGGCCTGGAACGGCATCAGCCCCCCGTACGTGATCCACCCCGGGCAGGTGCTGCGGCTGACGCGTCCCGCCAGCATGCCGGCCGGCCAGCCGCAGGTGCCGGTGTTCCATACCGTGACGCCCGGCCAGGAAGTGGCCAGCCAGACCCCCGACACGACGACGCCGGTGTTCGAGACCGTGTCCCCGACGACGGCCGGCCAGGCCGCCGGAACACAGGCACCCGCCGCGCCGGTTTCGACACCGTCGACCGCACAGGAAACCCCGGCCACGGGGCCGGCGGTGCCGGCCTCCACCGTGGTCGCCGTGGCGGGGGAGGCTCCGGTGGCGCCCGCGCCGGAGCCGGACGCGTCGGAGAAGCCGGCCTCCCCGGTGCGCGTGGGCGCCACGCACACCGTGGACGGCATCACCTGGTCGTGGCCGGCCAGGGGCAAGGTGACGGGCCGCTTCAATGCTTCGGACGCGATTCCCGGCATCAACATCGCCGGCAAGGCGGGCGATCCGGTGCGCGCCGCGGCTGACGGCGTGGTGGTCTACAGCGGCAATGGCCTGGTCGGCTACGGCGAGCTGGTCATCATCAAGCACAGTGACGACTACCTCTCCGCCTATGGCCACAACAGCAAGCGGCTGGTGAAGGAAGGCCAGCGAGTCAAGGCCGGGCAGGAGATTGCCCGCATGGGATCCAGCGGCGCGTCGCGCGACGAACTGGAGTTCCAGGTGCGCCACAAGGGCAAGCCGGTCGATCCGCTGAAGTACCTGCCGGCGGGCTGAGGGGCGGGCCGTCCTTCCCCGGCGGCGTCAGCCTGCCATGCGGGGCAGGATGAAGGCGGCCACCACGTGCCGCTCCTCGCCGGTGAGGATGGTGTGCGTGCGCGCTGCCGCGGCGTTGTCCATGGGCTCGATGCCGATGCCGCGCTGCAGGCATGCGGCCATCACTTTTCCGGATGGGAACACCTGACGCGAGCCGGTTCCCAGCAGCACCACGTCCGGTGCCAGCGCCAAAATCGGCTCGAGATCCTCGACAGCCAGGGTTTCGGGCGCGGTCACCGGCCAGTTCTCGATGATGCGGTCGGCGGCGATGATGAAGCTGGAGGTCAGGCGATGTCCCTGTTCGCCCTGGACCACGGCAATGGCGTCACGCTCCACGTGGTGGACGTGGGGGTAATCGCCAGGGCGTTCCAGTTGCAGTTCCATGCTGGCGTCAGCGCGGAAGCGCCAGTTGCGGATTTTCGGGGTTGCGCCGGAACAGGCTCACCACGTGGCCGATCTGTTGCACCAGCTCGGCGCCGGTGGCTTCCAGCAGGTGGTCGAGCTGCCGCTGGCGTTCGTCGCGGTCACCGCCCGAGAGTTTCACCTTGACCAGTTCGTGGTGATCGAGGGTCAACGCCAGTTCCCGGACCACGCCGTCGGTCACGCCCTTGTTGCCCAGCATCACCAGCGGCTTGAGGTGGTGGCAGACGCCGCGCAGGTAGCGGCGCTGGCTCTGGGTGAGGGGGGCGTCCGCACCGCCATGTGGCGTCGTCCTGGCGGCACGTTCCTTGCGTGCAGGCGCCCGGCCGGCGGCAGCGTCGGGGCGGGGGCGTCGGGGGCGGGATGACGGTGTCATGATGTTCAGATTCGATTCGCGGCAATGCGGCCACAAAGGGTATCATGCACGCGTGGATTGCAGTTTGTGGATGTGCCCGTCATGGCCCGCAGCAAGAGCAGTTCCCGCTGGCTGCGGGAGCACTTCGACGATGTTTACGTGAAGCGTGCGCAGAGCGAGGGCTGGCGTTCGCGGGCGGCTTTCAAGCTGGACGAGCTGCTGGAACGCGACCGCCTGCTCCGGCCGGGCATGACCGTGGTGGACCTCGGCGCCGCGCCGGGCGGCTGGTCGCAGCTGGTGCGGGCACGCCTGGAAGACCGTGGACGCATCATCGCCCTGGACATCCTGCCCATGCAGGGCATCGGGGGGGTGGAGTTCATCGAGGGGGATTTCCGCGAGGAAAACGTCTTGAAACAGCTTGAGGACAGGCTGGGTGGCGAAAAGGTGGACCTTGTGCTCTCCGACATGGCCCCCAATATGAGTGGTGTGGCCGTGGCCGACCAGGCACGCGTCATGCACCTGGCGGAATTGGCACTGGATTTTTCCAGGAGTTGGCTGAAACCCGGCGGCGCGTTCCTGATCAAGCTTTTCCAGGGCGCCGGGTTCGATGATTACCTGCGCGACTTGCGCGCCGAGTTCGGGCGCGTCACGATGCGCAAACCCA
>CAZMXV010000040.1:0-17619 GCA_964570295.1 uncultured Rhodanobacteraceae bacterium
CCGAAGAACCAGAAGATGTGCTGGTACATCACCGGGTCGCCGCCGCCGGCGGCGTTGAAGAAGCTGGTGCCGAAGTACTTGTCGGTCAGCAGCATGGTCACGGCGCCGGCCAGCACCGGCAACACGGCCAGCAGCAGGAAGGCGGTGATCAGCCAGCTCCACACGAAGATCGGCATCTTCAGCAGGTCCATCCCCGGCGCGCGCATGTTGAGGATGGTGGCGATGATGTTGATCGCGCCCATGATCGAGCTGATGCCGGCAATGTGCACGAAGAAGATCGCGAAGGCGACGCCGTCACCCTGCTGCAGGCTCAGCGGCGGATACATGGTCCATCCGCCGGCCGGACCGCCGCCGGGCAGGAAAAAGGTCGACAGCAGCATGGCGAAGGCCGCCACCAGCAGCCAGAACGAGTAGTTGTTCATGCGCGGCAGGGCCATGTCGCCGGCGCCGATCATCATCGGGATCATCCAGTTGCCCAGGCCCACGAAGGCCGGCATGATCGCGCCGAAGATCATGATCAGGCCATGCATGGCCGTCAGCTCGTTGAAGAAATACGGCTGCACCAGCTGCAGGCCGGGCTCGAAAAGCTCGGCGCGGATCAGCATGGCCAGGGTCCCGCCGGTGAAGAACATCAACAGCGAGAACACGAGGTACATCGTGCCGATGTCCTTGTGGTTGGTGGACATGAGCCAGCGCCGGACGAACCCCTTGGGGGCGCCGTGATGGACGTCGTGTTGGTCGTGAGTGGCTGCGTGCGCCATGGCCTTGCACCTCTACCTGAAATCTGTGGATATCAACCCTGGGTCTCGGCCGCGGGGGCTTCGTCGGCTCCGGCCTGCGCCGTGCGCGAAGCCTTGTCCAGCGTGGCGGCATTTTCCTTCGCCGCCAGCCATTTCTCGAATTCGGCACGGGGCACGGCCTTGACCACCACCGGCATGTAGCCGTGGTCCTGGCCGCACAGTTCCGCGCACTGGCCCAGGTAGACGCCGGGCTTGTCGATCCGGGTCCAGGCCGCGTTGACGATGCCGGGGATGGCGTCCATCTTCCAGCCCAGGTCGGGCACCCACCACGAATGGATGACGTCGCCGGCGGTGATGACGAAACGGATCTTCACGCCTACCGGCACCACCAGCGGCTTGTCCACGGCCAGCAGGTAGTCGTTGTTGCCGTCGGCGTCCTTGACGTCCCATGGACTGATGCCGGAGTCGAGCTGGCGGGCCTTGTTGCTGCTCTTGGACAGCGAGGACATGAAGCCCACCTTGTCGATGGTCTTGCCCTGGTAGTCCACGTAGTCGTAGCGCCATTTCCACTGGTAGCCGGTGACCTTGACGGTCATGTCCGAACCGGTGGTGTCCGCCATTTCGGTCAGCACCTTGCTGGCCGGCCAGGCCAGGCCCGCCAGGATGAGGAAGGGAATGATGGTCCAGACGGTCTCGAGCAGGGTGTTGTGGCTCCATTTTTCGGCCACCGCGCCCTTGGACTTGCGGAACCGGATGATGGCCACGGTCATCACCGAGAACACCACCACGCCGATCGCCACGCAGACCCAGAACGACGCAAGAAACAGGTCGTACACATCACTGGAGGTGGCGGTCGCGCCGCGCGGCATGCCCAGTTGCCACGGATGCGGGTTGGCCCAGACCCACCCCGCGAACAAGGTGGCAAACACCCCCAGCGAGGCCTTCGTCCATTGCTTGATGCCGCCTGATTTCATGTCTTGAACCCTTCGGGACCCGGATCGGATCCGTTGTTGACTTGCATGTGCCCGGGCGCGGTCACCTGCGCCAGCAGCGACTCGAGTTTCCCCCGGAGCTCGGTGCGTTCCTCGTCGCCCAGAAATGCCCCGATCTCCAGTTCGCGTCCGTGCGATGCCAGCAACAGGCGGCGGCGATTTCCGCCGGAAGCCAACAACACCCGGACCCACCCCGACTGGAAACGGACAAGCCGGCGACCCGGCCACGCCTCCACCTCCAGCAGGCGCTCATCCACGGTGATGCGCTCCCCTTTGCTGCCGGCGTGCCAGGCAATCCCCAAGGCCCAGACCACCGCAGCCGCCTCGACCAGTGCAAACAAGGGGGCGAACACATTGCCCTGATGCGCACCGACCAACGCCGTTGCCAATGTCACCGCCGCAAGAACCCATGCCAGCCGCCGAAGCGACTTGTGACTCAGTGCCCTGTTGGGCCGCAGCAACATCGTCATGCGATGGCTGCCCTCCCGTTCCGGCTTGATCACAATCATGGGGTCACGGCAATGCCTGCGTTGCTCCGATGGTAGTTGTGCACGGTCAACCTGGCAAGAACAGGCCGACAAGGCATTGATCCAGATCAATCTTTACCCCGACCCCGCATGATTTTCCGCGGCAAAATGCCGCAATCGGCCGGGCGGAAGCCCGCTTCCGGGCGCTTTCCGGATGCCCGCGACAGCCTTTTGTCAAGGGCCATTGCTCGCCCGCCCCATTTGGATGTCCATCGCCTACAATCGCACGATGTGCCCGCATCCCGCGGGCAGCCACCACCGGCCACCGTTTCCCCGCGGGCCGGTCGAGGTCCCATTGTGAAAAACGACATACTCAGCCCTGAACTCCCCTCCACGCTGTCCCCCGCCCGGCAGCGCATCGCCAATGCCTGGCTGCGCGACGAGGCGGAAGCCATCAACGACCTGCTGCAACAGGCCGAGCTGCCCGCCGAGGAGCGCGAGCGGGTGCAGGACCGCGCCGCCGCCCTGGTCCGCAGCGTGCGCGCCAAGCAGGACCAGCGCAGCCCCATCGCCGCGTTCATGCAGCAATACGACCTGTCCTCCAGCGAGGGCATGCTGCTGATGTGCATCGCCGAGGCCCTGCTGCGCATCCCCGACAGCGACACCGCCGACCGCCTGATCCGCGACAAGCTCACCGAGGCCGACTGGAAAAAACACATCGGCACCAGCAAGTCGGTGTTCGTCAACGCCTCCACCTGGGGCCTGATGCTGACCGGCCAGATCGTCACCCTGCCCGACGCCACCCGCCGCGACTACCAGGCCGCCCTGCGCCGCCTGGTCAACCGCGTCGGCGAACCGCTGGTGCGCCTGGCCACGCGCCAGGCGATGCGCATCATGGGCCAGCAGTTCATCATGGGCCGCGACATCAAGTCCGCCCTGGCACGCGCGCAGAAGAACGGCAATGCCGCCTACCGGTACTCGTTCGACATGCTGGGCGAGGCGGCATTGACCCAGGCCGCCGCCGACACCTACATGCAGGCCTACCGCAACGCCATCGAGGCACTCGGCAGGCACCCCAAGGCCGGCGACGTGCTGGAGGCGCCGTCGGTGTCCGTGAAGCTGTCCGCGCTGCATCCGCGCTACATGGTGGCCCAGCGCGAGCGTGTCATGGACGAGCTGGTGCCGCGGGTGCTGGAGCTGTCGCAGCAGGCCATGGCGCGGGGCATCGCGCTGACCATCGACGCCGAGGAAAGCGCACGGCTGGAACTGTCGCTGGACATCCTGCACGCCGTGTTCGTGGACCCGTCGCTGGAAGGCTGGAACGGCTTCGGCCTGGCCGTGCAGGCCTACCAGAAGCGCGCGCCGTTCGTGATCGACTGGCTGGCCGAGACCGCGCGCGCCGCCGGCCGCCGCTGGTGCGTGCGCCTGGTCAAGGGCGCCTACTGGGACGCCGAGATCAAGCTGGCCCAGGAACAGGGCCTGGCCGGCTACCCCGTGTACACGCGCAAGCCCAACACCGACGTCTCCTACCTGGCCTGCGCCCGGCAAATGCTGGACGCCGGCGCCGACGTCATCTACCCGCAGTTCGCGACCCACAACGCGCACACCATCGCCGCCGTGCACCACATGGCACGCGGTCGCCCGTTCGAGTTCCAGCGCCTGCACGGCATGGGCGCCGAGTTGTACGATGAGGTGATCGGCAAGGACCACCTGAACGTGCCATGCCGCGTCTACGCACCGGTCGGCAGCCACAAGGACCTGTTGCCCTACCTGGTGCGCCGACTGCTGGAAAACGGCGCCAACACCAGCTTCATCAATCATGTGGTGGACGAGTTCCTGCCCATGGAACAGCTGGTCGGCGACCCCTGCGAAAAAGTGCGCGGCTTCGAATCGAAGTCGCATCCGCGCATCCCCCTCCCCATCCATCTCTACGGTGAACTCAGGAAAAACTCCATGGGCGTCAATCTGGCCAGCGACAACGAACTGGCGGCACTCGCCGAGGCCGCCAACCAACATCCCGGCCCATGGCAGGCCGCTCCCCTGGTGCCCGGCGCCGAGCCCCCCGGGGGCGACGCCGTCAAGGTCACCAATCCGGCCGACCGCCGCCAGGAAGTCGGTACCTGGCAGGGCGCCGACGAGAACACGGTGAAGAAGGCGCTGGACAACGCCGCGGCCGCGCAGCCGGCCTGGGACCGCCTGCCGGCCGCCAGCCGCGCCGCCATCCTGGAGCATGCCGCCGAGCAATTGGAGGCTCGCCGCGGCGAGTTCATCGCCATGTGCATCCGTGAGGCCGGCAAGGGCATTTCCGCCTCCATCGCCGAAATCCGCGAGGCCGCCGACTTCCTGCGCTACTACGCGACCATGGCGCGGCGCCTGTTCGGCCAGCCCGAGCAGCTGCCGGGGCCGACCGGCGAATCCAACGAGCTGTCCCTGCACGGCCGCGGCGTGTTCGTGTGCATCAGCCCGTGGAACTTCCCGCTGGCCATCTTCACCGGCCAGGTCGCCGCCGCGCTGGTCGCCGGCAACAGCGTCATCGCCAAGCCGGCCGAGCAGACCACGCTGGTCGCCCACGCCATGATCCGGCTGCTGCACGAATCCGGCGTGCCGGCCGACGTGCTGCAGTTCGTGCCCGGCGACGGCGCCGTGGTCGGCCCGCTGCTGACCGCCGATCCGCGCGTGTCCGGCGTGGCCTTCACCGGCTCCACCGAGACCGCGCGCGCCATCAACCGCGCGCTGGCCGAACGCGACGCGCCGATCGCCGCCCTGATCGCCGAAACCGGCGGCCAGAACGCCATGCTGGCCGACTCCTCGGCCCTGCCGGAGCAGCTGGTCCAGGACGTGGTGTATTCGGCCTTCGACTCAGCCGGACAGCGCTGCTCGGCCAGCCGCGTGCTGTACGTGCAGGAGGACGTCGCCGACAAGGTCATCAACATGCTGGCCGGTGCCATGGACGAGCTCAAGGTCGGCAACCCGGCCCTGCTCTCGACCGACGTCGGCCCGGTGATCGACGACGACGCCCTGGCCATGCTGGAAAAGCATGCCGGCAAGATGGACAAGGTGGCGAAGAAGATCCGCCAGGTGGAACTCGGCGAGGATTGCGCGCACGGCACGTTCTTCGCTCCGCGCGCCTACGAGATTCCGTCGCTGGACGCGCTGGAGCGCGAGGTGTTCGGTCCGATCCTGCACGTGGTGCGCTACAAGTCCAGCGAGCTGGACAAGGTGATCGACCAGGTCAACGCCACCGGCTACGGGCTGACGCTGGGCATCCACAGCCGCATCGACGACACCGTGGAGTACATCGCCAGCCGCATGCGCGTGGGCAACTGCTACGTCAACCGCAACCAGATCGGCGCCATCGTCGGTTCGCAGCCGTTCGGCGGCGAAGGCCTGTCCGGCACCGGCCCCAAGGCCGGCGGCCCGCACTATCTGCTGCGCTTTGCCACCGAACGCGCGTTGACCATCAACACCACGGCTGCCGGCGGCAACGCCAGCCTGCTGACCATGGGCGACGCCTGAGCGGCGGCATCCGGCGCCAGCGCGGCACCGCGCAGGCGCCGTGACGAAAAAAACCTCCCGCGGGCTCCGCGGGAGGTTTTTTCATGCCGGCGGGAACAACCTGGGTCAGAAGCTGTACTGCACCGACACGCCCAGCAGGTTGCCGTAATCGTCGAAGTGCCCGTCGAGGGTGTCGCCGGTCGAGCTCTTCGCATTGTCGACGTGCGCCGAATTGACGTACACGTACGAGTAGGACGCGTCCAGGCGGAGGTGGTCCGAGAACTGGTAGCCCAGGCCCACCGCCAGCAACGTGCGCGTGGAGTCGGGCACGCGCGGAGTGCGCGTGGCCACGTGCGTCGGCGTGCTGTCCACGGCCACGCCGCCGCGCAGGGTGAGGCGGTCGTTGACGTACCAGTCGCCGCCCACGGCCGCGAACCAGGTATTGCGCCAGTTGTAGGTTTCCACGGTGGCCGGCTGGGCCGGGTTGCCGTAGTCCACGCGCAACTGCTTGAACACGTCCCACTTGGTCCAGCTCACGTCGATGCCGACGCCGAAGTTCTCGGCCCGGTGCCAGAAGCTGGCGCTGGCCGTGGCCGGCGTGGTGAAGTCGGCGCGGCCGGTGGTGTGCTGGAACGGCACGCCGCCGGCACCGGCCAGCAACGGCTGGATGCTCGGATCGGACAGCAGGGCCTGCACGTTGGCCGGCATGGTGAAGTTGGCCGTGCCGTGCAGGGTGTGGTCGATCTTGGAACGGTAGTTCAGGGCCAGGCGGTCATGGGGCGTGATCTTCCACACCGCGCCGACCTGCCAGCCCCAACCCCAGTCGTCGCCCTTGATCTTGGCCACGCCGTCGCTTCCCGGCGGCACCACGGTGCCGATCTGCTGCATCAGGCCCGGCGCGGCCTGCGGCGGAATGGCGCCGCCGGCCACGGCCTGCTGCACCAGCCCCATGCCGACCATGTTGTAGTTGATGGCGCTGCTCAGTTCGGCGCTGGTGCGCTGGGCGATGACGCTCGCGCCCAGGCTGAACGTGTCGCTGACGTCATAGGACAGCGACAGGGTGGCGTCCAGCGACTGGAACTTGGATTTCAACGCATGGTAGCGCCCGATCCAGTCGTGGTCGTAGTTGGTCTGGAAACCGAACGGCACCGTGAAGCTGGCGCCCACGTGCCATTTCTCGCCCAGCCGCGAGGACCAGTACAGCGCCGGAACCGGCAGCGTGGTGCCGGCGTCGCCGCCCGTGCCGCCGCTGATGGGACGCCCCATGCCGTCGTAGGCCGTGCCGTGGAATTTGGCGCTGAAGTTGATGCCCGTGACGTCGGCCTGGAAGCACCCGCCGGTGAGGATGCTCATGGCGGCCGGGTTGTTGGCCACCACCGAGCAGTCGCCGCCGGCGGCGGCAAGGCCGGCATAGGCGCGGCCCATGGCCTGGACACTGTTCTCGCGCAGCTGGAAGGCGCTGGCCTCGGCATCCTGCGGCACCACCAGGGCGCCGCCCACGGCAATGGCGAGCGCCGTCAGCGCCAGCGGGCGCACGACGCGCGGGGAAAACGTTTTTTTCGACATCATGCGAACTCCGGAAACAGGCGCGAGCCGGGAAACGAATGCACCATCCACGCCTCGCTCATACGTATGTTTGACATACCCCTGTCACCCACTTTGGCCCGACTTTCGCCGATATGCAAGAGGGGCATGTATCTTGGCATACTGGCCGACCCACAGGACACCACGCCGATGCAAAGTTTCGTCTATGCCAGCCGGCGCCGGGCCGACACCTACGTGTGGCTGCGCCGGCGTGACCAGTTCGACGACCTTCCCGACACCCTGCGCGAGACGCTGGGCGAGCTGCGCTTCGTGCTCGAAGTCGACCTGACTCCGGAGCACCGCCTGCCGCGCGAGGATCCCGCCGAGATCCTGGCCCACCTGGGCGGGCGCGGCTGGCACCTGCAGGTACCGCCACGGCAGGACGCCACCGACGCCTCCCGCGACGACGCCATTTAACCCGGTATTACCGCGCACGTATTCCGAGCTGCCTATACTTTCCCGCCATGTCCTCGAACAAATCACGCCGTCCGCCCCTTCTCCCGACGCTGGCCTGGTACCTGCCGGTACTGGCACTGGTCGCCATTGCCGTCTATCTGGTCCACCCGCTGGTCCTGATCCTGCTGCTGCTGGCCAACACCCTGGCCATGGCCGCGGTATGCCATGCCATCGGTTTTGGTCCCGAGCCCAGCTTCATGCGCACGGTACTGCGCCGCGGCGCGGCCTGGCTGGTGCTGTTCACCGCCTACACCGCGCTGGTGTGGCTGCTGGTCGCGCTGCCCATGATCTCGCTGACCACCGCACCCTCGCTGGGCGGCGTGCTGCTGCTGTCGCTGGCACTGGCCGTGGCCCTGGCTTTCCTGTGGCGCACCTGGCCGGCCTTCGGGCTGATCTTCCTGTGGGACGACGCCTTCCCGCAGTCCGGCAACGGCTCGTGGATCTTCACCGCCCTGACCCGCAGCCTCACCTTCGCGCGCCACCTGGCCGCCGAGGAGCGCTTCTTCAGCCAGTTCCTGCCCTCGGCCCTCGCCACGCTGCTGCTGTCCGCCGGCGCGCTGATGCTGAGCGGCATGTACGACGTGCTGCCCAGCGAGCTGCGCACGGCCGGCCTGTGGCTGTACGGCGTGGTGGTGATGCCGGCATGCTGCCTGATCATGGCCAACCGCATGCTGCGCGCCCTGCTGCTGGAACGCCGCGAGCGGCAACCGGACGGCATGCGGGCCGCGGAAGCACCGCGGGAACGATCCCGCGGGCTCGCTGACACGCCGCAGCCGAGCCCGCAGGACCTTTCTCCGGGCGTACGCGACCAGGCGCTTCTCGACGCCGCCCGCAACGGCGACATCGAACACGCCCTGGCGCTTCTCGACGCCGGCGCCGACGCCAACCGGCTGCCGGCCGAGGACGATCCCAACCAGCACACGCTGCTGACCCTGGCCGCGCTGCACCCGGACACGCGCCTGCTGCGCGCGCTGATCGGCCACGGCGCCAATATCAACCGCGTGCACCGCGGCATGACCACGCTGCTGGCCGTAACCCGAGACGGCTGCATGAGCCGGGCCGAGGCCGTGATGGTGCTGATCGCCAACGGCGCCGACATCGACGCCAGCGACGGCGAAGGCAACACCGCCCTGCACCATGCCGCGCGCAGCACCGACCTGGCGGTGGCCGCCGACCTGGTCGGCGCCGGCGCCGATGCCAACGCGCTGAACCGCCAGGGCCTCACCCCGCTGGCCGTGGCCTGCCGCAACGCCAACTGGAAGATGGCCGCCTGGCTGCTGCAGCATGGCGCCAGGGCGCAGGTCGAGGGCGGCGAACCGGCGCTGGTCGCCGCCACCCGCCTGGCCGACGACGACCCCGCCGGCGTGGAACTGCTCCTGGAGCGCCGGGCCCGCGTGAACGCCGCCACGCCCCAGGGCCGCACCGCCCTGATGAGCGCCGCCATGGAAGGGCACCCGCGCATCACGCAATGCCTGCTGGAGGCCCGCGCCGGCACCGACATTGCCGACCAGCATGGTGTCACCGCCCTGATGGAAGCCGCGCGCCATGGCGCCACCGACATCGTGCGCATCCTGCTCGACGCCGACGCCGACACCGCGCCCCGGGACCGCCACGGCCGTGACGCCCTGGCCCTGGCCTGCCAGTCCCCGCGGGCCAGCGCCGCCACGGTGAAGCTGCTGGTCGACGCCGGCGCCGACCCGCGCGCCACCGACGGCGAGGGCCGCAGTGCCCTGTCCTGCGCCACCGACGCCGGACGCTGGGACCTGGTCACCATTCTGGACCCGACCACGGAGCTTCCCGCCAGCATCGCGGACGAACGCGACCCCGACCCGGAAGCCGCCAGCCCGGCCCACCTGCTGGACGCGCTGCGCTTCGGCCACTGGGCCATCGTCGGCGACTTTTCCCGCCAGGTACGCCACTGGAGCGTTCCCCAGCTGGCCGGCATGTATCTGGAACTGGCCGGTCCCGAACACGCGCGCGCGCGCCACTGGCTGCTCGAACACGGCCTGTCGGCCGAGGCCCGGCTTGCCGACGGCCGCACGCTGTTCGCGGCCCTGGTCGAGACCCTGCCGGCCGGCACCGGCGCCCTCGCCACGCTGATGGGGGCCGGCGCTTCCCCGGCCGGCGCCGGCGGCCTGGCCCGGGCCATGCTCCCGCTCGCGGACACGCCGCAGGAGGGCATTCCCCTGGTGCGTCGCATGCTGGACGCCGGGGCCGATCTTTTCGGAGCGCTCCCCGACGGACGCTCGCCCCTGCACCTGGCCACCGCGCCCGGCTGGCAGGCCATGCTGCAGGTTCTGCTCGACCTCGGCTGCAACCCCAACGCGCGCGACCAGGACGGCCGCACGCCCCTGCACGCGGCCCTGGAGCATGCCGAACCCGCGCCCGGGGCCATTCGCGCCCTCGTCGCCGCCGGCGCCGACCCCGAGCTCAGCCATGCCAACGGCGAAACTCCGCTGGGCCTGGTCATGACCATGGACCGCCCCGACCTGCTGGCCTGGCTGCGCTGGAGCCCCTGGCACCTGCCGGGCCGGCGCCTGCAGCCCGAAGACCTGCCCCGTGCCGCCGATGCCGGGGACGCGGACGCCGTCGACAAGCTGCTGCAGCTGGGCTTTCCCGTGGACAGCCCCAACGCCCGCGGTGCCAGCGCGCTCGTCTACGCCGCCGGCCGCGGCCATCGCGACGTCGCGCTGCGGCTGCTGGAGGCCGGTGCCGATCCCGGGCACGCGACGCCCGACGGCGTCACGCCGCTGATCGCCGCCATCAACATGCACCAGCTCGAACTGATTCCGCTACTCCTCGAGCACGGTGCCGACGTCGGCCAGCGCCTGCCCGGCGGCATCACCGCCCTGGCCGTCGCCTGCGGGCAGGGCCACGCCGACGCGGCGAAGATCCTGCTCGACGCCGGCGCCGCCATCGACGCCACCGATGAACAGGGACGCGCCGCGCTCAATATCGCCGCCCAGTACGGCTTCGCCAGCAACGACAGCCTGCGCTGCAGGCGTCTGCTGGACGTGCTGCTGAAGGCCGGCGCCCATCCCAACCAGGTCGACCAGGCCGGCCTGACCCCGCTGCTGATGCTGCTGGGCGCCCAGGCCAAGCCCGGCACCGCCTGCGACCCCACCCACCTGGGTGCCCTGCTGCCGGTACTGCTGGATGCGGGCGCGCGCCACGACCATGCCGATCCGCGCGGGGTCACCGCGTTGCACGCCTGCGCCATGCATGCCCTGCTGGCGCCGGCACGCATTCTGCTGGCGCGCGGCGCCGACCGGGCCGCCGTGGACGCGTTCGGGCGGCGCGGCGCCGACGTGGCCCGGCAGCTGGGCTACACCGACGTGGCGGTGGAACTGGACGAGCGGCGCACCGCCATTCCGAGCGTGCACCAGACCCTGCGCACGCCGGCCGGCCCCTCGGAGTGAGGTCGGCCGGACACGGAAAACAGGGGGCCGACCTTCGGGCGGATGGCGGTCGCGTGGCCGGAGGCCGCCGCTCGCTGCCATCGCGCGGTCAGTCGGTTGCCTTGCGGTTGTCCTCGGCGAACAGCTGCTGCAGGTCGGCCAGGGCCTCCCGCGACGTCTGCAGCAGGGCCTTGTCGTCGTCGTAGACAAGATACTGCGCCTTCAGCAGTTCATCGTCATGGTGCCGGAAACGCTCGACGTGCTCCTCGGCATCGGCATGGCTCATGCCCAGCAGTTCCAGCACCTGGCTTGTCATCCGCAGGCTCGAATGCAACGTCTCGCGCACCGGCTCCTCGACGCCCAGGTCCATCAGCCGGAACACGTGCTGGCGGTTGCGCGCGCGGGCGATGATCTTCAGATGCGGATACTGGCGCCGCACCAGCCGCGCGGTACGGATGTTGGCCTGCGGATCGTCGGTGGCCAGCACGAACACTTCGGCCTTGTCGGCCTGGGCCGCGCGCAGCAGCTCCGAACGCGTGGGATCACCGAAAAACAGCGGCACCGGCGCAAACCGGCGCGCCCGCTCCACCTGGTCCACCGACGACTCCAGGGCCACGTAGGGAATGCGCTGCGCGCTGAGGATGCGGCCCACGATCTGGCCGATCCGGCCGAAGCCGGCAATGATCACGCGCGGCGGCGCGGTGTCGATCGCGTCGTAGGCCCGCGCCGGCGTGCGCGGCTTGACATCGAGCAGCCGTGCCACCACCACGACCAGCAGCGGCGTGAGCGCCATCGAGAGGGTGATCGCCAGCACCAGCACGTTGCGCGTGGCGGCGGCCAGCAGCAGATGTCCCTGCGCCAGATTGAGCAGTACGAACGCGAACTCGCCCCCGCTGGCCAGCAGCGCGGCCAGACGCAACGCATCGGCACGTCCGAGGCCGCCGGCCAGCCGCCCCAGCGGCCACAGCAGGCACCCCTTCAGCACGATCAGGCCCAGCGTCAGCCCCAGGACCAGCAGCGTCCGGTCCAGCAGCAGGCTGAGGTCCACCGACATGCCCACGCTGACGAAAAACAGGCCCAGCAGCAGGCCCTTGAACGGCTCGATGTTCGATTCCAGCTCATGCCGGTATTCGGAGTCGGCCAGCAGCACGCCGGCCAGGAAGGCACCCAGCGTGACCGAGATGCCGCTCGCTTCCATCAGCCATGCCACACCGGTCACCACCAGCAGGGCCGTGGCCGTGGACACTTCGGGAATGCCGGTGCGCGCCACCACCCGGAACAGCGGGCGCAGCAGATACCGGCCACCCACCACCACCCCGGCAATCACCGCCACCACACGCAGGGCGCCCAGCCAGCCTTCGCCGTCATGGGCCGCCTGCGCGGCGCTGCCCAGAAGCGGCACCGCGGCAATCAGCGGGATCGCCGCCAGGTCCTGGAACAGCAGGATGGCGAAGGCCTGGCGTCCGTAGGCGGATCCGGCCTCCTTGCGCTCGGCCAGGATCTGCAGGCCGAAGGCGGTGGAGGAAAGGGCCAGCGCGCCGCCGACGATGATCGCCGTGTGCAGCGACAGCCCGAATACCCCGTAGCCCACCGCCAGCACCGCGCCGCCGCACGCCAGCACCTGCGCCAGCCCGGTGCCGAACACCGCGCGCCGCATCACCCACAGGCGCTGCGGCGACAGCTCCAGGCCGATCACGAACAACATCAGCACCACGCCAAACTCGGAGAGCTGCGCCACATTTCCGGTATCGCGGATCAGGCCCAGCACCTGCGGCCCGATCACCACGCCCGCCAGCAGGTAGCCCAGCACCGCGCCCAGTTTCAGGCGCTTGGCCAGCGGCACCGCCAGCACCGCCGCCAGCAACAGCACCACCGCCGACTGCAGGAACTGATGGTCTTCCATACGCACTCCGGACCCAACCGTGACGATGCGATTATTCCACGCATGCGATGACAGCGCGGCGACATTGCGCCCGCAACACGCGGCAGCGGAGGCCACGGGGCAGAGGAGTGCGGCGTACCCCGCCGCAGACCGTGCCTACCCGCCGTAGCGCCGTTCGCGCTCCTGGTAATCGCGCAACGCGCGCAGGAAATCGACGCGCCGGAACTGGGGCCACAGGGCATCGCAGAAGTACAGTTCGCTGTACGCCGATTGCCACAGCAGGAACCCCGACAGGCGCTGTTCGCCGCTGGTGCGGATGATGAAATCGGGGTCCGGCTGGCCGGCGGTGTACAGATGGTCGTTCAGCTGCGCGGCATCCATGCTTTCCGCCACCTCCGCCAGCGTGCGGCCCTGGCGTCCGGCCTCGACCAGCAGCGACTTGACCGCATCGACGATCTCCTCGCGACCGCCGTAGGCCAACGCGATGGTGAGCAGCATGCCCTGGTGCCCGGCAGTGGACAGCTCCAGCGCCTCGCTGGCCTCGAGCACCTTCGGCGGCAGCTTGTGGCGCTGGCCGATGATCTTCACGCGCACCTTTTCCGATTCCAGGTGCAGGCCGTCGAGCAGCTTCGCACTCTCGCGCACGAACAGGTCCAGCAGATACTGCACCTCGGTGGCCGGACGATTGAAGTTTTCGGTGCTGAAGACGTACAGCGTGACATGCTCGACCTTGAACTCCAGGCACCACTCCAGGAAGGTCTTGAGCTTGTCCACCCCGAAGCGGTGCCCGAGGCGCACGTCCAGCCCGCTGGAACGGGCGAAACGCCGGTTGCCGTCGAGGATCAGTCCGATGTGCCGCGGCATGGCGGTGCGTGCCAGCTCGCGCTCCAGATGCCGTTCGTAAAGCCAGTACAGCGGGCGGGTGAAGGTGCGGAACAGGCTTCCGAAGCCCGCCCGACCGATGGCCGCCGCCGCGTCCGGCAGCGATGGCGGCGCCAGCGCGGCGTCCGCTTCCGTCACGTTGGATCCGTCACTCATGATGCCGGCGGGATGTGTGTCATGGCGCATGCTCCACTGGGGGAACCCCGAAAGCCACCGGACCCTCCGGCCGTGGCCGCCCGATTATACGGGTTGCGCGGCGCACTGGCGTCATGGGCCCCGGACGACACGGCGCGCCGGGGTCCTGAAAGGGCCTGGCATGTCGGCGGGCTTTTGCCGGTATCCGGCCATCGGCAGCGGGATCGGGCGGGTCAGCCTTCACGCAGCCAGCGTGCGGCATCCATGGCGTAGTAGGTGAGGATGGCGTCGGCGCCGGCGCGCTTGAAGGCGGTGAGCGCTTCCAGCACGCAGGCCTTTTCGTCCAGCCAGCCGTTCTGCGACGCGGCTTTCAGCATCGCGTACTCGCCGCTGACCTGGTAGACGAAAGTGGGCATGCCGAAAGCATCCTTCACGCGGCGCAGCACGTCCAGGTACGGCAGGCCGGGCTTGACCATCACCGCATCGGCGCCTTCGGCGATATCCAGCTCCACCTCGCGCAGCGCCTCGTCGCCGTTGGCCACGTCCATCTGGTAGGTATGCTTGCCGCCCTTGCCGAGGTTGCCCGCCGAGCCGACCGCGTCGCGGAAGGGGCCGTAGAAACTGGAGGCGTACTTGGCCGAATAGGCCAGGATGCGGGTGTGGATATGGCCGCCGGCCTCGAGTGCTTCGCGGATGCTGCCAATGCGCCCGTCCATCATGTCCGAGGGTGCGACGATGTCCATGCCGGCCTCGGCCTG
This sequence comes from uncultured Rhodanobacteraceae bacterium, assembly GCA_964570295.1. GTDB lineage: Bacteria > Pseudomonadota > Gammaproteobacteria > Xanthomonadales > Rhodanobacteraceae > Oleiagrimonas. The sequence goes on from CAZMXV010000040.1 coordinate 14,790, forward strand.
GGCCAGCGCCATCTTCACCAGCACCTCGACGGTGGGCTCGTTCATGACGTAGCCGTCGGCGTCGATCAAGCCGTCCTGACCGTGTGTAGTGTAGGGATCCAGTGCCACGTCACCGATCAGGCCCAGTTCGGGGTATTTCGCCTTCAGCGCGCGCGTGGCGCGCTGCATCAGGCCGTCGGGGTTGTACGCCTCGCGCGCATCCTCGCTCTTGACCGTGTCGTCCGGCACCGGAAACAGCGCCAGCGCGGGAATGCCGAGCTCGACACACTCGCCGGCAAGCGGTTCCAGCAGGTCGATGGACAGCCGCTCCACGCCCGGCATCGAGGGCACCGCCTCGCGGCGGTTCGCGCCCTCGACCACGAAGGCGACCATGATGAGGTCGGAGGCGAGCAGGGTGTGTTCGCGCATCAGGGCGCGGGAGAAGGCGTCGCGGCGCATGCGGCGCATGCGAATGGCGGGAAAGTTCATGGCACGGCGTTTGACGTCAAAGTGGTCATTGTACGCCCGCCATCCCGTGCCGGACGCCGCCGCAGCCGGCCTGCGTCAATACGGCGCGATGAAATCGCCGCCTTCGTGGGCAATACGCGCCAACGGCAGGCCGTAGACCCGCGACAGCATCTCCGCGTCCAGCACGTCGCGCGGCCGGCCCCGGCACAACAGGCGCCCTCCGCACAGCAGGGCGACCTCGTCGGCATGGCGCATGGCCAGGTTGAGGTCGTGCACCACCGCGACCACGCCCATGCCGGCGTGCGCCAGCTCGCGCGCCTGTGCCAGGACACGATGCTGGTGCGCCATGTCCAGGCCGGCCTCCGGTTCGTCCAGCAGCAACCATGCCGGGGCCTCCCCGCCACCGGCCACCTGGGCCAGCACGCGCGCCAGCTGCACGCGCTGCTGCTCGCCGCCGGACAGCGCGAGCCAGGAACGTTCGCGCAGGTCCCAGGCCTGCGCCATGCGCAGGGCCGCGTCCACCAGCCGGCGGTCGTGGCGGCCGCCCGCGCCGCCGTGCGGGGCGCGGCCCAGCATCACCACCTCGCGCACGCCGAAGTCGAACGGCAGGTGCACTTTCTGCGACAGCATGGCGCGGCGGCGCGCCAGCGCCCGCGGCGTCCAGCGGGCAAGACAGCGGCCATCCAGGCGCACCCGTCCCGCGCCGGGTGCCAGCACGCCGGCCAGCAACGCGAGCAAGGTGCTCTTGCCGGCCCCGTTGGGCCCGACCAGCGCCAGTAGCCGCCCCGGCGACAAGGCCAGGTCGATGTTTTCCAGCACGCAACGGGTACCGCGCCACAGGGAAACCCCGCGCGCTTCCAGTACGGAGGCTGGCGGCACGGGAGTGCCGGCGGCCGTCACGACAGCCCGCCCAGCGTGCGTGTGCGCAGCAGCAACCACAGAAAGAACGGCCCGCCCACCAGCGCCGTCAGCACCCCGATCGGCAGCTCCGCCGGCACCACCACGGTGCGTGCCAGGGTGTCGGCCACCAGCAGCAGCAGGGCGCCACCGAGGGAAGAGGCCGGCAACAGCAGACGGTGGTCGGGGCCCCGGGCCATGCGCAGCAGGTGTGGCACCACCAGGCCGACAAAGCCGATCACGCCGCTCATCGCCACCGCGGCGCTGACCGCCAGCGCCACCAGCGCGATCAGCCACGCCTTCAGGCGTTCGGGACGATACCCCAGCAGGACCGCCTCGCGCTCGCCCAGCAACAACGCGTTGAGGGCGCGCGCGCTGCCCGGCAACAGCGCCAGCGGCAGCAGAATCAACGGCGCGGCCAGCGCCAGCCGCGACCACGTGGCCCCGCCCAGGCTGCCCAGCGACCAGAAGGTGAGGCTGCGCAGCTGCTGGTCGTTGGCAAGGTAGGTCATCAGCCCCACGCCGGCCATGGCCATGGCATTGATCGCCACGCCCGCCAGCAGCAACGTGGCCACGCCGCCATGGCGCGCGCCCATGCGGTACACCAGCCAGGTCGCCAGCAGGCCGCCGGCGAACGCGGCCAGCGCCACGCCTGGCGCACCGCCGGCCCAGGGCAGGACAGCGGCCACGACCGAACCCAGCACGATCATCACCACCGCGCCCAGCGCCGCACCCGCCGACACGCCGATCAGGCCCGGGTCGGCCAGCGGATTGCGGAACACGCCCTGCATCGCGGCCCCGCCACCGCCCAGTGCGGCACCCACCAGCAACGCCAGCAGCACACGCGGCAGGCGCAACAGCCAGACCACGGCGGCATCCCCCGTCAGCGGCCGTCCCGACACCCCGTCGGCCAGCGCGCTCACCACCGTGTGCGCGGGAATGGCCATCGCGCCACTGCCCAGGGCCCACAGACTCATGCCCAGGATGCCGAGCGACAGCACGCCCAGCACCGCCGGCCGGCCGGCACGACCACGCAGACGCGGCAACACCATGCTGTTCACGGGTGTGTCGCCAGCCGCCGCTGCAGCCGCTGCTCGGCCTCGGCATGGCGCGGGCCGAAGCCCAGCAAAGCCTGGCCGTCGACGAACACTATCCGCCTGGTCCGCCCGGCCGGCGTCTGCGCCACGCCCGGCCGGGCCAGCACGCCGTCCACGCCGCCGGCCGCCTGCTCGAATTCACGCATCAGCACGATCACCTCGGGTGCCATGGCCGCCAGCGCCTCGGCGGAGACCGGCTTGTAGCCCTCGAAACCGGTACCGACGTTGCGACCTCCGGCCAGGGCGATGGCGCGGTCGGCCGCGGTATCACGGCCGGCGGCCATCGGGCTGCCGTTGCCGGTGGCCATCAGGAACAGCACCCGCGGGTGCCGCAGCATGGCCTCGACGGCCGCGGCCAGCGCCGCGTAACGATGTTCCAGGTCACCGGC
>CAZMXV010000041.1:0-4712 GCA_964570295.1 uncultured Rhodanobacteraceae bacterium
TCGACATCAGCGACGACGGCACCGTGGTCATCGCCTCGGTCAACCGCCAGGCCGCGGATGCCGCCAAGCACCGCATCGAGCAGATCGTGGCCGACGTCGAGCCGGGCCGCATCTACGAAGGCAAGGTGGCCAAGCTGATGGACTTCGGTGCTTTCGTCACCATCCTGCCGGGCAAGGACGGCCTGGTGCACGTCTCGCAGATTTCCAACGAGCGTGTCGAGAAGGTTTCCGACTACCTCAAGGAAGGCCAGACCGTGAAGGTCAAGGTGCTGGAAGTGGACAAGCAGGGCCGCATCCGCCTGTCCATGAAGGCCGTGACCGAAGAAGAGGCCGCCGCCAGCGTCTGAGCATGGCGAGCGTGCGGGCCTGTTCCCGCGGAAGAAGAACCCGGCACGGCGACGTGCCGGGTTTTTTTCTGACCGGGGTATTGTTGCCGTACGGCACGGGCGGCCGTGTGGTCGAGGAAGCTCTTCCGGCCGGATACGGGCCGGTCATGCCGCCTCCTCCATGGTGACGCGTTCCACCCAGCCACGAATCATTGCTTCGTGGTCCTTTTCGTTCTGGAGGGGACGGTCGAACGAGTCGGCGATATCGTCTTTTCCGCAGGCGCGTGCCAGCGAAATCAGGAGTTCCCATGCCGCGTTGTCGGCAAGCTCCACGGTCTGGAGCGCATTCAGGCATTGGCCGATGGTGGTACGCGGTTCGGTCAGCACCTGGACGATGCCCATGGCCTGCATGGCCGCGGCTTCCGCGCACGGCGTCACGGCGGTGGGGTCGGCGCCCATGCCGTGGAGGGTCTGCCACAGCAGCCGGAAGTGCTCGTCCTCCTCCGACCGGATGTGCCTGAGATCCTCGAGCAGTTTCTCCGCCATTGGCTCGTCGGTGGCTTCCACCTTGGCGATGAAGGCCTGGTACAGGCGCACTCCGGAGCGTTCGTACGCCATGCGCTCCCCGAGCTTGTCGACCAGCACTTCGGGATGCCTGCCGGTGATCTTGCCGGCGGCGGTTTTCACCATGCCCTTCATGGTGCCGGGCAGGGGAACGGTACCGAGCCGGTCGGCCTCCCGGGCATACTCGCGGTGCACTTCGTCAAAGTCGTCCGGGTCGCCTTCAATGGTGGGCTGGAACTCCTGTATCGCTTCTTCCTGGGCAGAGGAATCGAAAGGCGACATCTGGATGCCGGTGTGGTTCATGCCGAGTTTGGTTGAGTTTTCCATGGTCGTCTCCTGAAGGAAGTTCGGATGGGGTCCGGCGCGGCGTCATGGCACTAGCCGCTTTCCGGCGCCAGTTCGGTGCCCGGAGCCCACCGGTAGCCGGCGGTGGTGAAGTCGCCGGCCGAGCCTTGCGAATTGAGGTGCTGGCGATATTCGCGGGTGGCTTCGCTTTCCTCGCTTCGGGCCACGAATTGCCTGCCCCTGGCGCTGAGGTCCAGTTCGTTGCGGAGCGTCTCGCGCACGAGCTCGCGCTGGCTGGTGAATTCGATCGGCTTGGGCAACCGGCCGTCGCCGAAGATTTCCGCCGGGTCGCGCTGCTCCACCGACTTGAACAGGTCGCAGACATAGTTGAGGTGGCCAAGCTCGTAGTCCAGGAAGCGTTCCCATATCGCCTTGATTCGCGGGTTGGGTTCTTGCTGCACGCAGGCCAGGTAGTTGTAGGCTTCCGTGGCTTCGTGGATCAGCCACTTCTCCAGAAGGCTTTCGTCCGGGTCGGCCAGTGAGCCGTACTGGGTGACATGCTGCTCCTCGATGGCCGCGATTTCGGCATAGAGTCGGCGCGCCACGGGGTCGGCGAACAGGTTTCCGACGTTCTGGTAATAGTCGTGGGTCTGGTATTCGGCCGCGGTGATCGTCGCCGCGTGGATCTTGGTGACCAGTTGCGCGTCGTGGCGGTCGTAGTTGTCGCGCACGTCGTCCTCGGGCGCGCGGTGCTCCTGCGCCAGTGGCCGGCCGGGAATGATGTCCGTGTAACCCTGGATGATGGCGTTGGCGTCCTTGCCTTCGACCTGATCCAGCAGCCCGGTGTAACGGTACAGGTGGTCGAAATCCTCCAGCAGGCCGAAGCGGTAGGTCTGGGCCTGGTAGTCGTCGGGCTCGGTCTGCGCCACGGCGGCCGTCACCTCGATGGCCACCTGTTCGTAGGCGAGGGTGGTTTCGATGGGCGAATGGTCGGGGCCGATCAGCCAGTTGACCATGGTCGCCTGCATCTGTTCGATGCGGCGCACCTTGGCCAGGGGCACGCGCAATGCCTTGTTGAAGCGCTGGGCGATGTGGGAGAAACGCAGGGCATCGGTCTCGAGGCCGTTCATCAGGATGATGCGTACCCGGGTGAAGGCATCGTCGTCGAGTTTGCTGATGGGCTTGCCGACCAGCTCCTTCCAGGTGAAGCGTTGCCGGTCCAGCGGGCAACCTTTGGCGTCAAGCAGATTGGTGATGGTTTCCATGGGAGCTCCTCGGTGGGGCGGGCATGAAGAAGGTCACTGCCGGCAAGGGCAGTGGAGGATCCCGGTGGACGGTGACAGGGTCATCGCGCGGGCACGGGTGGGTGCCTTGTGTTGTTTCGCGGCATCCGGGCCGGATCGGCGTTGCCACGTCGGAGCCGGCGCGCAGGTAAAGTGTGGCGGGTGCTTTTTGGATCGGAGGTGAATCCCGCCGCCTGTCCGCGTGAAACCCGCATGAGGGTTTTCACCGCATTCAGTCCCGTCGCCATGACGTGTCCGCCCCGCCCCGGACCGGACGCGACCTCATCCGAAGTGCAGCCAGCCCGCCAGGATCGCCAAGCCAACCATCATCCACGCCACGTAGTCGGTGACACGACCACTGTGCAAGGTCTGCATGGCCTTGAACGGCGCCATTTCGATTTTTGCCATGCGGCGTGCGACGTGCCGCGTCGGCCGCCGGCGCAGCAGCGATGCCGCGGGAACGAGGAGCGTCAGCGCGAAGGTGGTCATGGTGACCAGCGTGCCGTCCTTCGGGGGCGGCAATCCGCCCGGGACCAGCGCCGCGGCGGCATGGTGCAGGAAAGGCGCCGCGGGGCGGGCGGGCAGCAAAGCCGCCAGGAGCAGCACGAGACAGGGGAGCAGCATCAGCCACATCGGACGGTTGCCTTTCTCGCGTTCGCGTTCAGTGGGAGCGGTCAGCTCCACGGTGGGCACGCCGCTGCAGCCCAGGAAGATGCGGCTGGCCGCACGCAATACCGCCGCCCCGGTCAGTGCGGTGCCGATGACGGTCGCGGCCCATGCCGCCGTACCGGGAGTACCGTCGTGCAGGGCGCCGGTGGCCTCGTGCAGCAGTCCCCAGGGCAGCCCGCCGAGCAGCAGGCCCGCCACGCCCATGGCGATGCCGGCCGGCCAGATGCGGCGGCCTTCACCGTACAGTTCGAGCTCGTCCACCGAGTTGAAACGTGCGAGGAAGATGCCGGCGATCATGAACAAGGCGCCTTTCACGAGACCGTGGCCGACCAGGTAGATCAGGAATCCCTGCGTGCCGACCGTATCCATTGCCGCGACGGCGGTCAGCATGATGCCGAGGTGTGCGATCGTGGAAAACGCCAGCAGCCGCTTCAGATGCCGTTGTGCCCATGCCATCAGGCCGCCGAGAAGGGCGGTGGCGAAACCGAGCCAGAACAAGCCGTCATGCACCAGCATCATCACCTGCGCGTCTTCGACAAAGACGATCGCTGTCAGCTTCAACAGGCCGAACAGGCCGAGACTCACCATTGCGCCGGAAAACACCACCGACACCGGGCTGGGCGCGACGGCATGCGCGTCCGACAGCCACATGTGGAACGGCACGATCGCGGCCTTGGTCAGCAGTGCGGCCGCGATAAGGCAGAAGCCGCCGGCGACGACGGGGTCCGGCGGCATGGCTGCCACGAGACGACCCATGGTGACGAAGTCGAGCGTGCCCGTGCGGGCATACAGCAGCCCCACGCCGGCAAGCATCAGGAAGCTGCCGAGCGCGTTGGTGACGGTGAAATTGAACGCGCCCTCCAGCGAACTCTTGCCGAGGGGATAGGCGGTCAGCGCGAACGCCGCGATACCCATCAGTTCGAACCACACGAACAGGTTGAACAGGTCCCGGGTCAGGCAGAAGCCGATCATCGCGGCCAGGAACAGCAGCATCAGCACGTGGAAGTGGGCATGCACGTGGTCGAAATATCCCCAGGCGAACACGAAGGTGGCCGCAAACAGCAGGGCGCAGAAGGCCGCCACCGTCGCGCTTGCGGGGTCCACCGAAAACGCGATGCCCAGCACCACGTCCGGGTTGCCCGAAACGCCGGGCGTCCATGCCGCGAACCAGTGCACGATCGGGCCGTGCATCGCCTTGGCGGCCAGCCATCCGCACAACGCCACGAGCACCAGCGAGACGATCACCGCGGTCACGTCGGCACTGCGCGGCGGCAGCCAGTGCGACAATGCCAGCAGCAGGAACGCGACGCCCAGGGGCAGCAGCACCGCCAGTGGCACGAGCTGGTGCGCGAGCGGCATCAGGAGGAATCTCCGGCGGCCATCGCCCCGTCATCGGGAAGTGGGGCGGACGGGCCGCTCCGGCAACCCGTCTTCGGTCTCCCGGCGATCGGCGTGCGGAGGGGGCCGGCAACGGCTGCGCCGGGGCGCATGGGGCGGCCCTATCCGCGCGGCCGCAGCGGCCTGAGGTGCTGCGGGTCCAGGGTGCCGCGCCGCTTGTGGACCTGCAGGGTGATGGCCAGCAGCA
>CAZMXV010000041.1:4812-16909 GCA_964570295.1 uncultured Rhodanobacteraceae bacterium
ACGTAATGCCGCGAGGTCGCGATGCCGTAGATGCCGACACCGAACAGCCATGCGACGACGCACCATGCCAACACGTTCATGGGTCCTCCCCGTTTTCGATGTCGCCGGCCTTCGGTGCACGGGTCTCCTCCATGAACTCCAGCAGCAGCACGCCGAAGCTGCCGATCACCGCGATCCCGATCGCCACGTTCACGACCACCATCAGGCCCCCGGAGTAAAGGTCCTTCCAGGTGCCCAGCGGCAGCATGTTCTGTGCGGCCGCGTATCCGAAGGCCAGTGGAACGGCGACCGCCAGCAGGAAGGCGAGGCCACTGAAGCCCTCCACGGCCACCAGCACCTCGGAGTGCAGCATGCGCCGCCATGCCCTGTAGCCATCGCCCAGGTAGATGAAGACGAAACTGGAGGCGGCAATCACGCCACCCTGGAAGCCGCCACCGGGAGTTACCGTTCCATGCAGTATCACGGACACGCCGAGCAGGAACAGCGCCGTCGCCATCAGCCGGCTGACCAGTACCGTCGCGTCGGAGCGCCCGAGCGGCTCCCGTCCGGGCCGGTGCCCGGCACGTTCAGCCATGTCCTCGCCGCGGCGGCCGCGCAGCAGGACCACCGCGGCGGTGACGGCGCAGATCAGCATGCTTTCCTCACCGAGGGTGTCGATGCTGCGAATGTCGAAGTTCACCGCCGACACCATGTTGGACACGTTGCGCAACGCCGGTGCCAGCGCATTCACGGTGGCACCGTAGTGCGACAGCGGTTCCCCGAAGGCGGGCAGCGCGAGGATCACGTGACCGGCCGCGATGCCCAGCACGGCCAGCGCGGGCAGCAACAACGCGAGTCGCCAGCGCGCGGTCACCGGCGCGCCTTGTGCAGGGCGATGGCGGCCAGTGTGACCAGGAACAGCAGCGGCATGATGACCGCGTTTACCGCGATGCCCGAATACGCCACATCCGGCGCCTGCAGGACAAAAAACAGCAAGGCCAGCACCACGCCGTTGGCGCCCAGCGCGTAGACCTGCCGTCGGGGCGTGCGCGTGATCACCACCAGCAGTCCCGACAGGGCGCTGGCCACCAGCATGATGCCGATCAGCCAGCTCACGACGGCGCCTCGCCACGCAAGCGCAGCGCACGTGCGATGGCATGCGAGAGCAGGGCGCCGGCGGACACCACTGCCAGCCAGACCAGCATGCATTGGAAGGCGCGCGGGGTGGCCCCGTCGTGGACCGCGACCGCCGCGGTGATCGCGCTGCCGCCGACCAGGTTGAAAAAGGTGATCGCATGCAGGCGGTCGTAGCCCGAGCGCAGGCGAAAGAATGCCAATGCCGTGATCCATGCGGTCAGCACCGCGAAGGAAAGCAGCGCGTCGACCACGATATTCACAGCCAGCGCTCCCGGAACAGCACCAGCAGCAGGGTGCCCGGCAGACCAAGCAGGGCCAGTGCCAGCGCCAGCCCCAACGACGACGGCTGCGCCAGCACGAGGTCCAGCACGACGAACTCGAACACGGCCAGCGAGACGAGAAACTCGAATGCCACCAGCCGCCCCGAGGTGCCGCCCCGGCCGGCGGCGACCATTGCCGCGACCAGGGGCAGCAGCAGGCCGATGGCGGCGAGCGTCCACACGTTCACGGGTTCAACCAGCACGCGTCGCGCGAGGCGTTTTCCGGGAGGATCGCGTGCATCAGGGCCAAGTCCTTGTCGGGCGGCGCGCATACCACGAAATTGTCCGGTCCCAGGGATGCGACCAGCACGGCCGACGCGCGGCGCGCGCCATCGCATGCACTGTCTTCCCGGCCGCGCCGGAAACGGACCTTGAGCAGCCGGCCCGGCGAGCGCCCCGACCACGCCGCTTTCGCGAAAAGCGGAAAAGTCCCGGCAATGGCGGGTCCCAGCGCGGCAACGGCTTTCACCCATTCCCGTGCATGGACCGGCGACATGGCGAAATGCCGGTGCCCGCAGCGGCGCAGCATGCATGCCCAGTACCATGCGGCACCGGCAAGCACCGCCGCGGTGACCAACTCATGCGGGTTTTTCACCTGGCCCGCGTACAGCAGGTAGCCGCCGCAGGCGGTGCACCAGATCGAGCATCGTGTGATCCAGGTCATCCAGGCCCCTCCATCGAATGTCGAAGGCGACGCGCCCCATGCTGCGCGGCGACCGCTGAACCGTGCCTGCAGACGCCCGGCCGGCCGACGGCATCCGGGTTTCGCGCGGCCAAGGAACCGCCTGCGGTTCATGTACATGACCTTTCCCGGCGCGTGGTTTCGAACGATTCACGGGGCATGCGGAAGAATGATCCGCACCGCGTGGCTGCAGCGGCCTGTGCCCGGTTCTTGTGCCGGTGCCGCGAATCCGCCTGCCGCGCCGAACGGAGAACCCGCATGAGCATGATGAGCATGAGACTGAACGGCTCCCCCGAAGCGATCGACGCGATGCTGGACGTGTTGCGTGGATCGCCCGGCGTCGACCGGGTCGTGGAAATGGGCGTCGCCGGGATACCGCGCATGCCGGAAGATTCCAGCTCGGCGGAGCTGCCGAGCGACACGCGTGCCGCCGCACGCGACGTGGAAGTGCATGCGGTCGACGAGGCGGCATCCGGCAACGTGCGCAACCGGACCGAGATCGCGGCGCGCGAGGCCGATGTCCTGGTCGAGTGGCTGGAGCCGCTTTGACGCACGCCGCGGGCGCTGCGCTGGACCCGTCCGGAGCCGTTCGTGCGCACATCCTCTCTTTCCACCTTGCAGCAGCGTGGCCGCGAACGGGCGCGAAAGCATGGTCTCCGTTACGTCACGGGTGACGAGCTGGGCATTACCCGACGCCGTGCCGGCAAGGGCTTCGTCTATTTCACCTCCGACGGCGAACGTGTCCGTGACGAGGCGACGCTCCAACGCATCCGGAGGCTGGCCGTGCCGCCGGCCTATGCCGACGTATGGATATGCGGCGACGAGCGTGGCCACCTGCAGGCGACCGGCCGCGATGCGCGTGGCCGGAAACAATACCGCTACCACGCCGGCTGGCGCGACGATCGCGAGGCGAGGAAGTACCGTCGGCTGGTGCGCTTCGGCAGGGCCCTGCCGCGGTTGCGGACGCAGTTGCAGCGCGACCTGGCGCGCCGGGGGCTGCCGCGCGAAAAGGTGCTGGCCGCCATGGTCCGGTTGATGATGATCACCAGCATGCGCATCGGCGCCGCCGCCTACACGCGCGACAATCATTCGTACGGATTGACCACGCTGCAGTCGAGACACGTGACCGTCAGCCGCGATCACGCCGTGTTTCGCTTCCGCAGCAAGGGTGGCAAGCGGCACGAGGCAACGCTGGGCAATGCGCGGTTGATACGGATCGTGCGCCGTTGCCGGAAGTTGCCCGGACGCGCCCTGTTCCAGTACGAGGAAGAAGGAACGGTGCACCGGGTACGTGCACGGCAGTTCAACGCCTATCTGCGCGCCGCCATGGGCGGCGCCTTCAGCGCCAAGGATTTCAGGACCTGGACGGGCACCCTGACCGTGATCGCGTTTCTCGCGCGCACGCCCCTGCCCGGGCAGGGCGGCGAGCGTGCGCGGCGCGCGGCCATCGCGGAGGCGATCGCGGCGGCGGCGGAACAGCTCGGCAACACGCCGGCGGTATGCCGCAAGGCCTACGTCTATCCGCGTGTGCTGGAGGGCTGGCGTTCGGGCCTGTTGCATCGGGCGGTGCCGGCGACCATTCCCCCAGGCTCGCGGCGGCTGGAAACGGCGGCGTTGCGCTTCGTTGAACGTTGTCTCGAAAGGCCGGATTGATGCCGGCGGTGGCGGGAGGCGCCACTCCGTGGGGCTGGCCATCTCGTCGGGCACCTGCTGCATCGATTTCACGCCGTACGGGGAGAATGCCCGTCCCGGTGGCGCTGAGAGTCCCTAGGTATCCGTGTCGGAGGTCTTGGCATGGCGCTCCTTCTCCAGGCGCAGGTCTTCGGTGGCCGCGGGAAGCGGACCTTTCGTTTCGACCCGGGCCATGGCCCGGTCGAGCAGGCGCAGGACCGGCTGGGCGCTGAACCCGTACAGCACGATCGAAAAAAGCACGGTCAGGGCCGTGACGGGCCACAGCCTTTCGCTGGCATGCGCGCCGTCGATGCCCATCGCCCGGCCGATATAGTAGAGCGAGCCCAGTCCGCGGATGCCGAAATAGCCGACCGCGAGCCGGACGGGGGCGGGGTGCCGCGTGCCGAGGAAGCTCGGCAGCGTCACGAGCGGACGGACCACCAGCAATGCCAGCAGGGCGAACACGATGTCGGGCCAGCCGACGTGACCGAGCATGCCACTGGCCAGCACGCCGCCAAACAGGCCGATCACCAGGAAGGCCAGCAGCCGCTCCAGCCGCCGGGCCGAGGCCGTGAGGCGTTGCGCATAATCCAGCGCGTGCCCGAGGTTGCGGATGGTGATGGCGGCCACGAACACCGCCACCAGTCCGTAACCGTGGATGGCGTCCGCCAACGCGTACACCAGGAATGCCAGGCCCACGGAGGCCAGGCCCTCGTTGGAGCGGGACAGTTGCAACCGTTCGGGCAGCAGCCGGTTGCCCTTCACCAGCAGCCATCCACAGGCGAACCCGGTCGCCGCGGCGCCCGCGATGCCCCAGAGCACGTCGATGCCCAGCCAGCGCCATATCCATGTGCCCGGTTGCGCGTCATGCGCGATCATCGCCGCGCCGAGTGCCATGAACGGCAGGCCGAGGCCGTCGTTCAGGCCGGCTTCCGAGGTCAGGGCGAAGCGCGTTTCACCTTCTTCGCCGCTGCCCGGCGGGGCCACCTGCACCGACGCCGCCAGCACCGGATCGGTCGGCGCCAGGATCGCCGCCAGCAGCACGCCGAGGCCGGGCGACAATCCCAGCAGCAGGCAGCCGAGCACGGCCAGGACCGCGATCGACAGCGGCATGACCAGTCCGAGCAACCGCCACGTGCTCGCCCATGCGCGCCATTCGAAGCGCCGATCGATGCTGAGCCCGGCACTCATCACTGCCACGATCAGCACGATTTCGGGCAGTATCGTCGCCACGCGCGGATGGCTCGCGGGCGCGGCGGCACCGTGGGTGAACAGGAACGCGAGATAGCCCGCGCCGAGTGCCAGCATGGGCAGTGTCAGGGGCAGCCGGTTCAGCCACAGCGGCAGCCACGCCACCAGAAGGATGGCGGCGCCGAAGCCGGCAAAGGCGAGCATTTCCGCGGAGAAGGGCATGGTTCCGGCCCGCATCCGTCAACGTACTGAAGCCCGTGTTTTCAGGCGGCGGGCTTCAACACGACCTTGGTCCAGCCCTCCTCGCGTGCATCGAATTGTTCGTAGGCCTCCGGCGCCCGGTCGAGCGGCAGCTCGTGCGAAACGATCATCGAGGGATTGACGCGGTCGGTGGCGATCAGGTTGCACAACCCGCGGTTGTATGCCTTCACGTTGGCCTGGCCGGTGCCGATGGTCTGGCCCTTGGACCACAGCTTGCCGAAGTTGAACGCGACCTCGCCCCGTTTGGCGTGCCTGGTGGCCGCCTTGGGGTCGTCGGGCACGAACAGGCCGACCACGCCGATCCTGCCGGTGGGCCGCACCGCCTCCACCAGATTGTTCATGGTGAGGTTCGGCACTTCATGGCCGGCACCGTTGCAGCACTGGAAGCCGACGCACTCGCAGCCACGGCCGGCACCGTTGCCGTGGGTCATTTCCAGCACCTGCTCGACCCCGCTTGCATCCGTGTCGTCGACGGGAATCGCGCCCATTTTCCTGGCGAGCTCCAGACGGTCGACATGCGTGTCGACCGCCATCACCTTGGAGGCGCCGCGCAGCATCGCCGAGCAGGCGGCCATCAGGCCCACCGGGCCGGCACCGTAGATCACCACCGTGTCGCCCGGCTGCACGCCGGCCATTTCCGTGGCGTGGTAGCCGGTCGGGAAGACATCCGCCAGCATCACGTAGTCGTTTTCCTTTTCCACCACGTCCGGCGGCAGCACCAGACAGTTGAAGTCCGCGTAGGGCACCCGCAGCAGCTCGGCCTGGCCGCCCGGATACGGGCCCATGCCGGAATAGCCGTAGGCGCCTCCCGCCTTGCCCGGGTTCACCGTCAGGCAGAAGCCGGTGAGCCCGCGCTCGCAGTTTTCGCAGAAGCCGCAGGCGACGTTGAAGGGCAGGCACACGTGGTCGCCGACCTTGATCCGGTCCACCGCCTTGCCGACCTCGATCACCTCGCCCTGGTTTTCGTGTCCGAGGATGGTGCCCGGTTCGAGATCGGCGCGGCCTTCGTACATGTGAAGGTCGGAGCCACAGATGTTGGTGCTGGTGACGCGTACCAGCACGTCGGTGGGTTTTTCTATCCTGGCGTCGGGAACCTCGTCGACGCTCACGTCGCGGGGGCCGTTGAATACCACGGCTTTCATGGTTGCACCTCCTCGGGTTTGGAAAAAAGTCATGCGGGACCGGCAGGGGTGTACGGGAGCGGCCGGCGACCGCGGGATTCACGCCCGGGCCGGCGTGCCGACATCCGTGACGCGGGCACCCAGTACCTCGTGCAGGTAGTCGAGGGCGCGCTGGTTGCGCGCGGGCGTAATCGACGCCACCGCGTCGCCCGGCACCCACAACGGGTAACCGTGGGTATGCGCATCCATGGCCGTGGCGAGAATGCACTGGTCGCCGGCGATGCCGACCACGGTCAGCGCGGTCACCTCCAGTTCGTTCAGAAGCAGCTTCAGCGGAGTCATGAAGAAGGCGGACTGCCGCGGCTTGAGGATCGAATAGTGGGCCGGCAGCGGTGCCGCCGTCCTGGCTATCGCGGAACCCGTGGCGCCGGGACGGCTGCAGCAGGCGACGACCCGGGAAAATTCGGAGTGCCAGTGACCGAAGTTGTCGTTGGTGTAGATGACCGGTCGCTGCGCGGCATCGTAGTGGTCGCGCAATGCCATCATCGCCGGCAGCGCTTGCCGCGTCTGCGCCATCAGCGCGTCGCCGCCGGGGAAGTCGAAGCCGTTGACCAGATCCACGATCAGCATGGCGCTGCCGGCGTCGGAGGCGGTACCGGGCGAGGCGGGATTGTCGCGATGGCTCGGGGACATGTCGTGTGGTGCGGGGGCTACCGGTTGACCAGCTTGAAGAACCGGCTGTCGTCACCGCTCGCGGTTTCGTCCTGGTAGAGGAAGGCGAGATGGGCGGCATCGAACTTGCCGAACCATTCGTCCCATTCGACCGGTTCCAGCTGCCTGTCGTCGTCCGCGAAGGCGATGCGCAATATGCCGATATCGTTGCCGTCGCGGGTGGTGCCGCGCACGTGCGCGGGGGTGCCGCCGCGTGCCTCGGCCCAGCGGCGGATCTCATCGTGGTTGGTGGTGGTGCGGGACGGTGGGTTCATGACGGTCTCCGAACGGTACGCCCTTCTTTTTTTAGACCTCGGGCGATGAACTCCGCCTGTGGGGAGACTGTCGCGATGGGATGCATTCAGCCGCTGGCGGGATAGGTTGCCGGGCCGTCCAGGAATCGGATCGGCCAGGCGACGTATTCATTCCCGGGTCACCTCTGTCGGGCCCGTGCTGGCACTTTTTCCGTATCGCCCCGTGAAACGGGGCCGCCATGCATTGCAGCGTGGCGGATGCACGCCATGCCGAGGCTCCGGGTGTGTCTCCGTGGGCCGGCGCGGGACGACATCCGCGGGCAGCGAATCAGCTGACGAACTGCAGGCGCGCCAACTCGGCGTACAGGCCGCCCTCCGCGATGAGGCTGGCATGCGTGCCCTGGGCGACGATCCGCCCCTGCTCCATCACCACGATGCGGTCGGCCCGCTGCACCGTGGCCAGGCGGTGCGCGATCACCAGCGTGGTGCGGCCGCGTTCCAGGCGTGCCAGGGCCTGCTGGATGGCGGCCTCGGACTGTGCATCCAGGGCCGAGGTGGCCTCGTCCAGCAGCAGCACCGGCGCATCGTGCAGGATGGCGCGGGCAATGGCGATGCGCTGGCGCTGCCCACCGGACAGGCGGACACCGCGCTCGCCCAGCTCGGCGTCGTAGCCGCCGTCGAGGGCGCGGATGAACGCATCGGCCTCGGCAGCCATCGCGGCGGTCTGCACGTCGTCGAGCGCGGCATCGGCACGGCCGAAGCGGATGTTGTCGGCCGCGGTGCCGGCGAAGATCACGGTTTCCTGCGGAACCAGGGCCATGGCGCCGCGCAGCTCGGGCAGGGCGATGGCGCGGAGGTCCGTGCCGTCGAGGTGGATGCTGCCTTGCTGCGGGTCGTAGAAACGCAGCAGCAGGTTGAACACGGTGCTCTTGCCGGCGCCGGAAGGGCCGACCAGGGCCAGGGTTTCGCCGGGACGCACGTTCAGCGAGAAATCTTCCAGCGCGGCGCTTTCCGGGCGGGTGGGATAGCGGAACGACACATGGTCGAAGTGGATGGCGCCACGCGGCGGCCGCGGCAGTGCCACGGGCCGGGCCGGCGAGGTGATGTCCGCCGTGGCCGCCAGCAATTCGCCGATGCGTTCCATGCCGCCGGCCGCGCGCATCACGCTGCCGATCACGTTGCTGATGGTGCCGACGGAACCGGCGGCGAACACCGCGTACATCACGAACTGCGCCAGCACGCCCACGTCCAGCGTGCCGGCGAACACGTCGCGCGCACCGGCCCAGAGCACGAACGTGATGGAGCCGAACACCATGATGATGATCGAGGCGGTAAGCATCGCGGTCATGCCGATGCGCCGACGCGCCGTGGCCAGCGCCAGCGCAATGGCCTCGCCGTAGCGGCGGGTTTCCACCGGTTCGCGCGAATAGGCCTTGATGGTGGCAGTGGCGTTGAGGGTTTCGTTGGCGATGGAGGACGCGTCGGCCAGGCGGTCCTGGCTGTGCCGCGAGAGGCGTTGCACGCGCTTGCCGAACAGCAGCAGCGGGATCATCACCAGCGGAATCACCAGCGCCGTCAGCCCGGCCAGGTGCGGGCTGGTCCATATCATCATGGCCGTCGCGCCGATGATCATGACCACGGCACGCACGGCCATGGAAATGCTCGAGCCGACAAGGGTCTGCACCAGCTCGGTGTCGGTGCCCAGGCGCGAGATCAGCTCGCCCACCCGGGCTTTTTCGAAAAACCCGGTGTCCAGGTGGATCAGGTGGCGGTACAGCGTGCGTCGCAGCGAAGCCAGCGAACGTTCGCTGAGCAGGGTGATGCAGAAATAGCGCGCGCCCGTGGCCAACGCCAGCACCAGCGCCACGCCGAACAAGGCCAGGAAAGTACGGTTGATGACGCCGGGATCGGTGCCCGAAAAGCCGTGGTCGATCATGTGCCGCACGGCGACAGGCAGCACCAGCGACGCCGCCGAGGAAAGGCCCAGGAACACCAGCCAGCCCAGCGCCAGCCATTTGTGCGGCTTCAGGAACGGCCACAGGCCGAGCAGGGCGGTCAGGCGGTGCGGGTGGTCGGATCGTTTGCGTCGAAGCATCCCGCCATTCTGCCAGCAAGTGCCTTCCACTACCCGACTTTGACCTTGCGGAAATTCGCCCTGCACTGGAATTTGGCGCGTCTGGGAGGGTCGCCAGGAGGGCGGCGCCACGCGATAATGGCCGGATGGAAAATCGCGCCGATGCCCACGACACCATCCGCGCCGTGCAATGGCATGGCGACCGTCTGCGGCTGCTGGACCAGCGCCGCCTGCCGGACGAGGAAACCTGGCTGGACTGTCACCGCCCCGACGACATCGAAACGGCGATCCGCGAACTGGCGGTGCGGGGAGCGCCCGCGATCGGCATCGCGGCGGCATGGGCGGTGGTGCTGGCGGCCCGGCAAGGCATGGCGTTGCCGCCGGTGCTGGCGCGGCTGCGTGCGGCACGCCCCACCGCCGTGAACCTGATGTGGGCGCTGGACCGCATGGCGGCACGTGCCGATGGCGGCTCCGGGGCGCTGGAGGCCGAGGCGAGAGCCATCCAGGACGAGGACCTTGCCGCCAACCATCGCATGGGCGCGCTGGGTGCCGCCCTGATCGGGCCGGGAAGCGGCGTGCTCACCCACTGCAACACCGGTTCGCTGGCGACGTCGGGTTTCGGTACCGCCCTCGGCGTGATCCGGACCGGCTGGCGCCAGCACCGCATCACGCGCGTGTTCGCCGGCGAGACGCGGCCCTGGCTGCAGGGCGCGCGGCTGACCATGTGGGAACTGGTGCGCGATGGCATCCCGGCGAAGCTGATCGCCGATGCCGCGGCCGCGCACCTGATGAAGACCGGCCAGGTCGACTGGGTGGTCATCGGCGCCGACCGCATTGCCGCCAACGGCGATACCGCCAACAAGATCGGCAGTTATCAGCTGGCCATCGCCGCCCGCTATCATGGCGTGAAATTCATGGTGGTGGCGCCATCCTCAAGCGTGGACATGGCCACCCCGGACGGTGACGCCATCGACATCGAGCTGCGCGACCCGGACGAGCTGCTGCGGCATGCGGGCAGGCGTACGGTGGTGGCGGGGGCCGAGGCCTGGAATCCGGTATTCGACGTGGTGCCGGCCGGTCTGGTCGACGCCATCGTCACCGAGCGTGGCGTGGTCGAGGCACCGGACGCGGCCCGCATGCGCACCCTGTTCCCCCATTCATGAGGCTGCGCCGCCAGGTCGCGTGGTTTGCCGCCGGCGGCGTGCTCGGCTTTGCCGTGGATGCCGCCATCGTGCATGCGCTGGTGCGCTGGGCGGGCTGGAACCCCTATGCGGCGCGCGTACTGTCCTTCCTGGCAGCCGCCAGTGTGACCTGGGCCTGGAACCGCACCTTCACCTTTGCCCATCGCCGGCATTTGCGTGCCGCCGCCGAATGGACGCGCTGGATGGCGGTGATGGGCGGTGGCGCGGTGCTCAACTACACCGTTTACGCGTTGCTTGTCGCCATGTCGGACACCGTCCGCCACTGGCCGGCACTGGGCGTGGCCGCCGGTTCCGCGGTGGCAGCCGTGGTCAATTTCTGCGCTGCCCGGGGCGTGGTTTTCAGAAAGCCGGAAAATGAGCCGTAAGTTGTTGTTTGCAAAGAGCTAAATACAGGCTTTTGCAGGCTTTCTGTGGTATACTTTCAAGGTTATGTCCGAAGGCTCCGCGACCGGCCGTGATGGCGGCTGCCGGGAGCTCCCGCAGGTTTGCTCAAGGATCGTCCAGATGGCAGAACTGGCCAAAGAAGTCATCCGCGTCAACATCGAAGATGAAATGCGTCAAAGCTACCTCGATTACGCCATGAGCGTGATCGTGGGGCGCGCCCTCCCGGACGTGCGTGACGGCTTGAAGCCGGTCCATCGGCGTGTGCTCTACGCCATGAACGAACTGGGCAACAGCTGGAACAGGGCCCACAAGAAATCCGCCCGCGTGGTCGGTGACGTCATCGGTAAATACCATCCGCACGGCGACTTGTCCGTGTACGACGCCATCGTGCGCCTGGCGCAGCCGTTTTCGTTGCGCTACATGCTGGTCGACGGCCAGGGCAACTTCGGTTCGGTCGACGGCGACAGCCCCGCGGCCATGCGTTACACCGAAGTGCGCATGTCGAAGCTGGCGCACGAGCTGCTGGCCGACATCGACAAGGAAACCGTCGACTTCGGACCCAACTACGACGAAAGCGAGTCCGAGCCGCTGGTCCTGCCCACGCGCGTGCCCAACCTGCTGGTCAACGGCTCGGCCGGCATCGCCGTCGGCATGGCCACCAACATTCCGCCGCACAACCTCGACGAGATCATCACCGGCACCATCGCCCTGATCGACGATCCGGACCTGTCCATCGACGACCTGATGGGCCATATCCCCGGCCCCGATTTCCCCACCGCCGGCATCATCAACGGCGCCGCCGGCATCGTGCAGGCCTACCGTACCGGCCGCGGCCGCATCCGCGTGCGCGCCCGCGCCGAGATCGAGACGGATGCGAAAGGCCGCGAAACCATCATCGTCGACGAGATTCCGTACCAGGTGAACAAGGCGCGGCTGATCGAGAAGATCGCCGAGCTGGTCAAGGACAAGAAGCTCGGCGGCATCTCGGCGCTGCGTGACGAGTCCGACAAGGACGGCATGCGCATCGTCATCGAGGTGCGCAAGGACGCCATGGCCGACGTGGTGCTCAACAACCTGTACCAGCAGACCCAGATGCAGGTCACCTTCGGC
>CAZMXV010000042.1:0-16897 GCA_964570295.1 uncultured Rhodanobacteraceae bacterium
CGCAAACCAGGTCCCGGGCGGAGGCGCGCTTTCGAAATACTGCTTCACGCCGCCCAGGATGGCCGACGCCAGTTTCTCCTGGTAGGCGGGGTTGCGCAGCTTGCGCTCGCCTTCCGGGTTGGTGATGAAGGCGGTCTCGACCAGAATCGAGGGCACGTCCGGGGAACGCAGCACCACGAAGTTGGCGCGCTCGATGTGGTCGCGGTGGGTGGGGCCCAGCCTGGCCAGTGCCTGCAGGACGTTCTTGGCGATGACCTGGCTGGCGCCGATGGCATAGTTTTGCTGCATGTCGAGCAGCACCGAGGCCAACTGGTCGCTGTGGTCGTCCACCAGCGCCCCGTTGAGGAGGTCCGCCCGGTTCTCGCGGTCGGCCAGCCAACGCGCGGCCTCGCTGACCTTGCCGTGGGTGGACAGCACCCACACCGAGGAACCCTTGGCGTCGCTGCGCGTGAAGGCGTCGGCATGCACCGAGATGAACAGGTCGGCATTGTGCTGGCGCGCGATCTGGTAACGGCGCTTCAGCGGAATGAAGGTGTCGTCGTCACGGGTCAGCACGGCGGTCATGCCGGGCTGCCTGTCCACGAGCCGGGCCAGCTTCTTGGCCACGGCCAGTGTCACGTCCTTTTCGCGCGTGCCCTTGTGGCCCCGTGCGCCGGGGTCGACGCCGCCATGACCGGCATCGATGGCCACCACGATCTTGCGCGCGCCCTGCAGGAGCTTGGCGGCGCGGATGGTCGACTGGCGCCCGTTGAGGTTTTTTTCCGGCGGCGGCGTGACCACGGCCGTGTTGCCGGCTTCGCCGGTGGGCGCCAGGTCGACCACCAGCCGGTAGCCGTGACCGTCGCCCGGCGGTACCTTGAAACTGCTCGGCTTGGCGCCGGACTTGAGGTCCAGCACCATGCGCAGGCCGTGCTTGCCATGGTGGCCGGTACGCACGCCCTTCAGCACGCCGCTGTCGCCCGGGGCCTTGAAGCCGTCGGCCAGCGAGCTGTCGTCGAAATCGAGCACCACGCGGCCGGGGTTCGAGAGCTGGAACAGCTTGTAGTCGACCGACCCCGACAGGTCCACCACCACGCGGGTGCGCGACGCGTCACTGGACACGCGCACGCCGCGGACTTCGGCGGCCTGCGCCGGGCGCACGAATGCCGCCGTCGCCACCACGGTGCATGCCATCCATATCGTGAGTCGGAATATGCCCCTCATGGCGCGAATAAATACTGCAAAGAGGCCTCAAATGCAAGGTTAATTCCCTTGACAATCCGTAACCTGCGGCCACTTTGTCATGTTTTGGTCAGGAAACCGGGCCAAGCGACGATTTTGCATGGCTTCTGCCGGACACGGCCTCACGCCTGTTTTTTCGCGGCATTTCAGTCGGATAACCGCGCAAGTACCGCCGCGCCGCGGCCGCTGCATGCCTCCAGCCGCGCCGTGCGGCCTGCCCCGGCATGCGAGAGCGCCACGACGAGGTCCGCCGGCGGCACCGCGCCGGCCCCGTTCTGCGGCCATTCGACCAGTACCAGCGCACCGGGGTCGCCCAATGCATCCAGGCCCAGCCACTCCAGCTCGCCCGGATCGGCGATGCGGTAGAGGTCGAGGTGCCAGGCCCGGCCATGCGGCAGCGGATAGTCTTCGACCAGGCTGTAGGTGGGGCTCTTGATGCGCCCTTCCACACCCAGGGCATGCAGCAGCGCCCGCGTGAAACTGGTCTTGCCCACCCCGAGATCGCCGTCCAGGTGCACCACGAGGCCGCCATCCAGCGCTGCCGCCACGCGTCGGGCAAGCCGGCCGGTGGCGGCCTCGTCGGGAAGATCGAAACGATGCATGTCAGTCATCCAGGCCATTGCCGAGGGTACGCAGCGGCGCGAACAGGTCGCTGGCCAGCAGCCCCCGTTCGCCGTCGCGTGCGGCCATGTCGCCGGCACGGGCATGCAGGTCGGTGCCGAGGCAGGCGGCCTGCCACGGCGCCAGCCGCTGTGCCAGCAGGCTGGCGATGATACCGCCCAGCACGTCGCCCATGCCGCCGCTGGCCATGCCCGGATTGCCGTGCCGGCACACCGCCACGCGGCCGTCGGCCGCCGCCACCAGGGAACCGGCCCCCTTCAGTACCGTCACGGCCTGGAAACGCGCGGCCAGTTCACGGGCGGCGGCGAAACGGTCAGCCTGTACGGCGGCGGTCTCGCAATCCAGCAGGCGCGCGGCCTCGCCGGGATGCGGGGTCAGCACCACGTCACGGCCCGCCAGGCCGCGCGGGGCCGCCGCCAGCAGGTTGAGGCCGTCGGCATCCAGCACCAGCGGCATCGTGGCCCGCATGCAACACGCCCACAACCCGCGTCCCCATTCGCCCTGTCCCAGCCCCGGACCCAGCAGCAGCACGTCGGCCCGCTGCAGGGCGGACTCGAGATCGTCCGGCGACGCCACCGCATGCACCATCAGTTCCGGACGCGCCGCCAGCAGGGCCGGCACGTGTTCGGCCCGCGTGGCCACGCTCGTCAGCCCCGCACCCGCACGCAGGGCGGCCTCCCCGGCCAGCCGCACCGCACCGCCCGTGCCCCGCTCGCCGCCGATCACCAGCACATGGCCGTAGCTGCCCTTGTGGCTGTCGCGCGGCCGTGGCGGCAGCGGCTCCGCCGCCAGCAACCGGGCATCCGGCGCCACGGCCGCGTACACGGCATCCGGCAAGTCCAGGGCATGCAGGCTGCGCCGACCGCAGAGGTCGGCCGCCCGCGCGGTGAACAGCCCGCGTTTCCACGCCACGAAACAGGCAGTGGCCCGCGCTTGCACCACGGCCCCTCCGGCCATGCCGGTATCGGCATCCAATCCGGAGGGAACGTCCAGGGCAAGCACCGGCCGGCCACTGTGGTTGACGGTTTCGACCCATCGCGCCGCCTCGCCTTGCAGCGGCCGCGACAGGCCGCTGCCGAACAGGGCATCGACCACCACGTCGGCGCCGGCCAGGGTCGTGGCGTCCAGGTGCGCCACGCACTCGCCGCCAGCGTCCAGAAAAATCTGCCGCGCC
Source organism: uncultured Rhodanobacteraceae bacterium (assembly GCA_964570295.1). Classification (GTDB taxonomy): domain Bacteria; phylum Pseudomonadota; class Gammaproteobacteria; order Xanthomonadales; family Rhodanobacteraceae; genus Oleiagrimonas. The sequence continues at coordinate 3,017 of CAZMXV010000042.1, forward strand.
AGGGCGGCGTCACCGCGCGGGTCGCCGGCAAGTGCCGCCACCCGTGCTTCCAGCCCGGCCTCGCGCGCCAGCGCCGCCAGCAGGAAGCCGTCGCCGCCGTTGTTGCCCGGCCCGCAGGCCACCACGAGACGGCGTGCCGTCGGCCACTCCCGGCGCAGCACGCCGAACGCCGCACGCGCGGCGCGGCGCATCAGCACCCTGCCGGGAATGCCCAGCACGTCGATGGCGTGGGCATCCAGGGCACGCACGCCGGCATTGGTGTACAGCAGGTGGTCGGCTTTTGCGGACATCACGGGGAGCAAGCATACCGCCGCGGCCCCTTACAATGGCGCCCATGTCCACGTCTCCTTCCCGCATCGACCACGCCCGACTGGCCGCCGACATCAAGCAGTGGGCCAGCGACATGGGGTTCGCCGACGCCGGCATCACCGACGTGGACCTGGCCGAGGACGAGGTCCGCCTGAAGCGATGGCTGGCCGCAGGCCGCCACGGGCACATGGCATGGATGGCCCATCACGGCAACAAGCGTTCGCGGCCGGCCGAGCTGCACCCGGGCACCATCCGCGTCATCTCGGTGCGCATGAACTATGCGCAGGCCGACATCCGCGACGCGTGGAACGTCATCCACGACGACCGCCTGGGCTACATCTCGCGCTACGCGCTGGGCCGCGACTACCACAAGCTGATGCGCCGGCGCCTGCAGAAACTGGCTGACCGCATCCGCGCCGAAGTGGGCGAGTTCGGCTACCGCGCCTTCGTCGATTCGGCACCGGTGATGGAAAAGCCGCTGGCGCGCAAGGCCGGCCTCGGCTGGACCGGCAAGCACACCCTCACGCTGTCGCGCCACGCCGGCTCGTATTTTCTGCTGGGCGAGCTGTTCACCGACCTGCCGCTGCCCGTGGACGCGCCGGTCAACGACTACTGCGGCACCTGCATGCGCTGCATCACGGCCTGCCCCACCGGAGCCATTACCGGTCCGTACCAGCTGGACGCCAGGCGCTGCATCTCCTACCTCACCATCGAGCTGAAGGGATCGATTCCCGAAGCCTTGCGCGCACCGATGGGCAACCGCATTTTCGGCTGCGACGACTGCCAGCTGGCCTGTCCATGGAACAAGTTCGCCCAGGTCACCACGGAAGCCGATTTCGCGCCGCGCCACAGCCTGGACCGCACCCGGCTGGTGGAGCTGTTCGCCTGGGACGAGGCGACATTCCTCGCGAAGACCGAAGGCATGGCCATCCGCCGTGCCGGCTACGAGGGTTGGCTGCGCAACATCGCCGTGGCGCTCGGCAACGCCTCGCCCTCGCCGGAAGTCGTCGCCGCGCTGACGTCGCGGGTCGACCATCCGTCGGCCATCGTGCGCGAGCATGTGGCCTGGGCATTGCAACAGCAGGCCGGCAAGCGCGGGGACCACGACTCCATGGAATGAGGCCGCACGGCGGCTGCCGTGCAGGGGTTACAGCCGCACCGGGCCGCTTTTCTCGCACCCGGCCAGGGCCTGGCGCGCCTGCTCGACACCGGCGGCGTCCTCGGCGAGGCGCCGCATCTCCAGCACCGTTTTCCAGTTGCGCGCACACAGGCTGCCCAGCTGCGCACCTTCCCGGTAGGAACGGCGGGCCAGTTTCTCGGCCTGCACGTAGTCGCCCAGCCGTACCGCCAGTTCCGCACGCTCCTGGAGCAGGTCCGGCGCGTCCGGCGCCAGCTTCAGCGCCTTGTCGAGGGTGCCGGCTGCCGCCTCGTAGCGGCCCGCGTCGTCCTCCCGTTGCGCCTGGCCCTGAAGCGCTTCCACTTCGGGCGAACGCAATGGCGTGACATGGATGGCCGAGTCATCCTGCTTGCCGGCGGCGCGGATGGCCTCGACGATGTCGGCGCCCGAGCGCACCGACCTGGGCGACGGCGCGCCGGGTTGCGAGCACGCGCCCAGGACCAGGCAGGCCGCGGCGGACAGAAGAAGGAGGCTTTGGCGTCGAAAAGGCATGATCAATAACCGGCTGCGGGCGGGTTGGAGGGAGACGGGTCGCCGTCATTGCCGCCGAACCATCCCTTGAACTGCTGCCAGAAGCAACCGTGGATTTCCTGCGGTTCGGTGCCGGCGATGAACGGAATACGGCGTGCGCCGTCACATTCGGGTTTGGTGCGCTCGCCGCTCTGCGGATCGATCCAGGCGTAGGTGATGCCCTCGCCCAGGTTCGACGGCAGCGGCAGCGGGCGCGAGGGCATGCGCGAGAACAGATGACGCCAGGCCACCAGCGAACCCGACGACCCCCACAGCCCGGTGGGCTTGTTGTCGTCGCGCCCCATCCAGAACACGCCCAGACGATCGCCGGTGAAACCCACGAACCAGCTGTCGCGCTGCTTGTCGCTGGTGCCGGTCTTGCCGGCGGCATGCAGCCAGCCCAGGCCGTCGCGCTGGATGGCGCTGGCCGTGCCGCGCATGGCCACTTCCTGCATGGCGTAGGTCACCAGCTTGATCGGCAGCTTGTATTCATCGTCGCCGGGACGTACCTGGTAGCGGCGCAGGGTCTTGCCCTTGGCATCGGTCACGCCGCGCACGGCCACCAGCGGCAGGGCGTGGCCGCCCGAGGCGATGAACTGGTACAGATAGGTCACCTGGGCCGGCGACAGGTCGAGCGCGCCCAGCACCAGCGACGGATTGGGGTTGACGTTGCTGAGGCCGAACGACTCCAGGAACGATTTCACGCGCTTGACCCCGATGGCCTGGCCGAGGTGCACGGTGGCCAGGTTCCATGACTTCACCAGTGCATCCACCAGGAACACGTTGCCGTGCGTCTTGTGGTCGTCATTCTCCGGCGACCACACGCTGCCGTCGGGCTGCTTCAGGTGCACCGGCGAATCGCTGATGATGCTGGCCAGCGACCACTGGCGCGGCTGCGACAAGGCCACCAGGTACACCAGCGGCTTGATCACCGAACCGATCGGGCGGCGCGCGTCCAGGGCCCGGTTGAAGCCCGGCTTGTCCGGATGCCGGCTGCCGACCATGGCCAATACCTGCCCGGTATGCGGGTTGCTGACCACGGCGGCGGCCTGCAGGGGCTCACCCCGCTTGCCCAGTCCCTCGAGCGTGGTGGCGATGGCCTGCTCGGCATACAACTGGGCCGCCGGATCCAGGGTGGTGAAAACGGACAGCCCGCCGCCACGCAGTTGCTCGTCGCTGAAATCCTGCTGGATCTGCGCGCGCACCAGATCCATGAAGGCCGGGAACCGGTCGTGCGGAAGGTTGGCCTTTCGCGTCACACCCAGCGGCGCGGCCTGCGCGCGCATGGTGGCGGCATCGTCGAGCAGGCCGGTCTGGTTGAACACCGCCAGCACATGGTTGCGCCGGCTCAGCGCGCGCTTGGGATAGCGGCGCGGATCGTAGTAGCTGGGGCCGCGCACCAGGCCCACCAGCATGGCGATCTCCTGCGGGCGCAACTCCTGCACGCGACGCCCGAAATAGAATTCGGCGGCGGCGGCGAAGCCATGCACGGCCTGGTTGCCGCGCTGGCCGAGGAACACCTCGTTGACGTAGGCGTCGAGGATGCGCTCCTTGCTGTAATGCGACTTGATGAGGATCGCCAGCAACGCCTCGTTGAGCTTGCGGATGATGGTCTGGCTGCGGTCCAGGAACAGGTTGCGCACCAGCTGCTGGGTCAGCGTCGAGCCGCCCTGCACGATGCGCCCGGCGCGCAGGTCCGCCCATGCGGCACGCGCGATGGCACCGATGTCGATGCCGATGTTGCTGTTGAAGTTGCGATCCTCCACCGCCTGCAGGCCGGTCAGCAGGAGCGGCGGCATGCTTTTCAGCGGAACGATGCGACGCTCTTCCTGGCGCGCGCCGTAAAGGGTGGCGATGCGGGCCGGATCCAGGTGCACGGACTCGATGGCCTTGCCCTGCAGATCTTGCACCGAGGCGACGTCATGGGCGCCCAGCGTGACCCGGAAGCGTCGCGGCAGCTCGCCGCCCCAGGGCCCCGCATAGCCACGCGAGGAAATCACGAAGCGGCTTCCGTCGCGGGCCCAGGACCCCGGTGTCCTGCCTTCGCCGTCCTTGCGGTAACCGGCAAAGGTCAGCTCCAGCTCCAGTGCCTTGGGCGTCATCGGTTCGCCGGCCTTCAGCTGAAGGGGCCGCGCGTACACGCGCGTGGGCACGGAAAACACCAGGTCGTTGAAGCGCTCCTGCACGCTGTGGTTGAGCACCAGCGTGTAGGGAACCAGAAACCCGACCACGAAGCCCAGGCCAAGCCAGAACGGATAGCGCAGCCATGGCCAGACCAGGCGGGCGAATGATCGGGTGCGGGAAAGAAGGGACAAGGGCGGAGCCGGCTGCGGTAACGTGGAACGGAATCGATTATAGCGGGCGAGAGTACATGCACCGGCGCATCCCTGACGCCTCAATCGCCGCTGAACGCCGTCTTCGCGTCATGCGCCGTTCAGGCACCCGGCACGCCGTGCCTTGCCGATGCAGGCATAATTGGGTCTTTTGGAACCCTGAGGATTCCCGCCGGATCCGGTGCGGATACCCGGATGCGCCTGCCAGGGGCGGCAGGGCCGAAAACCGTTGACACTCTGGCTCGACCACGATCAGGCAAGGAAAGAATGAAGCACTACCACCCGGGGAACGGGGCATGAACTGGCGTCTGCGCCGCTGGCGGCATCTTTTTCATCGCGTCACCGGTTCGCTGGCGCGGCGCGGCTGGCGCGGCACCATGCGGCGCATCGCCCGGGAATACCGCCACCGCCCTGCCGCCGACACACGCCTGAACCTGATCCCGCGGGATACACCGTTCGAACCCTTCGCCGTGCCTGTTGCCCCCCGCCCGAAGGTGTCGGTGGTCATTCCCGTGCATGGCAAGCTGCCGTGGACGCTGGCCTGCCTGCGCTCGATCGCGCGCGAGGGCGCCGCCACCCCTTTCGAGATCATCGTCGTCGACGACGCCTCGCCCGACGACAGCGCCGCCACCCTGGCGCGCGTCGAGGGCCTGCGCCTGGTGCGCAACCCCGAGAACCTCGGCTTCATCGGCAGTTGCAACGCCGGCGCGGCGCTTGCGCGCGGCGAGATGCTGCTGTTCCTCAACAACGACACCCAGGTCACCCCGGGATGGCTGGACGCGCTGTACGCCTGCATGCGCGAGGAAACCGACTGCGGCCTGGTCGGCAGCCGGCTGGTGTTTCCGGACGGCCGCCTGCAGGAGGCCGGCGGCATCGTCTACGCCGACGGCAGCTGCTGGAACGTGGGCCGCTTCGAGGACCGCAACGACCCGCGCTACCGTTGCCGCCGCGACGTCGACTACGTGAGCGGTGCGGCGCTGCTGATCCCGCGCCGCCTGTTCCACAGCATCGGCGGCTTCGATGCCCGCTACGCGCCGGCCTACTACGAGGACGCCGACCTCGCCTTCTCGGTGCGCGCGGCCGGCCGGCGGGTGGTGTACGAGCCGCGCAGCCTGGTCGTGCACGACGAGGGCACCACCGCGGGCACCGACGTGTTCGCCGGGGTCAAGCAGCGCCAGGTCGCCAACCGCAAGATCTTTGCCGGCACCTGGGCCGACGCCCTCGCGCGCCAGCCCGCGCCGGACACGCCGGAAGCCGACATCCTGCGCGGCACGCGGCCGCACATCCTGGTCATCGACACCACCACGCCGGAACCCGCGCGCGATTCCGGCTCGCTGCGTCTGACCGCCATTTTCAAGCTGCTGCGCGGCATGGGCTGGAAGGTCACCTTCCTGCCCGACGATGGCCGTGCCGATGAAAGCCAGATCGACTTGCTGGGCACGCTGGGCGTGCAGGTGCTGCATCGTCCCTGGGTGCGCGACGCCTCGGCCTGGCTGGAGCGCCATGGCGCCCACCTGGACGCGGTGATGCTGTGCCGGTGCGCCGTGGCCGACCAGTACCTGTCGCTGGTACGCCGGCACGCTCCTCGCGCACGGGTGATCTTCGACACCGTGGACCTGCACTTCCTGCGCGAACAACGCGCCGCCGAACTTTCCGGCAACGCCGCCCTGGCCCGCCAGGCCGCGGCCTCGCGCCGGCGCGAACTGGCCCTGGTGGAAGCGGCCGACATCACCTTCGTGGTCAGCCCGGTCGAACGCGACCTCATCGCCGCCGAGGCCCCCGCGGCACACGTGGAGCTGCTGTCCAACGTGCATGTCGTGCATGGCCGCCGGCACGGCCCGGCCGGGCGCGAGGGGCTGGTCTTCATCGGCGGCTACAACCATCCGCCCAATGCCGATGCCATGCGCTGGATGGTGCACGACATCCTGCCGCGTGTGCGCAGGGAACTGCCGGACGTCGAACTGCACCTGCTGGGCGATGTGCCCGACCAGGCCCGCGCCACGCTCCAGGCGCCGGGAGTCGTCTTCCACGGCCGGGTGGCGGATCTTGCCCCCTGGATGCAACGCTGCCGCCTGTCGGTGGCACCGCTGCGCTACGGCGCGGGCGTCAAGGGCAAGGTCAACATGGCCATGAGCCACGGCCTGCCGGTGGTGGCCACGCCGGTCGCCGCCGAGGGCATGCACCTCACCGACGGCGCGGACGTGCTGGTGGCCGACGGAGCCGGGGCCTTCGCCGACGCCGTGGTGCGCCTGTACCGCGACGAGGAGCTGTGGCTGCGCCTGTCCGATGCCGGCCTGGAAAACGTGCGCCGCTATTTCTCGTTCCAGGCCGCCGACGAGACCCTGCGGCGGCTCCTGTAGATCCCGGAGGCAGCCACCGCGCCCGGCCCTGTTCCGGAGCGGGACCCGCACTGCGGGAGGGTGCCGGACGGGATGAGAACGGCATGATTCTGGCGGGCCGTGGCATGACAAGACTGGAGGGTTCCAGCCCGACCGCTTCTGCCGGGCTGACAATTCCAGTCATGCGCCCCGCTGCCCGGTCCCCCGCCCCACATCTGGCGCCAGCCTACATGCCCCCCGACCGCAAGCGCCCGACCAGGGCCTGCAAGCGGGCCGAGCCCGGCGCCAGCCTGCGGGCGGACTCGATGGCCTTCAGGGCGGCCACGCGGTTGCCCTGGTCAAGGCTGGTTTCCGCGTTGTCGAGCCAGGCGTCGGCCAGTTTCGAGGCCAGGGCGTCGGCCCGAGCGCCGCCATTTTCCAGACTGCGCAATGTGGCCAGGTAGTCCCCGGCACGGGAAAGCCGGTGGGCGGCCACGGCCTCGTCAAACAGGGCGACGACCTTGTCGGGAAGGCCGGCCAGGCCGTGCCGCGCCGCCGCGTCGTCGGCATCGATGGTCAGGGCTTCACGGTACAGGTCGTAGGCGCTGGAGCCTGGCGGCAGCATGATGTTGCCCGCGTCGGCGGCGGCTTCCGCCCGCTGCACCAGATGACGGATCTCCACCTTCTGCAACTCGGTCGGCCGGGAATGCGCGGCAGCGGCCTCGGCCTCCCCGTCCGCCGCCATGGCGTCGAGTCGCGCCTGTGCCGCCCGCACGTCGGCCAGGTCGGGGGCCAGGCCGGCCGCCTGTTCGAGCAGCTCGCGTGCCTGCGCCGCGTCGCCCCCGTCCATGGCCGCATTGGCGCGCAGCACCAGTGCCCGGGCCACCTGCTCCAGACCCGCACGCGCCTCGGCGTTGTCGGGATCGAGCTTCAGCACGGACTGGAAGCCGGCCAGGGCGTTGTTCTCGCCGTGGCCGGTGAAGCGGCCGTGGCGCAGGTCCTCGCGGGCCCGGTCCAGCCGCTCGCCGATCACCGCCCGACTGGCCTGACGGGCCTGCGAGAGTCGCGCGTTGAGCGACGGCAGGTCGCCATGACGCGGCAGCAGGTCGCCGAGGGTGTCGATCAACCGGGCCGCGGTGTCCACGTCGCCCTGGTGCAACGCCTCGCGCGCCCGCGCGGCCAGGGCGTCGCCCGCCTGTTCGAGACCGTGGCGCGCGACATCGTTGTCGGGATCCACCTTCAGCACCTGCTGATACAGCGCCGCCGCACCGTCGCTGCCGGCCACATGGCCCGCCGCCAGGGCCTTGCGGGCCCGGGCGATGGTGGCGTTGCGTTTTTTCACGGGATGCTCGGCCTTGCGCAGCTCCGCCTCGACCTTGTCGATTTCGGCACCCCCGCCGAGGATGTCACGCGCATTTCCCAGCGCGCGCCTGGCGGCGCCGAAATCGCCGGCATCGACGGCCGAGGAGGCGCGCGCCAGCTCGGCCCGGCCCACCTCGCGCAAGCCACGCAGGGCATCGCCGTTGTCCGGCTCCTGCTGCAGCACGCGGGCGTACAACTCGCGCGCGCTGGTGCCGTCGCTGCCTTCCAGGTGGCCTTCGGCCAGGGCCGCGTCGGCCTGCATCAGCATGGTGTTGAGATGGGTGCGGGGCAGCATCGCCCGCAGCCGATCCTGGTTGACCCAGGCCCAGGCCAGCAGGGCCACCAGCACGATGGCCAGCAGCGGCCACAGCCAGGACCGCCATCCCGGCGGCGTGCGGTGCGGCGGATGCCGTGAAGGCTTCGGTGCCGCATGCCCGCCCTGGCGGACGTCCTCGCGCGGCATGCGGATCCGCGGCAGGCCATCGTCCACCGCTTCCCGCGGTGCCGGCCGGTCCAGGTCTTCCAGGTTGCCCAGCGTCGGCTCGCGACGCCCGGGCTTGTGGTCTTTGTTGTGCATGGATGATCGGGACGCAATACACCAATGGGAAAGGGTAGCATCCGCTCCGGCAAGTCCGGTCCCCGCGCCGTGACGCGTTCAGGCTGGCGCCAGCCTCAGGCGGTCAGCCGATGCACGTCCACGACGTTGGGCAGGGCCGAGAGGCGGGCCATGAGGTCGGAAAGCTGTCCGAAATCATGCACGCGCAGGGTGAAGCGCATGTTCAACTGCGCCAGCTTCGGATCCACCTGGCTGGAGGAGGCCACGATGGGCGTGCCGGCGCTGGAGATGGTCGCGACGATGTCCTTGTGCAGGTGCTTGCGGTCGTATCCCTGCACGCCGATGTCCACCTGGTAGGCGCGTGCGCCGGCCTCGCCCCATTCCACATCGATGATGCGGTCCGGGTCGCGCCGGGCCAGGCGCGCCAGCCCGGCACAATCGGTCCGGTGCACCGACACGCCGCGGCCACGCGTGATGAAGCCGCGCACCGCATCGCCGGGCACCGGCTGGCAGCAGCGCGCCAGGGTGGTCAGCAGATTGCCCACGCCTTCGATCTTCAGGGCTCCCGGCTGCCGCGACGGCGGCGGCGGTGCGACGGGCGGCGCGGACGACCCGCCGGGTTCCGGCGCCTGCGCCGCGCGCGCCAACTGCCCGATGGTGACTTCGCCCAGGGCCAGGGCCTCCAGCAGCTCGTCGTGGCCCTTCAGGCCCAGCCGCGCCGGCAGGGCATCCAGGTCCACCTGATCCAGTGCCAGGCGCTTCAGCTCGCGCTCCAGCGTCTGCCGCCCCGCCGCCAGGTTGGCTTCGCGCTCGCCACGGCGGAACCAGTTGCGCACCTTTTCGCGCGACCGCGCGCTGTTGAGGTAGCCGTGGTGCGGCGACAGCCAGTCGCGGCTGGGCTCGGACACCTTGCCGGTGATGACCTCGACGCGGTCGCCGCTGCGCGGCTGGAAGGTCAGTGGCACGATGCGGCCGTTGACCTTGGCGCCGCGGCAACGATGCCCCACTTCGGTGTGGATGCGGTAGGCGAAATCCAGCACGGTGGCGCCCCGCGGCAGGTCCATCACGTCGCCCCGGGGCGTCAGCAGGTAGACACGGTCCTCGACCAGCTCGGTCTGGAAGTCCGACAGCAGATCGCCCTCGTCGCCGGCGCGCGACTCCAGCAGGCGGCGCATCCATGCGATGCGCTCCTCGAAGGCCGCGTCGCCGCTGCCGCCCTCCTTGTAACGCCAGTGCGCGGCCACGCCCAGTTCGCAGGTGCGGTGCATCTCGCGGGTGCGTATCTGCACTTCCAGGGTGCGGCCTTCCGGCCCGATCACGGCGGTGTGCAGCGAACGGTAGCCGTTTCCCTTGGGGCGGGCGATGTAGTCGTCGAATTCGCGCGGCAGGTGCGGCCACAGGCCGTGCACCACGCCCAGTGCGGCATAGCAGTCGGACACGCTGTCGACCATCACGCGCACGGCGCGGATGTCGTAGAGCTCGTCGAACTCCAGATCCTTGCGCTGCATTTTCCGCCAGATGGAATAAATGTGCTTGGGCCGCCCCGCCAGCTCGGCCTGGATGCCGGCTTCGGCCAGCGCCGCGCCCAACTGGTCGATGCAGCCGGCGATGAAGCGTTCGCGGTCGGTGCGGCGCTGGTCGAGCAGCCGTGCCACCTGTTTGTACGTGGTCGGGTGCAACTGCCGGAACGTGAGGTCTTCCAGTTCCCATTTCAGTTGCCAGATGCCCATCCGGTTGGCCAGTGGCGCGTGGATGTCGGCCGTCAGCCGCGCCAGTGCTTCCGCCCCCTCCGCCGGCAGGCCGTCGGCGTGGCGCATGCGCGCCAGTTGCCGCGACAGCAGCACGAAGACCACGCGCAGGTCGCGGATGATGGCCAGCAGCAGCCGGCGCAGCCCCTCGCTGCCCTGCCGGTGTTCGGCGTGCAGCTCCCACACCCGCTCGGCGGCCAGCTGCCCGCCGACCAGGCGCGCCAGCGTCGCCGGCAGGCGGGGCTCGGCCTGCTTCCACGTCGCCGGGCTGGCCTGCGCCACGTAGAACCACAACGCGGCGGCCAGGGTTTCGTCGTCGCAGCCCAGCGTCTTCAGGAGGTCGAGCACCTCGCGGCACTCGGCCACGCCACCATCGTCCACGCAGGCAAACGCGTCCAGGGCCTGCCCCAGCGGGGGCGACAGCGTGTCGCGGCGCGCCTTCAGCACGGCCAGCGAATCCTCGGCGGGGCGGGCATGGGAAACCATGCGACAAGCGTAATACGAATGGGGCAACGCGGAGATGAGCGATGGACATCCGGACATGCCCCGGCCCGGGTTCAGTCCAGCTGCTCCAGCGCCCTGGCCACGCGCTTGGCCGAAACCGGCTCGGCGGTCTTCAGTTCCTGCGCGAACAGCGACACCCGCCACTCCTCGATCAGCCAGCGCAGGCGCGACAGGGCTTCCGGATCGCCCCCCGCCTCCGCCCGTTCGAGATAGGCCTGCCAGTAGGGTCGAAGCTGCTGCAGGTGGCGATGGTCCTTGCCGGGGTCGCGGCGCAGGCGCTCGGCACGCAGGCGCATGGCCTCCAGGTAGCGCGGATAGTGACGCAGGCGCGCGGCCGGGAGCTCGCGCAAAAATCCCGGTGCCAGCAGGCTGTCGGCCTGCTCCTGGAGGTCGGCATGGCTGGCCGGTGACTGGCCCGGGCGCGCCGGGCGCAACCCGGACCGAACCCCGGCCTGGGCGGCGATGATCGGCTCGGCCAGTTTCAGCCGTTCCACGGCGGCGGCGAACAGGCTTCCCTCCACGTCGTCCCGCAGGGACAGGTAGGCCTCGCGATCACGCACCTGCAGGTCACGGCCGGCCAGCAGATCGTCGAAACCGCCCTCGACCAGATCCTCGCGCAACCCTTCCAGCGTGCCCATCGGGGCATATTGCAGCGCCGTGCTCTTGCCTACCGGCAGCTTGCGCCGGGCCTGCCGGAACGCTTTTTCCAGGTCCATATGCAGCAGACGCCGGACGCCCGCGACATGCTGCCGGCGCGCCTCGTCATTGCGTTCGAACACGCGCAGGGCCACGCTGCGGCCGAGATCGACCAGGGCCGGATAGGCATCCGGCCGGCCGGGCGTGGCGATGCGCGCGGGGAGGCTGTCGAAGTCCCAGCCGGTGACGTTTTCACGGGTGATGTCCGCATCGGTCCCGCGTGCGAAGGCGACGCGCGCCTGCCCCTCCCATTGCCCACGCAGGGCGTCGAGATCGCGTCCCGCGGCCAGCACCTTGCCATGCTCGTCCTCCAGCACGAAACGCATGTCCAGATGCGCCGGCAAGGCGACGTCGGCAAAGTCGCCAGCCTCGACGATCACCCCGGTGGCACGCACCAGGAAACGCGCCAGCGCCTCGGCCAGCGGGCGCGTCCGTGGCGGATCCGAGGCGACGAAAGCGCGGGCGAAATCCGGCGCCGGCACGAAATTGCGCCGCAATGCCTTGGGCAGGCCGCGGATCAGCTCGGCCGCCTTTTCCGCCACCAGCCCCGGCACCAGCCATTGGCAGGGGATATCCGGCAAGGCATTGAGAAGTGCCATCGGCAGGTGCAGGGTGACCCCGTCGGCGGCGTCGCCGGGCACGAAACGGTAACTCAGGCGATAGCGCTGTCCGTCCAGCTCCAGTGCCGACGGAAACGCCCCCGCATCCAGGCTGTCATCGCCGGCCATGACATCGGCCAGGGTCCAGCGCAATGCCGCGCGCGCGCCGGCGGGAGCCTTGCGGTACCAGGCGTCCAGGCTCCGGCTGTCGCTGATGTCGGCGGGAAGTTTGCCCTCGAAGAAGACCGCCAGTTCATCGTCCGGCCGGATCAGGCCCTGGCGGCGCTCGCGCGCCTCCACGTCCTCCGCCTCGGCCAGCACGCGCCGGTTGGCCTTGAGGAAATCGGCCCGACCGTCGACCTCGCCGCGCGCCAGCCCCTCGCGCAGGAAGATGGCATGCGCCAGCGACGGGTCCTGTCTGCGGAACGTCACCGGACGGCGCTCCACCAGCACCATGCCGAACAGCGTCACCTGCTCGAACGCCACCACCGCGCCACGCTTGCGCGACCAGTGCGGATCATGCCAATTGCGCCGCACCAGGTGCGCCGCCTGGCGCTCGATCCAGGCCGGCTCCACGCGCGCGCACTGCATGCCCCAGACCTTGCCGCCGATATCCAGCACCTGCGCCGCAAATACCCACGCCGGTGGTTTCTTGGCCAACGCCGATCCCGGAAACACCTGAAACTTGCGCTCGCGGGTGCCGCGGTAGATGCCGTGTTCGTCCTTGTGGCCCACTTGGGTAGGAAGGCCTGCGAGGAGGCTGGCGTGGATGGCTTCGTAATCGGGATCGGGACCGGGGACCGGGGACCGGGGACCGGGTTTTGTGGTGTCCGAGGCCATCGGGACATGGGATGGCAGTTTGGAAACTTTACGGCTTCGACCTGCGATCTTCTTCGCCTTCACGGCATCCGGAGACATTCCACTCCGCCCATGTCCATCACCATCCCGAAGCTGCGCCTTTCCCGGTCCCCGGTCCCCGGTCTCCGGTCCCGGCTTCATCGCCAGCTTCAACTGCCGATGCACCTCCCGCCACTCGCGCATCCGCAGGAACCCGACAAAATGCTTGCGGCACCAGTCGCGCTGTTTCGACTGCGTGAGTTCCTCGCGGGCTTCGCTCCAGACCCGCCACAGGTTCAGCACGCCCAGGAAATCCGAGTGTGGATCGGCGAATTCGCGGTGTGCGACGTCGGCCTGCTGGCGGGCCTCGGCGGGGCGCTCACGCGGGTCCTGCACGCTCAGGAAGGCGACGATCACCAGCATGTCGGGCAGCACGCCGAGTTTTTGCGCTTCCAGCAGCATGCGTGCCAACTGCACGTCGATGGGCAGGCGGGCCAGGTCGCGGCCCAGGGCGGTAAGGCGCCTGTCGTCGTCGATGGCCTGCACTTCGGCCAGGCGCCGGTAGCCGTCGCCGATGGCGCGCGGCTCGGGCATGTCCAGGAACGGAAAATCCTCGACGTCGCCCAGCTTCAGCGACAGCATGCGCAGGATGACGTTGGCCAGCGAGGAACGCAGCAGCTCGGGATCGGTGAAGCGCGGGCGCGCGGCGTAGTCCTCCTCCGCGTACAGGCGGATGCAGATACCCGGGCCGACGCGCCCGCAACGCCCCTTGCGCTGGTCGGCCGCAGCCTGCGACACCGCTTCCACATGCAGACGCTGAATCTGGCTGCGCTGGCTGTAGCGCATCACGCGCGCGGTACCGGTGTCGATCACGGCGTGGATGCGCGGCACCGTCAGCGAGGTTTCGGCCACGTTGGTGGCCAGCACGATGC
>CAZMXV010000043.1:0-16873 GCA_964570295.1 uncultured Rhodanobacteraceae bacterium
GCATGCAGCGTTCGATGATTTCGATGGGCCTTGCCGCCGTGTCCCTGCGCGACCTCGCGCTGGTGCAGGCGGTGCATCGCCTGGGCGGCTTCACGACGGCGGCGCGGGCCATGCACATCAGCCCCTCGGGCTTGTCGCACCAGATCCAGAAAGTGGAGCAGGCGCTGGACGTGGTGCTGTTCGAGCGCGGTGGCCGCAGCATCCTGCCCACGGCTGCCGGACGCCGTTTGCTGGCCCACATCGACCACGTGCTGGCCGCCGCCGAGGAACTGGAGCACGCCGCCGGCAACAGTGCGGCCGCTTTTGGTGGCGAACTGCGCCTGGGCGTGCTGAGCACGCTGGGACCATACCTGTTGCCGCACCTGGTGGAGCCGTTTCCGCAATCCTTCCCGGGCACCCGGCTGAGCCTGTCCGAGGGCAAGCCCCGCGGCCTGCTGCGGCGACTGCACGAGGGCGATCTGGACGCGGTGCTGGCGCAGCCGGCACAGACGCCGCCGGGCGTGGTGATGGAGCACCTGTGCTTTGAGCCCTACGATGTGCTGATGCACCGTTCGCACCCGCTGGCGGACCGGGATTGCGTACGTCTGCAGGAGCTGGACGACGACGCCATCCTCATGGCCGAGAGTCACGGCGAGGAGCACGATTCCGACGACGACGAGCGTATCCAGGATGTCAGCCTGGAGAGCCTGGCCGCCCTGGTCGCCCTGCGTGGCGGCTACACCCTGGTGCCCAGCCTGGCCCACCAGCGCCTGGCTTCCATCGGGGACATCACGCTGGCCCGCATCGAGCAGAGCGAGGTCCCCGGTCGCCACATCGCGCTGTACTGGCGCCAGGCGTCACCGTGGGCACAGGACCTGGAAACCTTTCGCGCCCTGCTGCGCGGACTGCTGGCAGGCATTCCCGGCCTGCAACTGGACGCCGGGGGCAGCGAACGGCAGGAAACTCCGCCCGCTTAGAAGGGCGCGTCAGCCGGCCAGCCGACCGCGCAGCGCGCTCCGGTGGCGACGGCTGCAGGGAATGACGGTGCCGTCGCGCAGGTGCAGGCGCGCATCACCGGTATCCAGCGGTTCGATCTGCGCCAGGAAGTCGAGATTGACGAAATAACTGCGATGGACGCGCACGAAACGGGCTGGATCGAGTTGCCCGTCCATGCCGGTCATGGTGGCGCGCAACGGATAGATGCGGCCGCGCACGCCGAGGTTCACATAGTTGCCGGCCGCCTGCAGCCATTCGATCTCGCTGGCGTTGACCAGAAACTCCTTGCCCAGCTTGCGCACGAGGAACCGTTCCGGACGTTCCACCGGCTCCACGGGCGGGGCATCGTCGGGCGCCGCGAGCAGCCGTGCCTCGCCGTGGCGACGCAGGCGCCACAGCCGGTACAGGGCCAGTGCCGTCACGATCAGGAAATAGGTGCGCGCATCCTTCAGGTACTCGTAGCCCATGCCCGTCCACCAGGCGCCGAAACGGTAGCTGTCGCCGGCAAGGGCATAGGCCAGCGTGCGCAGCCCGATCATGCCGGCCACGTGCAGCAGGCTGAACACGACGCTGGCGGCCACGTGCAGCGGCAGGCGGCGGGGCCAGTTGTCCAGACGTATCGGGCGGCAGGCCTCGAACAGCGCGATCGCCGGCACCAGCAGCAGGAGCACGATGGCGCTGCTCGACTCCCACACCCACGGGTACCACGCCGGAAGGCCCGGATGGTCGAGCCGGGCGACGACGACGTTGAAGATGGCGTTGAGGGTGATCAGTGTCAGCCAGAAGCCGACCTCGTACCACCGCCAGCGGCGTGATCCCGGGAAACGGGCGGCAACCGTGCTCATGCCGCGGATTCTACGCGAGCCCGGCGTTGCCGTTCATCCCCGCCGTCCGCATTTCGTCACTGCAACCCCCCGTTTCGTCACTTCCGGGCGGACGGGGCGGGTTCCGGCATCGAAGCTGGAGGTTTCCCGCCCCGGTGCATCCATCCATGAACCGCCGACACGACATCGACGCCCTGCGCGTTCTCGCCTTCGGGCTGTTGATCTTTTACCACGCCGGCATGCTGTACGTGGCCGACTGGGACTTCCATCTCAAGAGCGACCATGCGGCCCGGTGGCTGCAATACCCGATGCTGTTCCTCAACCGTTGGCGCATGGAGCTGCTGTTCATGATCTCCGGGCTGGCGATGATGTTCATGCGCCGACGCGACGGACGCCTCGGGCTGGCGTGGAAGCGCAGCACGCGCCTGCTGCTGCCGCTGGCATTCGGCATGGCCGTGGTGATTCCCGTGCAGCCGTACGTGGAGGGGCTGTCGCGCCACCTCGTCGAGCCGGGTTTCGGCCGCTTCCTCTTGCGCTATTGGGCGTTGGGGCCATGGCCGGACGGTGCCTTCACCGGATCACGTTACGGGATCACATGGAACCACCTGTGGTATCTGCCCTACCTGTGGCTGTTCACCATGCTGCTGGTGGCCCTGCTGCCGGCGCTGGAGTCGCGCATCGGCCGTCATCTGCGTGAGCGCTGCCGGCGGCTGCGTGGCGTCTCGCTGCTGGTGCATCCCGTGCTGCCGCTGTTCGCCTGCGGCGCGCTGCTGTCCTGGCGCTACCCGGAAACCCATGCCCTGATCGGTGACTGGTACGCGCTGGCGCTGTACGGCACGATGTTCCTGTACGGCTGGATACTGGGTACCGATGCCGGCCTGTGGGCGGAACTGGCACGCCTGCGGTGGGCCACGCTGTTGCTGGCCCCGGTCCTGTTCGCGGGCTACCTGCTGGCACCGGGCGCCGGACAGGTGCCGGGCATGCTCCTGGCAACCATCCTGCTGCGCGACGCCTACCTGTGGATCGCCATCTGCGCCGTGCTGGGCTGGGGCCATGCCTGCCTGAACCGGCCGTTCCGCTGGCTGCCCTATGCCCGCGAGGCGGTCTATCCCTGGTACATCCTGCACCAGAGCGTGCTGCTGGCGATCGCGTGGTACGTGCTGCCGCTGGACCTGGGCCCGGTGGCGGAACCGGCGCTGGTGCTGGCCGGCACCATCGGTGGTTGCGCCCTCCTGCACGCGTGCCTGATCCGGCGGATGCGCTGGCTGCGACCGTTGTTCGGCCTGCATGCCGCACCCGATGTGCCGGCGTTCACGGCCCGGTCCATGGCTTCACGTGGTTGACAGTGGCCTCATGCAGGAGATATCAAGGGGCGGGGGAGCGGAAGGCTCCGACGAGGGAAACGCGACATGACACATGGGAAAGGATGGTGGCTTCTGTGGGTGCTGGTGCTGTTGCCGGCGACAGCCTGGGCCGACCCTCCGGCGCAGGCCAGCATGGTGGTCCACGGCACCATCGAGATCGCGCCCGACGGCAGCGTGACCGGCTACCAGCTCGAGCACGCCTCGCGCATTCCGCCCGGCGTGTCCGCGCAGATGGCCAAGGTGGTGCCGCATTGGAGGTTCGAGCCGGTCCGGGTGGACGGCCGGCCCGTGGCGGCCCGTTCCGGGATGTGGGTGCGGCTGGTGGCGAAACCCGTCGACGAGCACCATGTCGCGATCAGCATCGACAGCACGTGGTTCATGAGCGACCACGCGGTCAACACGACCGACGTGCTGCAAAGAGACCACATGCGGCCGCCGCCTTATCCTCCCGCGGCGGTCAGGTCCAGGGTGCAGGGCACCGCCTACGTCGTGGTGCGCATCACCCCCCGGGGCAAGGTGGACAAGATCGCCACCCGCCAGGTCGACCTGCGCACGCGTGGTACCCGCCGGCAGCTGCGGCAGTGGCGGAAAATGTTCGCCGACGCGTCCGAGCGGGCCATCAGGCACTGGACCTTCACGCCGCCGACCACCGGCCCGCGGGCCGGACAGGACCACTGGGTGGCCGTCATTCCGGTGCGGTACCAGTTGAATCCTTCCCGCAAGGGCGGTCGTGACGTGCCCTACGGCAAATGGCAGGCCTATATCGCCGGCCCGCGGCATGTGGTGCCATGGGTGGAAGAATCGCAAAAACGGCTGGTGGCCAATGCCGGCGCCGTGCCCGATGGCGGCATGTTCTCCGTCGGGCAGGCGCTGCATCTGCTGACGCCGCCGTCGGGCGGAGGTTGAGCGCCGGCTTCGAAAAAACCGGGGGTTCCCCGGGGCGGGCTCCCGCTCCGACGACGAATATCCGGCAGGGCGATGCGCCGGCACCGGGCGATGCATGGTGCGTATCACGGGTGCCCGCGGGTGATCGCGTTGGTATCCTTGCCGGATCGTCCCTTGCCAGCCCAGTGGAGCGTGTCGATGCCTGTCGACCGGCGTCACGATTTGCGCCTTGATCCCTCATGTCGCCGTGCCGGTGGCGCGCTATCCGAACCGGCGGACCGGCAGGAATACCGCCATGGGCTTGTGTGCCGTGCGGGCACGATGACGGCATGCCGGCCCCCCCGTGGGCGCTGCTGGCGGTCTTGTTCGTGGCCACCTTCATACGGTCGGCGTTCGGCTTTGGCGAGGCGCTGGTGGCGGTGCCGCTGCTGGCGCTGTTCATGCCGGTGGAAGCGGCCGTGCCGGTCGCGGTGCTGGTGTCGATGACCGTGGCGGCGGTGGTGCTGGCACAGGACTGGCGACACGCCGACCTGCGCAGCGCTACCGGCCTGTTTCTGGCCACCCTGCCGGGCTTGCCGCTGGGCCTGTGGCTGCTGACCCACGTCGACAGCGCCTGGGTCAAGGCGCTGCTTGGCGCGATCATCATCGGGTTCTCCGGTTATGTCCTGCTCGCCCGCAACCCGCCGCAACTGAAAACCGGCCGCCATGCCTGGCTGTTCGGTTTCGGCGGCGGCATCCTCGGCGGCGCCTACGGCATGAACGGCCCGCCCCTGGTGCTGTACGGCACGCTGCGGCGCTGGTCGCCGCAGCATTTCCGGGCCACCCTGCAGGGGTATTTCCTGCCCGCCAGCGTGCTGGTGATGGCCGGGTATGCGCTGGCCGGACTGTGGACACCGGCCGTCACGCGCGACTACCTGGTATCGCTGCCGGTGGTGGCGGTGGCCATCGTGCTGGGGCGGGTTGCCAACCGGCGCATGAACGCCACGTTTTTCGTGCGCTGCGTGCACGTGGGCCTGATCGCGACCGGAACGATATTGCTGGGGCAGGCGCTGGCGCGCTGACCAGCGATGGTCCTTCATTGGGACGGGGGCCGGGGATTTCGGGCAAAGCCTTGCGCGCGATGTCACGGGTCAGATGGCGGGTTGTCGTTCCATGACGCCATGCGGGATCTCCTGCCGGGGACCAGCACGTCATGGCTCTGTACGGACGGGCATTTTCACGGACTTCCGTCGCGCGCCGGAAGGAGCGGGCCGCGCAGCCCGCCCGCGTAGATGCTGCCGGCTTCGGTGGACCATTGCCGCAGACCCACGGGAGAAAGCGGGTCGACGCCGAGCCAGTCGGTGAGCAGGTCGCGGAACAGCAGCACGGCCAGGTCGTTGATGCCGAGAAAGGCGGCCCGGGTGCGGATGTCGGCACCGGAGGAGGCGGTGCCTTCGTCCACCATGGCCTCCAGTGCGGCCTGGCTGATGTCCAGGATGCGGTGGAAAAGCGTGCCGGCCGTGCCGCCGCCTTCGACGAACAGGCGCGCCAGGTAGCGCAGGATGGGGGAGTCGGCCGGCAGCAGGCGCAGCGCGTCGACCTGCGAGGCGATCGGCATGCCGGTGGTCCGGGTCACCTCGTCCATCATGGTGGCGAGCGTCTTGAGCACGTGCACGTCCACGGCTTCGCGCAGGCCGTCCTTGGAGCCGTAATGCCGGATCACCAGCGCGGGTGACACGCCCGCGGCGGCGGCGATTTCACGCACCGTGACCGCGTCGGCACCCTGTTCGGAAAAGAGGCGAAGCGCTTCGTCGCGGATGATGGCGCGGGATGTTCGATCGTCAGGGACTGAATGCATGTTCAATAAAGTAAACATTTGTTTATGTCGGGTCAAGTCGCGAGTCCGGCTTGACCCGGTGCCGGAACACGCAAGGCGTCGCGTCTGCTTGAATAGTGTTGTCTCGCGCCATGCCCGCGCCGGCGGCGTCCCCCTTCCGGGAGCCTGGCCGGAAGCGGACACGCCCCGGGCGAGCGGGGGTCATCCGTAGACCGCCGCCCGGATATCCGCGGTGACGCGGCCCCACATGCCTTCAAGCGCGGTGTTGGTCAGCGCCACCACGCCGAGGCCCCGCTGGCGGTCGAGAAACCAGGAGTGGCCATAGACGCCGCCCCACGTCAACGTCCGATGGACTGCGGGGTTTGCGCGGCGTCCGGATCGGCGAGTACGGCCCAGCCGTAGCTGAATCCCCAGCCCGGGCCATGGGCCTGCGCTTCGGCGTCCGCCTGGAGCGAAGTCATCCGTCGTAGGGTGTGCGGGGACAGCAGCCCGCCGCCGTCGGACTGCAGCATGTCCAGCAGGCGCAGCACATCGTCCGCCGTCCCCACCATGCCGGCGCCGCCGGAGGGGCAGGCGTCCGCGTCCAGGGCGCGGCCGGGCGAGAAGTGCACCGTGCCCGGAACCTGCACCATGGGCACCGCGGCCGCGCAGATAGGGGGCAGGGGCCAGAGTGATTTTCTCATCTTAAAATCACTCTGACCCCTCAGCATCGACCAACTGCGTTTTGATGCCAAGCGTTCCACTCGCCCGTGAAAATCGCCCGGCGTGGCGTTGAGCGGCATTCCGTGCGCTGATGGGGAAGCGAAAATTCAAGGGCATCCAGGAAGGTTGAATCCGGTCAACCTGGCTCGCCAATCTGGTTATTCAGGGCGGGGGTTCTGCCGGCACATGCAACGAGTTCAGTGTTTCTGCACCAGTGAAGGTGGGGCGACACCTGATGGCTTTTTTGCCGATTGCTGGAATCGTGTGCCGTCATGACCTCGTGTGCGGACACTCGGGCGAAATCGTTACGAACGCTCGCGGCCGACTTGGTCGGGGAATCTGGTTGCCGACAAGCTCACATCGCATTGGAGGCTGAACGTGTTGTCCGGTTCGGTTTCCATGTCGTCGGCAAAGATCAAATGATACGTCCCCGGTCCGGGGAAAACTTTCACACGGACGGGCGCGCCGTCCGCGTAGCGGATGCCGTACTGGTCCCGGATGCTCAGTTTCAGTATACGCGTGTGGAGGTCGTAGGGGGTGGAATCGGCTTGGGCGGGCGGGTAGTTGAGATAGGTGAAGCCGCTATCACTGCTGATGCCGAAATACTTCGGGTTGCGGGACTGTTCGGCGTCCGTACCACTCAGCGTGACGACAATATAGCCGTTGTCGACTTTGCAGAGGAATGGCGACGTCGTGTCGGGCCTCGATATGGCGGCCGAACATCCGCCCGCCAAAAGCAGCACAACCAAGAGAACGGAGAAGAATCGCTGCATGGTGGCGTGTTTCCGTTCAGAATTGGACATGGAGGTGTGGTGGGTGTCCTTCGTCGATCACCACGCTGGCACCATGCTTTTTGCAGGCCTTCTCAAGTTGTTGCTTTTCCAATCTGGTCAGATTGAATGTGCGGAAATCCACAGCCGTCGCTCGCATGTGTCGGGAGAGATAGATATGGTTGCTGACCTGCTTTCGGAGTATTGCTGCCATGTCTTCCACGACCTGTGCCTTGCTGCTTCCGGAGCTCATCCCGCTGACGTACGCGTCATATACGGCTTTGGCTGGCAAAGTCTGACGATAGATATGGTAAGAGCCGCCGACTTTGAATTTCGTGTACATGGCCGCGGCCTGCTTGTCGGGGTCACGGTAGCCGCTGGTCACGACTAGTGCTTTGTCAACTTCGGTGGCGACGGCGGCAACGAATGCCTGCGCGTCAGGTTTGAGGGTGACGCCGGGCTTTACCGTGTATCCGGGCATGATCTTTCCTTGAATTGCACCAGTTTTGCATAATATTTGCGGAAACCATGCGGGTCAATCTTCCTCACCGGCGACGAGACGCACGGACCGCCAGTGGTGTCCCTTGCTGAGCAGCCGGTCCTGGGTGGCAGGCCCTTCGGAACCGGTGGGGTAGGTGTTGGTGTGGCCTTTTTTCCAAGCCTTCAGCACCGGGTCGGGCAGGCGCCAGGTCCATTCCACTTCATCGAAGCGCAGGAAATGGGTACGGTCGCCTTCGATGGCATCCATCAGCAACTGCTCGTAGGCGGAGAATTCCTTGCGGTTGTCTTCGGCGTAGGCGGCCGTCAGTTTGACTTGGTGGCCTTCCAGTTCAAGACCCGGTTTCTTGGCGTTGGCGATGAGGGTCATGGCCTGGGTGGGCTTGATGCGGAAGATTATCCAGTTATTGTCCGCGGCCACGGCGACGGGGGTGTTCTTGAATCCAAAAAAGAGGTCAGAGCGATTTTCTCGTCTTTCTTTTTGGGGTCACCCCTTTTTGGGCCCCCTATTTTGGGCCTGTCCGTGCCCGCGTGATCCGTCCCTTCACTCGACGACGCGGCGCCAGAGCTCCTCGACATGGGTGCTGTCCTCAACAATGGCGAAAAGGCATTTCATGGGCGTATCGTGCCTCTGGTGACGAGATGAAACCCTGACCACAGGGCAACCATTGAGCGGTTCAGTGAGCTGCCCGGAATGTTGCATTTCGCGTGTTGATTCAGCGGCGCAACCCGGGACTGTCTCGGCGGCCACACGCGCTGGTCATGTTGTTTGCCGGGCCGTTGCGCGGGCAGGCGCCTCACCCGGCCGGTTTTTTGTCGGCGTCGTCGCCCACGCCTTCGTGCATCAGTCGCCGGATCCACGGTGCCACCAGAATGACGCCCACGCCCACGACCACCGCCAGCCAGCCGATGCGCTGGTAAACGTCCATCACCGGTGTGGCCGATGCCTCCAGTCCGATGCCGCCGCTGGTGGCGCGCGCCACCAGTCCGGCGATGTAATTGCCCGCGGCGCTGGCCAGGAACCAGGTGCCCATGAGCAGGCTGATCATGGAGGCGGGTGCCAGTTTCGTCATGGCCGACAGGCCCACCGGCGAAAGGCACAGTTCGCCCATCGTGTGCAGCATGTAGATCAGGAAGATGAACACCAGCGGCGTCAGGCTGCCGGTGGCCACCGACGCGGCGCCGGCCACCAGCACCAGGAAACCGGCGCCGAGCTGGACCAGGCCGAGGCCGAACTTGACCGGTGTCGAGGGTTCCCAGCCGCGGCGCGACAGCCACAACCAGAGCCAGGCGAAGATCGGTCCCAGCGTGATGATGTAGAACGCATTGATGGACTGGAACATCGATGCCGGTACTTCCCAGCCGAATACCACCCGGTCGACCTGTTCGCGGGTGTAGACGTTGAGCGAGGAGCCGGCCTGTTCGAACAGCGCCCAGAACAGCGGCTGCAGGCCGATCAGGAACATGGCCGCGAAAATCCGGTCGCGCTGGATCTTGTCCAGCCGCGCCACCGCGGTGAACAGCAGGTAGACGACCACCACCAGTCCGCTGAGTCCCAGCAGCCAGCCGACCATGTCCTGGGCCTGCACGAGCCCCGCGACCACGGCCACGCCGACGATACCCCACAGGTAGATCCACCATTCCGTTTTCAGGCCGGCGACACGCCGTTCCAGCTTTTGCGGATGCGCCGGCTCGCCGTGGCCGCGCAGGCTCGGGCGCCCCCAGACGAACACCACCAGCCCCAGCAGCATGCCCACGCCGGCCGCGCCGAAGCCCCAGCTCCAGCCGTATACCTCGCCCAGGTAGCCGACCAGAAGCGAACCGACGAAGGAGCCGAGGTTGATGCCCATGTAGAAGATCGTGAACGCCGGGTCGCGGCGTGCGTCGCCCTGACGGTACAACTGGCCGACGATGGCCGAGATGTTGGCCTTCAGGAAGCCCACGCCCATGATGATGAACGCCAGCGCCAGCCAGAACGCGTTGAGGGCGGCCGAGTCCTGGCCGCCGGAACCTTCGACGGCCATCAGGCTGTGTCCGATCACCAGCAGGATGGCGCCGTACTGCACGGCCTTGCGCTGCCCGATGTAGTGATCGGCCAGGTACCCGCCGATCACCGGCGTGATGTAGACCAGCGCCGTGTACGCGCCGTAGATCAGGTAGGCCTTGTCCTCGGAAAACAGCCAGTGCTGCAACAGGTAGAAGACCAGAATCGCGCGCATCCCGTAATACGAGAAACGCTCCCACATCTCGGCGAAAAACAGCACGAACAAGCCGCGTGGATGGCCGAGAAACTGTTTTCCTTCAGGCGGCATGGCGGGCGGGTACGGGCCGGTCGTCGTGGTCATTGCGGGGCCTCTGGCGATCGAGTACCCGTCCGAAGGCCGGGTGATGAATGCGGTCAGACGACACCATTACCGAACCGGCATGGTCGCGTCAACCGGCATGCGCCTGTCGATACCCCGAGGTTTCAGCCCGGTTTCCCGCCATGCGCCGCGGTTGTTTCCGACGCGAAAACGACGGCACGGCCGCGGTCAGTCTTCCTCGCCGGCGACCAGGCGCACGGGGCGCCAGTGGTGGCCCTTGTCCAGCAGGCGGTCCTGGGTGGCGGGGCCTTCGGAGCCGGCGGCGTAGAAGTCGGGAGTGCCTTTTTTCCACGCCTTGAGCACCGGCTCGAGCAGGCGCCAGGCCCATTCCACTTCGTCGAAGCGCAGGAAATGGGTGCGGTCGCCTTCCATGGCGTCCATGAGCAGCTGTTCGTAGGCGGAGAATTCGTTCTGGCTGTCTTCGGCGTAGGCGGCGGTGAGCTTGACCTGGCGACCTTCCAGTTCCAGGCCCGGCTTTTTGGCGTTGGCGACGAGGGTCATGGCCTGGTTGGGCTTGATGCGGAAGATCATCCAGTTGTTGTCGGCCGCGGCGGCGACGGGCGTGTTCTTGAATTCCACCGCGATTTCCGAGCAGTTGCTGGCCATGCGCTTGCCGCTGCGCAGGTAGAAGGGCACGCCCTGCCAGCGCCAGTTGTCGATTTCCAGACGCAGGGCGGCGAAGGTTTCGGTGTTGGAGTCCTTCTCGACGCCGGGCTCGCTGCGGTAGGCCTTGAGTTTCCTGCGTCCGAGCTTGCCGGCGCGGTACTGGCCGCGCACGGCATGGCGGTTGACGTTGCGTGCGGTGATGCGCTTGACCGAGCGCAGTACTTCCACCTTGTGGTCGCGCAGCACATCGGCGTCGAAGCTGGACAGCGGCTCGATGGCGGCCAGGCTGAACAGTTGCATCAGGTGGTTCTGCAGCATGTCGCGCAGGGCGCCGGCGTGGTCGTAGTAGCCGGCGCGTTTTTCCACGCCCAGGGTTTCGGCGTAGGTGATCTGTACCTGCTTGATGTGGTTGCCGTTCCACACCGGCTCCAGGAAGCGGTTGGCGAAGCGGAACACCATGAGGTTCTGGGTGGTTTCCTTGCCCAGGAAGTGGTCGATGCGCAGGATCTGCTTTTCTTGCCAATGTACGTGCATCTGTTCGCGCAGCTTGCGGGCGCTGGCGAGGTCGGTGCCGAAGGGCTTTTCCACCACCAGGCGGCGCCAGCCCTTGGCCGGGGCTTCGGTCATGCCGGCCTTGCCGAGGGCCTGGGCGGCGGTACCGAACAGGGACGGGGGCAGGGCCAGGTAGAACAGCGAGCGGGGCGCGAGTTTGTCTTCAAGCGGCTTCAGGTCGTCGGGATCAAGCTGGCCGCTGACGTAGTCGAGCTTGTCGCGAAAAGTTTCCCAGTCCGTCTCGGTGAAGTCGGCGGCAAAGGATTTCAGGGCGCGGTGGATGTGGTTCTCGAAGCGCTTGCCGGTCCACGTTTCCATGGCATAGCCGACGATGCGCAAGTCCGGCGTCAGGCCGCGCTGGTGCAGGCGGTACAGGGCCGGCATCAGCAGGCGCTTGGTGAGGTCGCCGGTGGCGCCGAGGATGACCAGGGTGGTGTCGCTCATGGGAACCTCGCGGGTGGGTGGTTGGCGTGGCAGGAGCGGGTGAGGGGGAATACGCGATTCACGACGCCTTCTTTTCCTTGTGGCCGCCGAAGGCGTGGCGCATGGCGGACATCACCTTGTTGGCAAACTGGTCGTTGTCGCGTGACGAGAAGCGGCCGAACAGGGCCGAGGTGAGCACCGGCGCGGGCACGCCTTCCTCGATGGCGGCCAGCGCGGTCCAGCGCCCCTCGCCGGAGTCGGAAACGCGGCCGGAATAGCCTTCCAGGGCGGGGTCGCTGCCCATCTCGGCGGCGGTGAGGTCGAGCAGCCACGAACCGATGACGCTGCCGCGGCGCCACACTTCCACGATGTCGTCCAGGGGCAGGTCGTACTGGTAGTGCTCGGGGTGCTCCAGGGGCGTGGTTTCGGCGTCCTGCTCGCGTTCGTGCCTGCCGGCATCGGCATGCTTGAGGATGTTGAGGCCTTCGGCATAGGCGGCCATGAGACCGTATTCGATGCCGTTGTGGACCATTTTCACGAAGTGTCCGGCACCGGTGGGGCCGCAGTGCAGGTAGCCGTTTTCCGCCGCGGACGGCTCGCCCTCGCGACCGGGCGTGCGTTCGGCCGCCGCGACGCCGGGGGCCAGGGCGGCGAAGGCCGGTTCCAGGTGGCGCCAGGCCTCGTCGGGGCCGCCGATCATCTGGCAGTAGCCACGGTCGAAGCCCCACACGCCGCCGCTGACGCCGACGTCCACATACATCACGTTCTTGTCGGCGGCGTGTTTGGCGCGGCGGATGTCGTCGACATAGTGCGAGTTGCCGCCGTCGATGATCATGTCGCCGGCATCCAGCAGCGGCAGCAGCTCGTCGACGACGCTGTCGACCACGCCGCTGGGCACCATCATCCAGACCGCGCGCGGGGTGGCCAGCTTGTCGACCAGTTCGGCCAGGCTGGTGGCGGTGTCGGCGCCGCAGTCGGTGATGCGCTCGCGGGCCTCGGCATGGGTGTCGAAGCCGACGCAGGTCACGCCGTGGCCCTGCATGCGCCGGATCATGTTGGCACCCATGCGGCCGAGGCCGATCATGCCCAGTTGCAGTGTTTTCGTGGTGTTCATGCGTCGTTCTCCCAAAGCCGGAAACCGCCGGTGAAGGCGTTGTCGTTGTCGCCGCGGTGCACGCCTTCGGGCAGGCTGTCGAAGTGGCGCACGTTGCCGCCGCCGAGCACCACGTAGTCGGATTCCATGGCTCTGGACAGCACGTCGACGACCTCCATGACGTTGGCTTTCCAGGCCTCGGCATCGCGTTCGCGGAAGGCTTCGCCGACGTAGTGTTCGTAGTCGTGGTCGCGCCAGGGCAGGTGGGCCAGTTCCATTGGTTCGACACGGCCGTCGACGATCATGGCCGAACCGAGGCCGGTGCCGAGGCCGAGGAACAGCATGCGGCCGCCCTGGTAGCTGCCCAGGGCCTGCATGGCGGCGTCGTTGAGGATGCGTACCGGCTTGCCGAAGGCGGCGGTGAAGTCGAAGCCTACCCAGCCGCCACCGAGGTTGTGCGGTTCGGCCAGGATGCGCCCGTGCACCACCGGGGCGGGAAGGCCGATGCTGACGCAGTCGTATTTCCTGCCGCGCAGTTCCCGGGCCAGCCCGCGCATCATGTCGTCCGGCGTCATGCCGGGGCCGGAAGCGAAGCGGCTGGTCTTGCGGCCGCTGCCGAGGCGCGCCTTGACGTGGCTGCCGCCGACGTCGAGCACCAGCACGCGACGCTGGCGGGGTGCGGCGTCGGGTGCGCGTTCGCGGGCCTTGCGGTACCAGCGGATGGCGGCATTGGTGGAGGGGTCGTGGGCCAGGCGCCGGGTCGGCGACTCGATTTCCCCGGCCACTTTTTTCGCCAGCACCTTGCCCAGCTCCACACCCCACTGGTCGAACGGGTCGATGTTCCAGATGGTGGCCTGGGTGAACACGCTGTGCTCGTAGAGGGCCACCAGCGCCCCCAGTGCGTGCGGGGTCAGCCGCTCGGCCATCAGCAGGCTGGAAGGGCGGTTGCCCTCGAACACCTTGTGCGGCACCAGACGCGCCGGGGTGCCTTCGGCGCGTACCTCGCGGGCGGTCTTGCCGCGTGCCAGGGCCTCGGCCTGGGCGATGACGTTGGCGATCAGCAGGTCATGATGGTTGCCCAGCGGGTTCAGGGTCTGGCCGAAGGCGATGAAGTCGCAGGGAATCAGGCGCGTGCCCTGGTGGATCAGCTGGTAGAACGAGTGCTGGCCGTTGGTGCCGGGCTCGCCCCAGAAGATCGGGCCGGTGGCGTAGTCCACGTGCTTGCCGGCCAGGGTGACGTGCTTGCCGTTGGACTCCATGTTGAGTTGCTGCAGGTAGGCCGGGAAGCGCTTGAGGTACTGCGCGTAGGGCAGCACGGCAATGGTGGCGGCGTCGAAGAAGTTGGCGTACCAGACGTTGAGCAGACCCATCAGCGCGGGCAGGTTGCGCTCCAGCGGCGCGCTGCGGAAGTGCTGGTCCATGGCATGGAAGCCCTGCAGCATGTCCCCGAAGTATTCGGGGCCGATGGCGATCATGGTGGAAAGCCCGATCGCCGAGTCCATGGAGTAGCGCCCGCCGACCCAGTCCCAGAAGCCGAACATGTTGGCGGTGTCGATGCCGAAATCGTGCACGGCCTCGTGGTTGGTGGAAAGCGCCACGAAGTGGTGCTTCACCGCCGCCTTGTTGCGCTTGCCGCAGGCGGCCAGCAGCCAATCGCGCGCGGTATGCGCGTTGGTCATGGTTTCCAGCGTGGTGAAGGTCTTGGAGGCGACGATGAACAGGGTCTCGTCCGGACGCATGCCGTGCACGGCCTCGGCGAAATCGGTGCCGTCCACGTTGGACACGAAGCGGAAGTTCAGGTGGCGGTCCGAGTAGTGGCGCAGGGCCTCGTAGGCCATCACCGGGCCCAGGTCCGAACCGCCGATGCCGATGTTGACGATGTTGCGGATGGGGCGCCCGGTATAGCCCTTCCATTCGCCGTTGCGCACCTTGTGCGCGCATTCGGCCATGCGCTCCAGCACCGCATGGACCGCGGGCACCACGTTCTCGCCGTCGACCCGGATGTCGCTGCCCGCCGGTGCGCGCAGGGCCACGTGCAGGGCCGCGCGCTGCTCGGTGGGATTGACTTTTTCACCGGCGAACATGGCGTCGCGGCGTGCTTCCAGGCCACAGTCGCGGGCCAGGGCCACGAGGCGCTTGATGGTGGTCGCGTCGATGCGGTGCTTGGAATAATCCAGGGTCCAGCCGGCACCGGTGGCGGTGAAGCGGCGGGCCCGTTGCGGGTCCTTCGCGAACAGGTCGCGCAGGTGCTTGCGCGACATGGCGCGGTGGTGGGCTTCCAGCGCCTTCCAGGTTTTTTTCTCATGCAGGGCGCTCATGCCTGGCCTCCGCCGCGGATGGAACGTGGTGCGTGTGCCCGCGGGCAACGGTGGCGATGCTCCAGTCGATCGACCGGTGTCTGCATGGGGTTTCCTCCTTGTGGATGTCTCTTACGTTACCGGATGCATGGTGGACCCGCTGAGCATACGCTGAGTGCCGGCCCGATTCAGGTGTTGGATGTACGGTGACATGCCGGAATGGCCTGTCGGTTCATGATGGGCTCGTGCTACGGCGCCAGGCGGCCCAGGCGGTCCTCGTGATTCGGCAGCGAGGCGAAGTGGCGTGCCATGTCGCGCCACGGGTCACTCTTTTGTGCCAGGCGGCGGAAGGCGTTGCCGATGCGGTAACGGTCCGCGCGCAGCCCGCCGTTGCCCAGTTCGCCCCAGTCCAGCGGCATGGCCACGGGGGCGCCGGGCCGGGGGCGCACCGCGTAGGGGGCCACCGCCGTCTGGCCGTAGGCGTTGCGCATGATGTCCAGGTACAGGCGACCGCGGCGCCGCTGCTTGCGCTGTTCGGTGGTGAGGTGATCCGGTGCGCGTGCGGTGGCGGCACGCGCGACGCGCTGCGCGAAATCGCGCACCGCATCGAAGCCGGTGGCGGCATCCAGCGGCACCACGACATGCAGGCCGCGCGACCCGGTGGTCATGACGAAGCCGGTGAGGCCGATGTCGTCGAGCACCCCGCGCAGGACGCGTGCGGCCATGCGCACGACGGAAAAGTCGTCGTCGGACGGGTCCAGGTCGAACACCATGCGGTCGGGATGATGCGGGCGGTCGCGCCGTGCCAGCCACGCGTGCGGCGTGATGCAGGCCTGGCCGGCCAGATAGGCCAGGGTGGCGGCGTCGTTGCACACGCATCGCGTCACCGTTTTTCCGTCCGCGCGGGGCAGGCTGGCGCGGGCGATCCAGTCCGGGAAATGGTCGGGCACCTGTTGCTGGTAGAAGCCTTCCGCCCCGATGCCGTCGGGAAACCGGTGCAGGGTCAGTGCCCGCTCGCGGATCAACGGCACCATGACATCCGCGATGCGGCGGTAGTAGTCGACCAGGTCGCGCTTGGTGAGGCCGTCGTCGGGAAACAGCACCTTGTCCGGGTGCGTCAGGTCGATGACATGGCAGCCTGCTTTCATGGTGCCGTCCGTCGTCTCTCGGGCCAGAGGCGGGGGCTGTCGTCGAGGGTCATGAAGACAGCATAGTGCCGCCGGGCGGGGTCACCTGACTGGTGCCGAAACGCGCGGTGCCCGCCTGCGGGCTTCCGTCTCGTGCCGGGGTAGACTCACCGGCATGAGCAGCGACCCGGCCCGACCCCAGGTTCCCCGGCACGGTCCGGACGACGACGAGCCGGAAGGCTCGTTCGGGCTGACCGAACGCGAGCGCGGCGAGGTCGAGGAGAACGCGCCACCACGCGTGCAGGTGCTGCACGAGACCATTCGCGTGGAAGGCAAGGCCGAACTGGGCAGAAGTGCCGCCGCGCTGGGCTGGTCGTCGCTCGCCGCCGGCCTGTCGATGGGCTTTTCGATGCTGGTGCCGGCACTGCTGGCGGTACACCTGGCCGGGGTTCAGGGCGGGTTTCTGCTGGTCAAGCTGGGTTACACGGTCGGGTTCCTGATCGTGGTGGTGGCGCGCCAGCAGCTGTTCACCGAAAACACGCTGACCGCCGTGCTGCCCCTGATGACCCACCCGGGCT
>CAZMXV010000044.1:0-16424 GCA_964570295.1 uncultured Rhodanobacteraceae bacterium
GCAGGCCCTGGCCCATGACGTTGTTCGCCTTGTGCGCGCCGGTGTGGTTGAGGTCCTCGCGCTTGAAGAGGATGCGCGCGCCGCCGACCTCGCGCGACAGGCGCTCGGCGTAATAGACCGGGCTGGGCCGGCCGACGTAATGCTGCAGGTCGCGGTCCAGTTCGGCCACGAAACCGGGGTCCTCGCGCAGGCGCAGGTAGGCCTCGGTCAATTCGGCCAGCGGGGCCATCAGGGTTTCGGCCACGTAGATGCCGCCGTAGGCGCCGAAGCGGCCGTGGGCATCCGGGTAGGCGTGGTAGTCGTCGATCACGGGCATGACGGGTGTTCGTATCCAGGGCAAGGCCGCCGCATGCGGCAGGGACTACAGCCTAGTGCGGACGAAGCGGCGACAAAAGCGATAAGATTGCGGCAACCTGTCAGGAAAACTCACGCATCACATGCCCCGTGAACTGCCCTCGCTGAACGCCCTGCGCGCCTTCGAAGCCACAGCCCGCCTGGAAAGCGTCAGCCGCGCCGGCGACGAACTGCATGTGACGCACGGCGCGGTCAGCCGACACATTCGCGCACTGGAATCCGAACTGGGCATCGCCCTGTTCACGCGCGAGGGGCGCGGCCTGTCCCTGACCCCGGCCGGCCGCCAATTGCGCGATGGCGCGTCGGCGGCATTCGACCAGTTGCGGAGCTGCTGCCACCAGCTCCGCCGCGAATCCAGGCATGCGCCCCTGGTCCTGGGTTGCTCCAGCAGCGTGCTGGCGCGCTGGATCATCCCGCGCCTGCAAAAGCTGCACGACGACCTGCCCGACCTGAAACTGCACCTGGCGGCCATCGAGGGGAATCCCGCGCCCGCTTTGCCGGGGCTGGACGCCGCCCTGCTGCTGTCCGAACCGCCCTGGCCGCCCTCGTGGGACGTGCATCCGCTGGCCACCGAGCGCATCGGTCCCGTCTTCAGCCCGCAACACCCGCGGTACGCCGCACTGCGCGCGGCCCCTCCGTCCGCGTTGTCCGCGGAACCGCTGCTGCACACCACCTCGCGCCCGCAGGCATGGCCCGCCTGGGCACGTGCACAGGGCATGAGCGCAAGCCAACTGCGGTACGGCCAGTCGTTCGAGCACTTGTATTACCTGCTGGAAGCCGCCACGGCGGGGTTGGGCGTAGCCATCGCGCCACAACCGCTGGTGGCCGACGATCTCGCCGCCGGCCGGCTGGTGGCACCCTGGGGATTCCGCGCCACGCGGGCGCGCTGGGTCCTGGGCATTCCAAGGCACGCCGACGATTCGCGCCTGTCCCTGCTGGCCGACTGGCTGAAGCGCGAGTTGGCGGAGGGTTGAGCCGATTCCGACGACGGCGACGACGTGGTCGGGCAGCGAATCTCCATCGACGCCGCGCCACCGGCCTGCGTTGTCTATTGTAGGAGCGCACCCGGGCGCGACGGGCTCGAGGCCCATGGAACGCCGATGCCGTCGCGCCCGGGTGCGCTCCTACACGGATGCGTCGGCCTGGCGTACTGCGGTGACGAAGGCGGCCATTTTTGCGGCATCCTTCACGCCGGGGGCCGTCTCGATGCCACTGGACACGTCCACCGCCCATGGCCGCACCCGGTCGATGGCGGCCTCCACGTTGTCGGGGGTGATGCCGCCGGCAAGGATCAGGGGGCGGGTGGTCCGCGCCGGGATGCGCGACCAGTCGAAGCCCTGCCCGCGCCCACCCTGGGCGCCTGCCGCATGGCCGTCCAGCAGGAAACCGCATGCATGGGCATGCGCCGCCATCCGCGCGTGCACGTCGGCTTCCGAGCCCATGGCGATGGCCTTCAGGTGCGGCGTGCCGAAGCCGCTGCAGAAGGCGTCTTCTTCCTTGCCGTGGAATTGCAGGAAATGGGGCCGTACCGCCCGCTCAATCTCGCGCACCCAATCCGGGTCGTCATCCATGAACAAGGCCACCACGCCGACCAACGGCGGCAAGGCGGCGACGATGGCCTGTGCCTGTTCGAGTTCCACGAAGCGGGGGCTGCGCCGGGTGAATACCAGACCAATGGCATCCACGCCGAGGCGCGCCGCCCGTACGGCGTCCTCGGTGCGGGTCATGCCGCAGAATTTGATGCGGGTGCGCTTCATCCCGTAGTGATGCCACAAATGGCCGTGCAGGGGAAATGCCGCGTCGTATTCATAGGCTGACACTCTCGGGCAGTCCGCAACGGCCCGGGTAGCAAGGCCCGACGAAAGCCAGGCCGGAAGCCGGCGCGGTGGGGCCGGCCACCTCACGATCGCGTCCGGCCAACAGCTCGGCCATCCACGCGACCGGCATCTGGCCCCGGCCGATCAGCAGCAACGAGCCAACGATGTTGCGCACCATATGATGCAGGAAGGCATTGGCCTGCACTTCGACCGACACCCGCTCGCCCTCGCGCCGGACGCGAACGGCCTGCAGGTTGCGGCGTGGGTGGCGGGCCTGGCAGGAAATGGCGCGGAACGCGGAAAAATCGTGCTCTCCGACCAGGGCCTGGGCCGCCTCGTGCATGGCCTCGGCGTCCAGCGGCTGCCGCTCCCAGGTCACGAAGCGCGCCTCCAGGGCCGGCCGGATGGGGCGGTTGAGGATGGTGTAGCGATAGCGCCGCGCGCAGGCATCGAAGCGTGCGCTGAAACCGGCATCGACTCTTCGCGCCCACAACACCGCCACGCTATGCGGCAGGTTGGAGCAGGCCCCCAGCACCCATGCCCGCAGCGAACGCTCGACCTCCGTGTCGAAATGCACGACCTGGCAATGCGCGTGCACGCCCGAATCCGTGCGTCCGGCACACGTCACCTCGACCGGCCGATCGGCCACGAACGACAGGGCCTTCTCGACCGCGGCCTGCACGCTGGGCCCGTGGCCGAGGCGCTGCCAGCCGAGAAAATCCGTACCGTCGTATTCGATGCCCAGGGCAAGGCGCATGGCGTATCAGGGGAAACCGGTGCGCCGGAGGCGGCGCGGGGCACGCAGTATAACGCGCCGCCTCCAGGGGACCTTGAAGAGCGAGCATTTGCCCGCGCGGTCACGCCTCAGTCGAGATCGTCGAGCAGCTTCTGGGCGGTATCCTTCTGCATTTGCGAACCTTCGTGCAGGACCTCCTGCAGCATGGAACGGGCTCCTTCGTGGTCGCCCATCTCGATGTAGGCGCGGGCCAGATCCAGCTTGGTATCCACCGAGTCGTCGAAAAAGCCGTCCGCCGCTGCATCCTCGGAGGATTCCCCAGACAGGTCGATCGCGCCCTCTTCCGGCTCGTCGATGGAATGGGACGGCGGCTCCGGCTCGTGGATGCCCAGGCCATCTTCCTCCTCGACCGGCGGCAAGGGCGGCAGGGCGTCGAACTCGGACTCGTCCGGCAGGCCGGTGGCCGCGTCGGCGTCGGATTCGGACGCGTGCTCCGTGGTCGCGGCAAACTCGTCGTGGAAGTCGGCGGTCAGCGAGCCCGAGGCCGACTCGAAATCGTGATCGGGATTCTCCGGCGCATCCCCGTCGGACACCGGGTCCACGGGGAAATCCTCCGCCGCGAAGTCACCGACTTCTTCGCCCTCGTCCGCTTCGGCCTGGTGCTCCGCGGCGGCGGCAAACAACGGATGGTCCGGCGCCAGTTCGCGGCCCATGGCCAGCACGTCCTGCCACTCGGGCTGGCTTTCGTCGTCCACGTAGGCATGCATGGCCTCCGCGGCGCCTTCGAAGCTGCTCACGTCCTGCCGGTCGTAGTACAGGCCGACCAGCTCCAGATGCAGATCCACGTTGTCGGGATGCTCGGCCAACTGGGTCAACAAGGCGTCCTCGTCGTCCTCGCCATCCACACCTGCTTCGGCATCCGCATCGCCCGCGGCGGCAACCGCACCGGCCGCGCCGGCCTTGTGGCCGAAGGACGAATCATCGAACTGGTCGGCCAGGGACGGCTTGCGCTCCTTGCCAGCCTTGTCCGCGCCGCCGGACGATTTGCGGTGATGCAGGATCGCCCAGATGATCAGCAGGATCAGGATGATGACCAGCACGACGCGTGCCCACAACTGCTCGTACCAGGGCGCGGAGCTTTCCGCCGACGGCGCAGGTTTGACGGCGGCGGGGCTGGCATGCTGCGCGGCCTTCGGTGCGGCCTTCGCATGGGTCGGCACGGCGACGGGGGCCGTCGCCACCTTGGTCGTACCCGCGGCGGCCGGTACCGCCGCCGCACCCGTGGCGGACGCGGCCGTGGCCAGGGTGCTGCTGCCGGCCACGGCCGGTGTGGCGACAGGGGCCACCGAGGCGGCTGCCGCAGCGGCAAGGCTCGACGCCGGCAAGGCGGGCAACCCGGCCTTCTTGCGCGCCTCGGCCAACTTGGCCTGCAGGGCGGCGATCTCGGCATCCTTCAGGCTGAGCAGGCGCTTGTTCTTGTCGGCAATCTGCTCCAGGGCCTTCACCCGCGACTGCAGGTCCGCGTTGGCCTGCTTCTGGCTGGACAGGGCCTCCTTGCTGCGCGCCAGGTCCTGGCGCAACTGGCTGGCCGAGGCCCCGGCCTGGCCGCTGCCGGCGGAGGCGTTCGAACCGGCGCTCTTTCCGGGCGGCACCAGGGCCAGGTGATCCTCACCCTGCGCGCCCGGTCCCGATGCGGACACTGGCGCGGAAGAACCGCCGGCACTGGCCACCGTAGTGGGCGCCGCATGTGCGTCCCGCCAGGTCTGGTTCTGTTCGCGCACGGCGGCGACCGCGGCCGTGCGGGTCACCGACAGCGCCTGCGCGCGCGTGGGGATGCGCAACACGGCGCCGGTCTTCAAGGCATTGACGTTGTCGCGGAAGAAGGCATCCGGATTGGCCGCCTTCAAGGCCACCAGCATCTGCTGATAGCTGACCCCGTCGATGGCATGGGTGCGGGCGATGTGGGACAGGGTGTCGCCATAGGTCACCGGGCCGTAGGTGCCGCCGCCCTGTGCGCTGCCGGAAGCCGGGCTGGCCGCGGGCGCGGGCGCGGGCGCCGGGGCGGACTGCCGGGACGGCTGCGCGGGCGCCGGCGTCTTGCCGGCGGTCGTGGCCGGCACCGTCGACGGGGTATGGGAAGTCATGCCGACCGGATCGAGCAACACCACGTATTCGCGCAGCGCCTTGCCCTGGGGCCAGGTGACCTGGACGAGAAAATCGAGATAAGGCTTGCGCACCGGCTGCTTGCTGGTGACGCGGATGAGCGGGTTCCCATCGGCTCCCGTGACGACGTGGAACGCCAGGGGCACCTCAAGCGCGGCGCGGTCGATGCCGGCACGTTCAAAGGCCGCGGCCGGCGCCAGGCTTGCCGTGAGGTGGTCCGCTTCCCCCGGATGATCCGGATGCACCGGGATCTCGGCAAGCAAGGGCTGGTCCAGCGCCGATTTGACCTGGATCCGGCCCAGATCCAGCGCCAGCGCCTGGGTACTGGCAAGCACCAAAGCCACCAGCACCGACAACTTCGAGATTCGGTTCATCAGAACTTCCCCCAAACGATACGGCAGCGTGAAATCCGGGATTTGTCCCGCCGCCATGACGAACTCTAAATCACAACCCGGCATTTCACCAACTGGGCAGGCCGACCGCGGCGACCTGAACGGGTTTCCATGCAGCCGGTCACACTTGGATTGCTCAGGCCTTCCCTTGGCGGTCGGCGCGAACCGTCACCGGCCACCGGCCGGGCCCGCGGGTACCTGCTCGATCGCCTCGCGCAGGCGGGTGATGGCCTGGTTGCGCTGTTGCAGCCGCTGCCGGTCGGCCTGCTGCTGCTTTTGCAGCGCGTCCAGGCGCAGACGCAGGGCCTGCGCCTGCGCCTTCTGCCGCTCGACCTGCCCGTGCAACCGCCGGACTTGGCCGGCCGCCCCGGAGCTGCTGGAAGACGCCGCCGGCATGCTGCCCGCGACGGCAGCCATCGGGGCGGACGCCACGAACAGGCCCAGGACCGCGGCAAGCGACCGGGTCACAGATAGCCTTCCACCAGCAATTCGGCCACCTGCACGGCATTGAGCGCCGCGCCCTTGCGGATGTTGTCGGCCACCACCCACAGGTCCAGCCCCTGCGGATGCGAGATGTCGCGGCGGATACGCCCCACCAGCACGGGATCCTTGCCGGCGGCATCGCCCACCGGGGTGGGATAGCCGCCGTCGGCACGTTCGTCCACCACCACCACGCCCGGGGCCTCGGCCAGCAAGGCGCGCACGGCGTCGACCTCGATCGGCTCGCGGGTCTCGATGTGCACGGCCTCGGCGTGGCCGTAGAACACCGGCACGCGCACGGCCGTGGGGTTCACGCCGATCGAGTCGTCCTCGAGGATGCGGTGGGTTTCCCACACCATCTTCATTTCCTCGCGCGTGTAGCCGTTGTCCTGGAAAGTGTCGATGTGCGGGATGACGTTGAAGGCGATCTGCTTGGTGAACTTCTGCGGCTTGTATTCCTTGAAGTTGAGCATGGCCGCCGTCTGCCGGCCCAGCTCTTCCATGCCCGAACGCCCGGCCCCGGACACCGACTGGTAGGTGGCCACGTTGATGCGTTCGATGCCGACGGCACGATGGATCGGCGCCAGCGCCACCACCATCTGCATGGTCGAGCAGTTGGGGTTGGCGATGATGTTGCGCTGGGTATAGCCGGCGATGGCGTGCGGATTGACCTCCGACACCACCAGCGGCACGTCGGGCTCGCGGCGGAACTCGGAGGTGTTGTCGATGACCACGGCGCCGGCCGCCGCCGCGCGCGGGGCATGCTCGCGACTGACCGCGCCGCCGGCGGAGAAAAACGCGACGTCGATATCCTTGAAGTCGCACTCGGCCAGATTCTGCACCGTCAACGTCCTGTTGCCGAACGTCACCTCGCTGCCGGCCGAACGCTCACTGGCCAGCGGCACCAGCCTGGCGATCGGAAAATCGCGCTCGGCCAGGATCGACAGCAGGGTTTCGCCAACGGCGCCGGTGGCACCCACAATGGCGACGTTGTATTGGCTCTTCTTGCTCATGGCGTCATTCTCGAAAGCAAAACGTGGACTTCAATGCATTCCTTGCGGGAGCGTACCTGCCCGCTCCTACGCGGAAGGTTTCAGGACCTCGGGATTGAGGAGATTGGGCGGTTGGCCGGCATGCCGGCCATGGCCGAAGAAGGCCAGCACGTTCTCGACCGCGGTGGCGGTCATGGCACGGCGCGTGCCGGTGGTGGCGCTGGCGATATGCGGGCACAGGACCACGTTGTCCAGGGCCAGAAGCTTCGGGTTGACGGCAGGCTCGCCCTCGAACACGTCCAGGCCCGCGGCGGCCAGGCGCCGGTCGGCCAGCGCCGCGGCCAGGGCATCCTCGTCCACCACGCCGCCGCGCGCCACGTTCACCAGCACCGCCGTGGACTTCATGGCCGCCAGTTCGGCCGCGCCGATGATGTGGTGCGTTTCCGGCGTGCGCGGCACCACCAGTACCAGCGCGTCCGATTCGCGCAGCAGGGTGGCCTTGTCCACGTAGCGTGCGCCGCAGTCACGCTCGATCGTCGCGTCCAGATGCGAGCGGTTGTGGTAGATGACCGGCATGCCGAAGCCCCTGGCGCGGCGCGCCACGGCCTGGCCGATGCGCCCCATGCCGAGGATGCCGAGGGTGTGCCCGTACAGGTCCACCCCCATCCAGTCCAGGTAGCCCGCGGGATGTTTCCATTCGCCCGCGCGCAGCCAGCGTTCGGCCTCGCCCATGCGGCGTGCCGCGCCCAGCATCAGGGCCCAGGCGAAGTCGGCCACGCTTTCGTTGAGCACATTGGCGGTATTGCTGGCGCCGATGCCGGCGGCGGTGAGGGCCGCCACGTCCAGGTTGTCGTAGCCCACGGCCAGGTTGGCGACGATGCGCAACCTGCCGGCGCCGGCCACCTCCCCGGCCCCGATACGCTCCTTGAGGCCGACGATGGCGGCCGCGCTTTCGGCCAGTCGCGCCTTCAGCTCGTCGTGCGGCAGCGGGCGCTCCACCGCTTCGGCATGCACGTCGAAGTATGCACGCAGTGGCTCGACCACGTCGTCGAAGGTGGGCCGCGATATCCACAGGCGCGGTTTGTCGTTCATGGAAACTCCAGCTCGCTGTCGGGGCCCGCCATGGAGCCGGCGGACCGGGGGCGTCAGGGCGGTCCGGATGCCGCCCTCACGCGATACGCGGATCGACGGTGCCGACGTCGCCGCACTGCGCGCGGTGACGCAGGGCCAGGTCCATCAGCACCAGCGCCATCATGGCCTCGGCGATGGGCGTGGCGCGGATGCCCACACAGGGATCATGACGCCCCTTGGTGACCACCTCCACCGGCTCGCCGGCCTTGTTCACGCTGTGGCCGGGGGTGGCGATGCTGGAGGTGGGCTTGAGGGCAATGGACGCGGTCACGGGCTGTCCCGTGGAAATACCGCCCAGCACGCCGCCGGCATGATTGGAAGCGAAACCGCCCGGCGCCAGTTCGTCGC
Source organism: uncultured Rhodanobacteraceae bacterium (assembly GCA_964570295.1). Lineage (GTDB taxonomy): Bacteria > Pseudomonadota > Gammaproteobacteria > Xanthomonadales > Rhodanobacteraceae > Oleiagrimonas. The sequence goes on from CAZMXV010000044.1 coordinate 8,414, forward strand.
GGTGCCGGGTACCGCGCTGCGCCACGGCCGCGAAACCGTCGCCGATTTCCACGCCCTTGACCGCGTTGATGGACATCAGCGCCGCCGCCAGCTCGCCGTCCAGCTTGGCGTAGATCGGCTGGCCCCAGCCCGGCGGCACGCCTTCGGCGACCACGTTGACGCGTGCCCCGACCGAATCGCGGTCGCGACGCACGGCGTCCAGATAATCCTCGAGTTCGGGCACCTGGGGCGCATGCGGCCAGAAGAAGGGGTTGCCTTCGACCGCCTCCCAATCGAACCCCGCCGGCGCCACGTCGCCCAGTTGCGCAAGGTAGCCGCGCACGCGCACGCCGTGATGCTCGGCCAGCCATTTTTTGGCGATCACGCCGGCGGCCACGCGCATGGTGGTTTCGCGTGCCGACGAGCGCCCGCCTCCACGCGGATCGCGGATGCCGTATTTCTGCCAGTAGGTGTAGTCGGCATGGCCGGGACGAAACGTGTCGGCGATGGCGCTGTAGTCGCGCGAACGCTGGTCGGTGTTGCGGATCAAAAGCGCGATCGGCGTGCCCGTGGTGCGACCCTCGTACACACCGGACAGGATGTCCACATCGTCGTCCTCATGCCGTTGCGAGGTATGCCGCGAACGCCCGGTCGCACGGCGCTCCAGGTCGTGCCGGAAATCCTCCGGCGCGATCGCCAGCCCCGGCGGACAGCCGTCAACCACGCAGCCGATCGCCGGCCCGTGGCTTTCGCCAAAGGTGGTGACGGTAAGAAGTTTGCCGAAGGTGTTGGACATGGGTGGGGGGCAAGTAGCGAGGGACGAGGGGTGAGGGTTTGGCACCCTGATTGGGCCTTCACTGCAAGGCAGGCTCCTGCACACGGGGTGCGGGGTATTCGCTCATCATTTCACGCTCCGGCCGTCACGCCAAATATCCCTCACGCATGACGCGACGCCAGCACCGCGGCAATGGCATCGGCGTGTTCGACGAGGTCGCGGCGTTCGAGCACGAACACGCCCATCAGGCCGACCTTGAATTCGATCCATGCGAACGGCACCTGCGGCAGCAGGCGGCACAAGGCATGTTCGCTTTCGCCCACCTCCACCATCAGCACGCCGTCGTCGGTGAGATGGTCAGGGGCCGCGGCCAGCATGCGCAGGCACAGGTCCAGGCCGTCGGCGCCGGAAGTCAGCCCCAGCTTGGGCTCATGCGCGTATTCGCCCGGCAGCGCCGCGTACTCGTCCTCGGTGACGTAGGGCGGGTTGGAGACAATGAGGTCGTAACGGCGCCCGGCCAGGTTTTCGAACAGGTCCGACTGGATGGCTTCGACGCGGTCGCCCAGGCCGTGGAAGGCCAGGTTTTCGCGCGCCAGCTCCAGCGCTTCCGTACTGATGTCGACGATGTCCACGCGCCATTCGGGATGGTATTCGGCCATGGCCAGGCCGATGCAGCCCGAGCCGGTGCAAAGGTCCAATGCATGCCCGACATGGCGCCCGTCCAGCCACGGCGAAAAGCCCGCCTCGATCAGCTCCGCGAACGGCGAGCGCGGCACCAGGGCGCGGCGGTCGCTCTTGAACTTCATGCCGGCGAACCAGGTCTCGCCGACCAGGTAGGCCACCGGCACGCGCTCGTCGACACGGCGCTCGATCAGGGTCAGTACGGCGTCCCGCTCGGTTCCGGTCAGCCGGCCCGCGCCGTAGGCCGGCGGGATGTCCGGCGGCAGATGCAACGCGGCCAGGACCAGATGGGTGGCTTCGTCGATGGGGTTGTCGTGGCTGTGGCCGAAAGTGAGGTCGGCCGCCGAAAACCGGCTGGCACCGTAGCGGATGAAGTCGATGATGGTGGCGAGTTCGGCAGTCACGGCAGTTGTTCGCTGGAGGGTTCGCCAGTATAAACCGCCCACCCCGCCCGTTTCGCGAAAACGGCACCCCCGGCTGCGCCGTGCGGCCATGCACGCCATAATCCATTGATGACGCCCAAAGTCCTCCTGCAATACCTCCTGCCGCACCGCCTGTTATCGCGCGTGGTCTATCACGCCACGCGCTGGACCTGGCGCCCGTGGAAAAATTTTCTCATCCGCAGCGTGGTGCGGCGCTACGCCGTCGACATGGACGAGGCCGCCTGTTCCGATCCGCTCGCCTACCCCCATTTCAATGCCTTTTTCACCCGCACGCTGCACGACGGCGTACGGCCGTTGCCACCGGAGCCGGATGCCGTGGTCTGCCCGGCCGACGGCCGGGTCAGCCAGGCCGGCCGGATCCGCGAGGGCCGTATCCTGCAGGCCAAGGGACAGGATTTCAGCGTGGCCGAACTGCTGGCCGACGGGAAAGCCGCCGAGCGCTACCGCAACGGCAGTTTCGTCACTGTCTACCTGTCGCCCCGCGATTACCACCGGGTCCACATGCCGCTGGCCGGCACCCTGGAAGGCACTGTGCACATACCCGGGCGCATCTTCAGCGTGGCGCCGTTCGCGGTGCGCGCCATTCCGCGGCTGTTCGCCCGCAACGAGCGTCTGGCCTGCCATTTTCGCGGCAGCCAGGGACCGTTCGCGGTGGTCATGGTGGGGGCCATGCTGGTTTCCAGTGTGAGCACGGTCTGGGACGGCCTGGTAATCCCCCCGTATGCCGGGCGGGTCACGAAAAAGGACATGGCCGGATGCGGCGCCACCCTCGCGCGCGGCGCGGAAATGGGCAACTTCAACATGGGCTCCACCGTCATCGTGCTGATGCCGGAAGGGGTGCAACTGGTCCCGCTGAAGCCCGAACAGGTGGTGCGCATGGGGCAGCTGCTGGGACATGCGCGCCCGGCTGCCGGTGCCGGAACCCCGTCCGCAAAAGCGCCGTGAGCTCCGTGCTCCCTGCAGGGGCCGCCCACCAGGTGACGTTCTGCGTCAATTTGTGACGCTATCTGGTGTTTGCCGGCGAAAGCCCACGTATAGTGGGCGGCGTTTGAAGTTGGACAGGCCCCATGCCTGCACCGGGAGAGTAAGCATGCGCATCGTCGCCCGCATTGTCGCCATGAGCCGTGCCACGCAACTGAACCGCGAATTCCGCGAGATCGAACGCGCCAGCCGTGCCCTGCCCCATGCCCTGCGCCAGAAGCTGGCGCTGCTGACGATGCGCGAACTGGCCCAGGCCGGACGCTGCGAATTCCCGCACCTGTACGGCACACCGCCCGAGCAGCGCTACACCATGTGGGGCAGCGGTACCGACATCGGGCTGTCGCGGGCACGCTCGGACAACCCGCAGGTACGCCTGCGCGGCATCGCGCTGTGGCTGGCCGTGGCGTTCCACGAAACCCGCGATGCCGAATACGCCCAGATCGCCGCCGTGCACCGCCAGGTGCTGGGCATGCTCCGCCAGTTGAAGGAAAGCGTGCCCAAGGCCGAGGCCGCCGACGGTTCCTGGCAGGCCGCCGAAGCAGCCGCCTGAAGAGCCGTCGCCCGATCCATCCCCCTCTCCGTTTTCACGCCCCCGGCGGGCACCGTGCCATCCGTCAGTAGCAGCGTGGCAGGACCAGGCGCTGGCCTTCGTGGATATCGTAGCCCGGCCGTTTCAGATGGTTGAGGCGCGCCACCTCGCGCACACTGGAACAGCCGAGCTTGCGCACGATGGCGGTCAGGGTATCGCCGCGGCGCACGATGTAATGTCGCGGCAGGCCCGATGGAGGCGGCTGCGGGACGGTACCCGAATGCAGGTCGGCGGCCAGGATCGGCCAGGGACCGTCGGTGCAGTCGCGCTCGTAGGCCGCTTCCAGCCGTTTCGGAAGGTTGACGGACGTGCCCGGCGCCAGCTCCTGCTGCGGATTGATGCGTGGATTGAGGTTGCGCAGGGTGCGGAACCAGCCGTCGGGCATGCCGCCGGCCTGGCCCAGGCACACGGTCAACTCCGACAGGGAGGCCTGACGCGCCAGCTTGATCCGGCCCGGCGTGGCATCCAGCCGCGGAAACTTCAGGTGGTAGCTGTCCGGGTGCAGGAACAACCATGCCGCGGCCAGTACCGTCGGCACGTAGTGGCGTGTCTGCTGGGGCAGCGCGAAGTAGATGTCAGGATCGTAGAAACTGTCGCCGGTCCGGTTGCCGGCCAGGCGGCGCAGACGCCCTTCCCCGCCGTTGTAGGCGGCCAGCACCAGCTCCAGGTTGTCGTTGAAGATTTTCAGCTGCTCGTCCAGGTAGGCCGCGGCGGCCTTGGCCGACAAGGCCGGATCGAAGCGCTCGTCGAAACCGTTGTCGACACGCAGCCCGAAGCGCGAGCCGGTGGCGTACATGAACTGCATCGGCCCCTTGGCGCCGGCACGTGACACGGCATGCACCTTGCCGCCCGACTCCTGGGTCATGATTCCGAACAACACCGCTTCCGGCAGGCCCGCCTGCTCGAAACCGGGCCACATCAGGTGGCGCAGGTACTGGTAATTGACGTAGGCCTGCATCAATTGCGGGCGGCGCCAGGTGAGCCAGTCCTCAAGCGCCATCTTGACCGGGCCGTTCATGGCGATGAGGTCGGACAGCTTGTGCCCGTGCAGCAGCGTCACGGTGCGCTGCGACTGCGGCACCATGCGCCGGACCTCGGCGCCGCTCTCGTCGTCGCCCGCGGCAATGTCGGTATCGGCGGCCACGTCACTGCCGTCCGTACGCAGCAGGCGGTTGTAGACCGCCACGAAGCGCTGCATGTCGCAACCCGCGGTCTTGCCGCAACGCACGGCTGCACCCTGCAGCTGGTCGAGGGCCTGCTGCATGTCGCGGTCGGCATGTTCGGACTGGCCGTTGTAACTGGCCAGCAGCGCCATTTCGTAGGCGTTGCCGGCCTGGTCCAGCTCGGTGTACAGCGCATCGGCCGCCGGCGACCCCGACTTCACGCCGCTGCCGGCACAACCGGCGAGAACCACACACAGCGCCGCCAGCACGCCCGGCAAAACACGTCGCAACATCATGCACACCTCGACAGACCCCCTGAAACTTCAGCGCCACACGGTAGCCCGCATCCCCGGCCGACTCAAGACGCAGATCGGGAATCGGGACGCGGCTTTCCTATAATGGGCATCCGTTCCGCACCCGTGCCGTCCCATGAGCCGCTGGCGCCCACCTCGACCCGGATCCACGCGCATCATCACCCGTGAGGGCTTCGAAGCCCTGAAGGCGGAGGTGGACGAGCTGTGGCATCGGCGCCGCCCGGAAGTGGTGAAGGCCCTGGCTGCCGCGGCCGCCGAGGGCGACCGTTCGGAAAACGCCGAATACACCTACCGCAAGAAGCAGCTGGGTGAAATCGACCGGCGCGTGCGCTATCTCAGCAAGCGCATTCCGTCACTGAAGGTGGTCGACGCCGCTCCCGCCCGGCGCGACACGGTGTTCTTCGGCGCCGAAGTGGAGCTGGAAAACCTGGCCACCGGCGAGACCTGCCGCTACCGCATCGTGGGCCCGGACGAGACCGACGCCCGGCGCGGCCACATCAGCGTGGACTCGCCATTGGCGCGCGCCCTGCTGAAGAAGGGCATCGACGACGAATTCGAGGCCGAGCTGCCCGGCGGCCGGACCGGCTTTGCGGTCCTCTCCGTCGCGTATCCGGCCTGCGACACGGCCGGACCGGCCACTTCGCCTACGGCTGCCGACGAGCGCCGGCGTTGACCAGGGCGTCCATGGCCGCCCGATGGGCCTTGTAGAAGCGGACGTTGGCCGGATTGAGACCCTTCTCCATGGCCTCTTCCTGGCCTGCCTGTTCGGCATAGCGCACGGTCATCACCGTGCTGACCAGCGACAAGTTGGCCACCAGGAACTCGCGCGGCGTGAAGCCGTGCTTTTCGAGGAGCTGCTTGATGCGCGGGTCGGCCTGGATCATCTGCGCGGCCATGTCGTTGAGCGACGCCACCTTGCTCATGTCCAGGTGCGACTTCTTGATGTCCATGGCACGTCCCTCGGTGACCACGGCCTGCAGGCGCTCGAAGACATCCTGGTTGAAGGTGAAGTCGTGAATGTCGGCCTGATCGGCCGCCGACAGGCCCGGAATGCCCTGCGCCATGGCCATGCCCGGCAGCAACAGGACCAGCAGGAAAAGGCACGGCGCCAGCCAGCGACGGGTCCATGGACGGGAGGCACGGATCGATGCATGCATGGGGGTCACCCGGAAAAAAGTGGGAAGGTGCCACTTTACATGAAGCCGCACCCGCCAGATCACGTGCCCGGGCATCTGCCCATGCTCCCGCAGCTGCGGTGCCGGCGAACCGGTTTGGCGGGAACCGCGGCGTGGGGCGTAACATGAAGGCACACGGGATCGCTGCATGCCACCACCCACCACCCCATCCGCCGCGAGGAGGCTTCGCCATGGGCCAGCAGATCAACCTTCCCACCACCCGCACCCAATGCATCGGCGCCTACCTGGCCCGGCCCGAGGGCCAGCCCCGGGGCGGCATCGTGGTCATCCAGGAAATCTACGGCGTCACCCCGCACATCCGCAGCGTCGCCGACCGCTTCGCCGCGGCCGGTTACACGGCGGTGGCACCGGCATGTTTCGACCACCTGGAAAACGACGTGGTGCTTGCCTACGACAAGGCCGGCACCGAGCGCGGCAAGGCGCTGGTGAAGGAGCTGGGGTTCGAGCGCCCTGTCGAGGACGTGCGCAGCGCCGCCGAGGCCATCGCCTCGGCCGGCCGGATCGGCACCGTGGGCTTCTGCTGGGGCGGCACCGTGGCGCTGCTGGCCGCCCAGCAACTGGGCATGCCCTCCGTGAGCTATTACGGCGCGCGCAACACCGGTTACCTGGACAGGCCGCTGAAAGCGCCGGCACTGTTCCACTTCGGGGAAAAGGACGCCTCGATTCCCCCCGAGGCCGTGGACAGGCACCGCCGGCAATTCCCGGACATGGAGGTCTACACCTATCCCGAGGCCGGGCATGCCTTCAACCGCAACATCGAGGGCGACCCGCATTTCCACGAGGCCAGCGCCGAACTGGCCTGGGAGCGAACCCTGGCCTTTTTCAACGAACACCTGGCATCGATGTAGGCCACCCGGCGGAACCGGCTTTCCGCATGTCCCGAGCATCGCCGCGCCGGAACATGCGGCCGGGGCAGGTCAGTAGCCGTAGCCCGGATAGGTGCCGTTGTGCGCCGCGCCGCGGCGCTCGACCTCGTCGTTGCCCACGCCCTTGTTGGGATCGGGCGCTCCTTTCAGCTTGGTGGTGCCGGTGGGCACGATCTGGCTCAGTTCGCCCTTGTCGTCGTAGTACACCTTGAATCCGTAGGTGTAGGCCATGCTCGCCATGTAGCGCATGTGGTCCTTGCGGATCTTGGACTCGTCACTGCGCTCCAGCAGCACGGTCCTGGGCAGCCGGCCGTTGTCCTTCAGATAGGCGAAATGCGAGCTGAGGTCCAGCGACGACAGTACCGCGCCGTCGAGCAGGAACTGTCCGCTCTTGTAGGCCTGGACCACCGTGTCGAACTGGCTCGCATCCGTGGACTGCGACACGGCACGACTCTTGACGTTGCTGCTGCAGGCCGTCACGCCGAGCACGGCGGCGAGCAGCAGCACCGCGACAAGCAGGGACGACCAACGGGGAAAGCGGTTCATGCGTGAATCTCCTGGCATTGGCATTCGCACCCTGGAGTGTAGCGCGCGAATCAGGCCTGCGGCAGGGTGACGCCGCGCTGACCCTGGTACTTGCCGCCACGGTCGGCGTAGCTGGTCTCGCAGACCTCGTCGGATTCGAAGAACAGCATCTGCGCCACGCCTTCGTGGGCGTAGATGCGCGCCGGCAGCGGTGTGGTGTTGGAGAACTCCAGCGTCACATGCCCTTCCCACTCCGGCTCCAGCGGAGTGACGTTGACGATGATGCCGCAACGCGCGTAGGTGCTCTTGCCCAGGCATACCGTCAGCACCTGGCGCGGGATGCGAAAATATTCCACCGTGCGCGCCAGGGCGAAGGAGTTGGGCGGAATCACGCACACGTCGGACTTCACATCCACGAAACTGCGCTCGTCGAAATGCTTGGGGTCGACGATGGTGGTGTTGATGTTGGTGAACACCTTGAACTCGTCCGCGCAGCGCA
>CAZMXV010000045.1:0-16366 GCA_964570295.1 uncultured Rhodanobacteraceae bacterium
GCGCGATGTTGAGGATGTTGGCGCCGATGGTGTTGGCCACCTCGGTGAGGATCTGCGTCAGACGGTCGGCGTCGTAGGCTTCGTCGATGTACTCGATGTAGCGCTGTCGCTCTTCCTCGGTGACCGCGTAGCAGATGTCGTAGATGTTGAAGCTCAGCGCCTTGGTGAGGTTGTTGAACCCCTGCAGCTTCAGGCGCGGAATGGGTTTGGGCGGAATGGGTTTCGGCTTGACCACGGCAGCCCTCTCGGCCGCTTGCGCGGCGTAAGTGGCGGCGGGTTAGCAACAAGGATCCCCGCACAGAAAACAAACGCGGCACCGAAGCCCGCGACCCTTGTAGCCGGCCGGATGGTTCCGACCGGATCATGAAACTGCGGATTATGCGGCATGGCCGGGGCGATTTGAACCCGCCGCGTGCAAATTTTCCGCGCGCGCAAAGCCGCCGGAAGTCCGGAATACCCGTGTCCAGCCCGTTTCCGCGACGTGAACCACGCCTCAATGGCATGCATCGAGGATGCAAAAGCTGCTGATTTGTGTAGTATTGCCCAGATACCGGGGTGGGAATCTTCCAATAGCCACATGCGGGCGCGCGCCACCCGGGCGCCCGCATGCCAGTTGTACCGGGGAGCATCGTGGCCGAACTCAAATACCTCCTGCAACAAGCCTTCGAACGTCACCAGGCTCCCCCCGCGCTGGGACCGGATCCACAGACCATGGAACGTTTCCTGGGCCTCTGTCATCGCAGGCGTTATCCCAGCAAGACCGCCATCATCCGGCCCGGCGATCCCGCCAACACCCTTTACTACGTCATCGAAGGCTCGGTGTCGGTATGCACCGAGGACGAGAACGGGCGCGAACTGATCCTGGCCTACATCAACCGCGGCCAGTTCATCGGCGAGATGGGCCTGTTCGTCGAACAGTCCCAGCGCGAATCGCTGGTGCGCACGCGCACGGCCTGCGAAATGGCCGAAATCAGCTACGACCGCCTGTTCAGCCTGTTCGACTCCGGCCTGCACGAGGAGTGCCCGAAGCTGCTGTTCGCCATCGGCTTCCAGCTCACCAACCGCCTGCTGCGCACCTCGCGCCAGGTCAGTCGCATGGCCTTCATGGACGTCACCAACCGGGTATCGCGCACCCTGCTCGACCTGTGCGAGGAACCGGATGCCATGACCCACCCGGATGGTACCCAGATCCGCATCTCGCGCCAGGAAGTGAGCCGCATCGTCGGCTGCTCGCGCGAGATGGTGGGGCGCGTGCTCAAGCAGCTGGAGGAACAGGGCATGATCGACGTCTCCGGCAAGACCATCGTGGTGCGCGGAACTCGTTGAGGGCGGGACGCGGTGCCCGACCCGCGTTTCCGGATACCGCGCGAACCGTCCCGTCAATACCAGTGCACGCGCGTCACGCTGCGTCCCAATGACTGCTCGACGCGCTTGCACCACGCCGGCGAGGGATTGACCAGCACCGCCTCGCGCGCCTTGCCCAGCATCGGCAGGTCGTGTGCGGAATCGCCATAAGCCACATCCCAGTCCGGAGCCACGCCGGCCTTTGCCAGCGACTCCAGCTTGCGCTGGCCGATGTTGTGCAGCGCCACGCGCATGCCCCAGCCGGAAGGCTTCAGATGCGATGCGAGGATGTGCTGCCCCGGCAGACCGAGTTCGTCGAAAATGGCGTGCACCAGCGTGGTTTCACAACCGGTAACCACGATCACCCGGTCGCCTCCGGCCAGATGCCGGCGCAGGCGGGTCAGGGCTTCGCGGTGGAAGCGTCGGGGCTGCCGGACCAGTTCGGCGGCAAACCCGCACGCCAACTCGCGGTAGGCCGTGACCGACAACCCGGCCAGCGCCGCGGCCACGCAGGCACGGGCCACCGGCCAGCGGGTGAACGGCAGGGTCGGCAACAGCGGCACGGCCAACAGCACGGCCAGGCACGCGCGCCAGCGCGAACGTCGCAGGCGCGCCCGCACGAAGGCGGCAAAGGCGTCACCGCGGATGATCACGCCATCGAAGTCGAACAATACCGTGCGCACGCCCGGTACCGGCCCGGTGTTGTCCGGGCACCCCCTGTCCCGCTCCCGCACGACGATCAGCCGAAGAACAGCCGCTTCAGTTCCTTGCCCGGATCCTCGGCACGCATGAAGGCCTCACCGACCAGGAAGGCGTCGATGCCCGCTTCACGCATGCGCACCACATCCTCGGGCGTGCGGATGCCGCTCTCGGTGACCAGGGTGCGGTCGTAGGGCACGATGTCGCGCAGGCTCTCGGACGTGTCCAGGCTGGTCTCGAAGGTACGCAGGCTGCGGTTGTTGATGCCGACCAGGGGCGCCGGGAGCGCCAGTGCGCGCTCCAGCTCCTCTTCGTCGTGCACTTCCACCAGTACGTCCATGTCCAGCTCGGCGGCCAGCATGGTCAGGTCCAGCAGCGGGCCGTCGTCCAGCGCCGCCACGATCAGCAGGATGCAGTCGGCACCCATCAGGCGTGCCTCGTACACCTGGTAGGGGTCGATGATGAAATCCTTGCGCAGTACCGGCAGATCACAGGCGTCACGGGCCATGGCCAGATAATCGGCACTGCCCTGGAAGAAGTCCGCGTCGGTAAGCACCGACAGGCAGGTCGCCCCGCCCCTGGCATACGATTTGGCGACGAAGGCCGGGTCCAGCTGCGGGCGGATCACGCCCTTGCTGGGGCTGGCCTTCTTGATCTCGGCGATCACCGCCGGCTCGTCACGCTCGATGCGCGCCTCGATGGCGGCCGCAAAGCCACGTGTGGCGGGAAGGTCGGCGCAACGGCCCATCAATTCGTCCATGGGCGTGCGCGCGCTGCGCGTGGCCACCTCTTCGCGCTTGCGTGCCAGGATGCGTTGCAGGATATCGGCCATGACGTCGGTGCCTGATCGGGTCGGGGATGGGGCCAGCTTAGCGGCTGATGCCGTGCCATGCACCCGGCCCGCGGTGACACTCAGCGCTCGGCCGCGATACGCCGGGTGGTGGCGACGAAAGTGCGCATGGTAGCTTCGGCCGCACCGCTGTCAATGGCCTGCACCGCACGCGCCAGCCCGGCCTCGATGGAGTCGACGACGTCGGCCGCATACAGGGCCGCACCGGCATTGAGGACCACGATGTCGCGGGCCACGCCGGGCTTGCCGGCCAGCACGTCCAGCACCATGGCCCTGGACTCGGCGGGATCGGCCACGCGCAGGTTGCGGCTGGACGCCATGGACAGGCCGAAATCCTCCGGCTCGATCTCGTACTCGCGCACCTTGCCGTCGCGCAGCTCGCCGACCAGGGTCTTGCCGCCCAGCGACACCTCGTCCAGTCCGTCGCGGCCATACACTACCAGCGCGTGGCGGGCACCGAGGCGTTCCAGCACACGCACCTGGATGCCGACCAGGTCCTCGTGGAACACGCCCATCAGGATGTTGGGCGCGCCGGCCGGGTTGGTCAGGGGCCCGAGGATGTTGAACAGCGTGCGCACGCCCATCTCCCGGCGCACCGGCGCCACCACCTTCATGGCCGGATGGTGGTTGGGTGCGTACATGAAACCGATGCCGGTTTCGGCCAGACAGGCGGCGACCTCGGCCGGCCCGAGGTCGATCTCGGCGCCCAATGCCTCCAGCAGGTCGGCACTGCCGGATTTCGAGGACACGCTGCGCCCGCCATGCTTGGCCACGCGCGCACCGGCGGCGGCAGCCACGAACATGGCGGTGGTGGATATGTTGAAGCTCGACGCTCCGTCTCCGCCGGTGCCGACGATGTCCACGAAGTGTGCGTCCGACGGGGCATCGACCTTGTTTGCCAGTTCGCGCATCACGCATGCGGCACCGGTGATCTCGCCGACGGTTTCCTTTTTGACGCGCAGGCCGGTGATGATCGCGGCGGTCATCAGCGGGCTCACTTCGCCGGCCATGATCTGCTGCATCAGTTCGACCATTTCGTCATGGAAGATTTCGCGATGCTCGATGGTGCGCTGCAGGGCTTCCTGCGGGGTGATGGGCATGGATATCGTCTCCGGCGGACCGTGGGGCTCAGGCGGCACGCGGCAGGGCGCGCTCGAGGAAGTTGGCGAGCAGGTCGTGGCCCTGCTTCGTGAGGATGGATTCGGGATGGAACTGCACCCCTTCGACAGGCAGCGTGCGATGACGCAGCCCCATGATTTCGTCGAGGGAACCATCCGGATTTTCCGTCCAGGCGGTCACTTCCAGGCAGTCGGGCACCGCGGTCTTGTCGACCACCAGCGAGTGGTAGCGCGTGGCCTCCAGCGGATCGGGCAGGCCCCTGAACACACCCTGCCCGCGATGGCGCACCGGCGAGGTCTTGCCGTGCATGATGCTCCCGGCCCGCACCACGCGCCCGCCGAACACCTGGCCGATGGCCTGGTGGCCCAGGCATACGCCCAGCACCGGGATGCTCGCGCCCAGTTCGCGCAGCACCGGCAATGACACGCCGGCATCGTCGGGAGTGCCCGGCCCCGGCGAGATGACTATCGCCGCGGGCGCCAGCCGGCGGATGCCGGCCACGTCCAGCGCGTCGTTGCGCACCACGCGCACCTCCTGCCCCAGCTCGCCCAGATACTGCACCAGGTTGAAGGTGAAGCTGTCGTAGTTGTCGATCATCAGCAGCATGGAATTTCCATCGTATTGTTTCCATTGAAAACAACGCCACTGCACGCGGCATGGCCCACACCCGGACACCGGCAAAGGCATCCGGCATCCGGCATCCGGCATCCGGACAGGCGGCCATTCTTGCACGTCTCGTGTACACGCCAAATGCACATCGCTCATGGAGGCATGATGGATACCGCTGCTGCGATTGCACGACAACGGCATGGTGACCATGCGCACCCGTCATTCGCCACGCAAACCAGGTACGGCGCAAACGCTGGGCCGGGGACAGGACGGCTCGCCACAATGCGCCCGGCATCCAGAGCCTGACCGTACGCAAATGCCGGCCCTGGTTGACGGAATGGGTCAGCCGGCCCGGTCACCATGAGACTCGACGACGCGGTCATGCGCCCCGTGCCGCGTGACCGAACGAAAAACGCGTGCCGCACCCAGTCGGCATGCTCCGGGGACCGACGCCCGTCGGGCACGGACAGAAAAGCCCTTGCCATACTCGCGTAAACTGCCCGCATGTCTTCGATCGAACTGGTATTGGCAATGCTGCTGGCGGTGCTCGTCAGTGGCTACCTGGTGCGCCTGCTGCCGATATCCCTGCCCTTGCCGATCGTACAAATGGCACTGGGCGGCGTGATCGCCGGTGTCCTGCACCAGGGCGTGACGCTGCAGCCGTCGGTGTTTTTCCTGCTGTTCCTGCCACCGTTGCTGTTTCTGGACGGCTGGCGCATCCCCAAGGACGGGTTGTTCCGCGACAAGTCGATCATTCTGCAACTGGCGCTGGGGCTGGTGGTGTTCACGGTGCTCGGCGCCGGCTTTTTCATCCACTGGCTGATTCCGGGCATGCCATTGGCAGTGGCATTTGCACTGGCGGCCATCGTGTCGCCCACCGACCCGGTGGCGGTGTCGTCCATTGCCTCGCGCGCGCCGATACCGCGGCGCTTGATGCACATTCTGGAAGGGGAATCGCTGCTCAACGACGCGTCCGGCCTGGTCTGCTTCCAGTTTGCCGTGGCCGCCGCCTTGACCGGCGCATTTTCGCTGGGCTCGGCCACGCTGACGTTCCTGTGGGTAGCCCTGGCCGGGCTGGCCAGCGGCGTGGTGTTCACGGCGGCGGTGGCCTTTGTGCAGCAATGGGTGACACGCCGCTTTGGCGAAGCCGCCGGTTCACCCATCCTGGTCAACCTGCTGATGCCTTTTGGCGCCTACCTGCTGGCTGAAAAGATTCACGCCTCGGGTATTCTCGCGGCAGTCGCCGCCGGCATCGCCATGAGCTATGTCGAGTTGAGCGGCCGCAGCATGGCCCGCACGCGGCTGGAACGTACCGCGGTCTGGAATACCATCCAGTTCACCTTGAACGGCATCATGTTCGTGCTGCTCGGCGAGCAGCTCCCGGGCATCGTCAAGGAAGCCGTGGCCACGGTGCAACAGACCGGCCATCGCAGCGCATGGTGGCTGCTGCTCTACGCGGTGGCGATTACCGCCGGGCTGGCGGCGCTTCGCTTCACGTGGGTGTGGGTATCGTTGCGCCTGAACCTGCTGCGCCGACACCGTGCCACCGAGCGCACTACCCGGATCGGCTGGCGCCTGATTCTGGCCACATCGCTGGCCGGCGTACGCGGCGCGATCACCCTGGCCGGCATTCTGACGCTGCCGCTTTTGATGGCCGACGGCACGCCGTTTCCGATGCGCGGCCTGGCGGTGTTTCTGGCCGCCGCCGTGATCGTGCTTTCGCTGGTCGGCGCCAGTATCGGCCTGCCGCCCCTGCTGAAAGGCCTGGAACTGCCGCGCGAGCCGGTGGAGCAGCGCGAGCAGGACCGGGCCCGCGCCATGGCGGCCAAGGCGGCCATCGAGTCCATTCGCCAGGCCCACCAGGCCATCGAGAAGCTGGACAAAAACCCGGAAAACGACATCTATGCCGACGCGGCCAACCGCGTCATCGACGCCTATCAGAAACGGATCCAGCGTGACGCCCCCGACGACCCCGCCGCCGAGCAGTTGCGCCAGGCCGATACCGTGGAGCGCAAGTTCCGCCTGACCGGCCTGCAGGCCGAACGTGAGGAAATATTGAACATGGCGCGTCGCCGCGGTATTTCCGACGAAACCTCCCGCAGGCTGGTACGCGATATTGATTTGCGCGAATCGCTGTACCGGTAGCGGCCGCGCGACGCGTCCACGAAGTCCACTCCCCATGCGCAGGCAAAACACGACATCATGAAAATCAGGCGCGCCACCAAAACCGACGTCGACGAACTCTGGGTCTTGATGAGAAACCTGGCCGTGTTCGAAAAGTACATCGATTCATTTGCCATCACGCCGGATATCGTCCGCGCGAGCGGTTTCGAGAAGTCGCCGCCCGACTTCCATGCACTGGTCGCCGAGGCCGACGGGCATCTCGTCGGCATGTTGGTGTATTACTTCCTTCCCTACACGGCCCAAAACCGGCCCGCGGTGTACATCAAGGAACTGTATGTGAGCGAGCCGGCGCGGGGACGCGGCGTGGGCAGCGCACTGATGCAGGCACTGAAGCAAACGGCCCGCGAAAACCGCTGCACCAGCGTGAAATGGACCGTCGCGCCCTGGAACGAACCGGGCATCCGGTTCTACGAAAAACTTGGTGCCAGCCAGAACACCGATTGGTTGAACTTCGAATGGCAGGTGTGACGCCAAAACGACACGTGCCGCGCGCCCGGCCCACGATCCGGCGCCACGCGCGACCGCCCCGCGCGTTGGCCGTCCTCGTGCTGGCCGTTCTTCTCGGCGGGTGTTCCACGTTGCGCTACTACTCGCATCTGGCTGCCGGCGAGGCAAGGGTCCTGCTGAGCCGCGAGCCGATCGACAAGGTCATCGATGATCCGGCGACCCGTCCGGCATTGCGCGAACGCCTGCGGCTGGCTCTGAAGGCGCGCGCGTTCGCGTCCGACACGCTGCGACTGCCGCGCAACCGCAGCTATACGCAATATGCCGACATCGGCCGGCCGTTCGTGATGTACAACGTGTTCGCCACGCCGCCGCTGTCGCTGAAACCGGTCGAGCACTGCTTTCCCTTCGCCGGCTGCGTGGCCTACCAGGGCTTCTACAAGTTGGCGCGGGCCGAGGCCGCCGCCGACCGGCTGCGCCGTGCCGGGGATGACGTCTACATCGGCGGCGTGCCGGCCTATTCCACCCTGGGGCATTTTGCCGACCCGGTGCTGAGCAGCATGAACCGCTGGAGCGACGACGAACTGGTCGGCACCATCTTCCACGAACTGGCGCACCAGGAGCTCTACGTGAAGGGCGACACCGCCTTCAATGAATCCTTCGCCACCTTCGTTCAGCGCGAAGGACTGCGCCAGTGGCACGCGGCCAACAACCTGCCGCCTCCCGACCCCTCGCGCGCGCGCCGCCGGCACGCCTTCACGCAGCTGGTGCTGGCCACGCGCCGGCAGCTCGAAGCGGTCTACGGCAGTTCCCTTTCCGATGCGGAAAAGCGCGCACGCAAGCATGCCGCCTTTGAGGAACTGCGCCGGCAGTACCGCCATCTGCGCGACACCCGGTGGCACGGCCACGGCGACTACGAGCGCTGGATTTCGACCCCGCTCAACAACGCCAAGCTGTTGCCATTCGGCCTCTACGACCAGCACGTGGACGCGTTCGCGCACTTGTTCCGGCAATGCGGCGGCGACTGGACTGCCTTCTACCGGCGTGCCCGCGCCATCGGTGACGGCGATGCCGCTTCGCGCACGCGCTTCCTGCATCGCGGAGACCACTCCGGCTGAATGCCCTCCCGGCGCCGAGCCAACGCGCCGTACGTGCCCCCGTCCATGGCCCGTGGTCCGCATCGACTGATGCAGATCAAGGTCAGGCACCCGTGCGGAGCGCATGCTGACGGCGGTTCCATCCTCCAAGGTATCCATCATGAATGCTCCCGCCGACCAGGCCAGCGAGAACTACAAGGCCTACCCCTTCGATGCCCGCGCCATCGCACACCGTTTCCGCCACTCGGCCATCTTCGGCGCCCTGGACGCATTGCAGGAAGGCGAAGCGATGCGCTTCGTCAACGACCACGATCCACTGCCGCTGCTGCAGCAGATCCGCCAGCGTTACGGCGACGGCGTGGACGCGATCTACCGCCAGCGCGAACCCGGCGCCATCGTCATTGATTTCGTGATCGTGTCCTGACATGGCCCTGGCAGGTTTCTTCGACCAGGTGCCGCCGCTGCGCCTGCGCGACCGCCTGGCCCAGGTGCTGGGAGCCAGCGACGACGGCATCATCGACTACCGCTACACCGATGCGGTGCGCCTGGCCGGCCACTCCTGCCCCACCGTGGCCGGTGCCTGGCTGACCGCACGGGCCGGTCTGGCCGCGCTGTACCCGGACGAGGTGCCCGAGCGCGGCGGCATCAGCGTGTTCCTGCCCGATGCCGAGGACGAAGGCGTCACCGGCGTCATCGGCCAGGTGCTCACGCTGGTCACGGGAGCGGCGGCCGCCAACGGCTTCCACGGCCTGGGCGGCGACCATCGCCGCTGTGGCCTGCTGCACTACAACGCAGCCGGCGTCGTCGGCGTGCGCCTGCGTCGCGACGATACCGGCGATACCGTGGAAGTGCAGTACAACCCGCGCGTGGTACCGGGCGATCCCGAGCAGATGACGCTGATGGGTGGCGTCCTGCACGGCACCGCCGACGCCGAACAGGCACGCCGCTTCGGCGCCCTGTGGCAGGACCGCGTACGACGCATTCTCCTCGACCATGCCGACGACCCCTCCGTGATCCGCGTGCGTCGCATCGGCATGCCGGCCTGACCCCCGTCATCCCGCCCGGGCTGGCCGACGCGTCGGCAGCCAGCAACCACGAATCGCTCCCGCCGGCGCCTTGAAAGCCGTGATTTCCTTGCCGGGGGCACCCGGCATTCCCCGGGCGGGAGAGGAGCCCGGCGCCGAGCCTCGAGACGCCGCGCGGACGGCTTGAAGATCCGTTTCCCCGATCTCTTCCGCTGTGACCATACGCCACAGTACGGTTTTGACGTGGGTCAAATTTCCCGGCTCCCCCGTGGGTAGTGTGGACAGTGCCGGGCGGCGACAAGACCGCTCCGGCCATCGGGTCCTACCGATGCCACAACACCATGCGTTGCACAGGAGCCTACGCCATGACACCCCGTTTCCTGCATGCCCTCGTCGGCGCGATCGCCATCTGCGCCGGCCTGTCGCTGGCCATGCCGGGCCCCTCCCTGGCAGCCGATGCACCGGTTGCGCACCAGGCCCCGCCCGACGCGCCGGCCAGCTACCGTCCCGACGTGAGCTACACCCTGCACACCGCCATCGCCGACGGCAAGCTGGTGTTCGTGGGCGAGTCCAAGGGCATCAAGGGCCAGATCAACCCCGAGCTCAAGGTGCCTTCCAATGCCGTGGTCCAGATCAGCCTGGTCAACGGCGACGGCGCCATCCACGACATCGCGGTGCCCGAGTTCGCGGCCCACTCCGAGCAGGTGGTCGGCAAGAACGCCGCCACCACCATCGTGTTCCGGGCCGGCAAGGATGGTCGCTTCGAGTACTTCTGCACGCTGCCCGGCCACAAGGCCGCCGGCATGGTCGGCCAACTGGTCGTGGGCGAGCCGACGCAAGAGGTTGCCGTCAAGGGGCTGGCCATCGCGCGCGATCCGGCCGATGTCGGTGAGCCGGTGGGCAAGCGCGGGCCGCGCCACCTCACGGTGGACCTGGAGACGGTGGAGGTGACCGGCCGCCTGGACGACGGCAGCACCTACCGCTTCTGGACCTTCAATCGCACCGTGCCCGGCCCGTTCATCCGCGCCCGCGTCGACGACACCATCACCATCAACCTGGCCAACGCCCCTGACAGCAAGCACATCCACTCCATCGACCTGCATGCCGTGACCGGGCCCGGCGGTGGTGCGGCCGTGACCCAGGTGTCGCCGGGGCAGAAGAAAAGCTTCACCTTCAAGGCGCTCAGCCCGGGCCTGTACGTGTACCACTGCGCCACGCCGATGGTCGCCCAGCACATTTCCAACGGCATGTACGGCATGATCCTGGTCGAGCCCGAAGGCGGCCTGTCACCGGTCGACCGCGAGTACTACGTGATGCAGGGCGAGCTGTACACCGCGCAGACACACGGCACCAGCGGCGAGCACGAGTTCTCGCTGGACAAGCTGCTGGAAGAGGCCCCCACCCACCTGGCCTTCAACGGCAGCATGGACGCGCTGACAAAGCAGCACCCGCTGCACGCGCAGGTTGGCGACAAGGTACGCATTTTCTTCGGCAACGGCGGCCCCAACCTCACCTCCAGCCTGCACATGATCGGCGAGATCTTCGACCGCGTGTACCGCGAAGGCGACCTCGTCTCCCCGCCGGCCCGTGGCCTGCAGACCACCCTGGTGCCCGCCGCCGGCAGCGTGATGACCGAGTTCACCACCGACGTGCCGGGGCGCTACATCCTAGTCGACCACTCGCTGTCGCGCATGGAGAAGGGTCTGGCCGGCTATCTGGAAGTGGAGGGCAAGGACGCGCCACACATCTTCCACTCCACCGAGAAGCCCGATCCGGCATCGGGCCACTGACGGAAGCCGGGATGCATCCGTCCCCCCCCCCCACTCCGGGGCGGCACCTGCCGCCCCGTTTTTTTCGGGCCGCGGCCCGTTCATGTTCCCGTCGCCATACTGACCTGCATCATTGAAGCGGCGCGGCCGCAGGCGCAAGCTGGGCTTCCACCCTTCCGGCACCGGGTATCTCCCGTACCGGCATCGCCCAAGGAGGTTCCGCCATGGATTCATCCATGTATCCGCCATCCACTCCCGCCCTGGCCCGCAAGCGGCGCGATCTCGCACCGGAGCCGCTGAAGGCGTTCAAGGCTTTCAGTGCCGCGGTGTTCGCCGATGGCGCCCTGCCCAACGTCACCAAGCAGCTGATCGCCGTGGCCGTGGCCCACGTCACCCAGTGTCCGTACTGCATCAAGGGACATACCGCCGAAGCCCTCAAGCAGGGCGCCAGCGAGGAACAGATCATGGAAGCGATCTGGGTCGCCGCGGAAATGCGCGCCGGCGGCGCCTATGCGCATGCGGCACTGGCCCTGGACACCATGCAGCACCACCACGACCACGACGCCTCCTGAGAGCCCCGCCATGCCCGTTCGCTATACCGCCCCGTCCGCCAACATCCTCGACGCCATCCACGACACGCCGCTGCTGGAGATCGAGGGTATCTACGCCAAGGCCGAGTTCCTCAACCCGTCGGGCTCGATCAAGGCGCGCATCGCCCGGTACATGATCGAGAAGGCCGAGGCCGAGGGGTTGCTGAAACCCGGCGACACCATCGTCGAAGCGACCAGCGGCAATACCGGCAACGCGCTGTCGATGGTGGCCGCCGTGAAAGGTTACCGCATGGTGGTGGTGATGCCCGAAGGGCTGTCCAGCGAGCGGGTCGCGATCTCGCGCGCCTTCGGCGCCGAGATGATGTTCTGCGGCAACTTCCACGTCGACCAGGCGCTGGAACGCGCGCGCGAGCTGGGTCGCCAGCCGGGCTGGTTCAACCCCGGCCAGTTCGAGTCGGAATGGAACATCGAGGAGAACCGCGACGTGCTGGGGCCGGAAATCCTTTCCCAGCTGCCGCACGGGCGCGTGCCCGACGCGCTGGTGCTGGGCGTGGGCACCGGCGGCACCCTGATCGGGGTCGGCCAGGCCTTCCGCAAGGTCAACCCGGACGTGCGCCTGTTCGCCATGGAGCCGTCCGAGTCGTGCACGCTGCTGTGCGGCGAGATCGCCATGCACGACATCGAGGGCATTTCCGACGGCTTCGTGCCCGGCATCTTCCAGCGCAACGCCGCCGAGGTGGACGACTACCTCAGCGTCTCCAGCGAAGAGGCCGTGGCGGCCATGCGCCGGCTGGCCCGTGAGCACGGCCTGCTGTGCGGCCCCAGCTCCGGCGCGCACCTGCTGGCGGCCAAGCGGGTACGCGAACGGTTTCCCGAACTGCGTACCGTGATCACCGCCTTCTGCGACGAGGGCGAGAAATACCTGCACGACTACTTCATGCAGCCCATGCAGCCGGACGACGGCCCCGACATCGGCCAGCAGCACTTCGCCTAGCGCGCCCCGGGGCCGGCAACGATGCCGGCCCCGCCGCTTCCATCGCATCGCATCCGGGGCATGCATTCCCGTCGACCGGACACCTCGCCGTCATGATTTTATGGCATGCGTTCTTGTGCGCGAAAACGGCGTGACCCTATATTGAGGACTCCTTTAACGTAGTAACACGTTATGACAATGTCATGACCCTGCGCCGCTTCCCGGAGCCCTCCCATGACCTACCTGCACCAGACTCTCGACGGCCTGCATCGAAGCAGCCCCGCCCAGCCCGACTTCTACCAGGCCACGGACGAAATCCTGCGCAGCCTGCAGCCCCTGCTCGCGCATGAGCCGCACTACCTGGATCACGCCGTCATCGAACGCCTGGTCGAACCCGAGCGCCAGATCATGTTCCGCGTGTGCTGGACCGATGATGCCGGTCGCACCCGTGTCAACAAGGGCTACCGCATCCAGTTCAACTCCGCGCTCGGGCCCTACAAGGGCGGCCTGCGTTTCCACCCGTCGGTGAATGCCGGCATCATCAAGTTCCTGGGCTTCGAACAGATCTTCAAGAACGCGCTCACCGGTCTTCCCATCGGCGGCGCCAAGGGCGGCTCGGATTTCGACCCCAAGGGCAAGTCCGACGCCGAGGTGATGCGCTTCTGCCAGGCCTTCATGACCGAGCTGCACCGCCACATCGGCCCCACCATCGACGTGCCGGCCGGCGACATCGGCGTGGGTGCACGGGAAATCGGCTACCTTTACGGCCAATACAAGCGGCTGACCCGACGCTACGAAGGCGCCCTCACCGGCAAGGGTCTGGCCTGGGGCGGCTCGCGGGTGCGCAAGGAAGCCACCGGCTACGGCACCGTGTATTTTGCCCGCCACATGCTGCGCCAGCGGGGCGAGGACATCGAGGGCAAGACCTGCCTGGTTTCGGGGGCGGGCAATGTGGCCATCTACACCATCGAAAAGCTCTACCAGCTGGGCGCCCTTCCCGTCACCTGCTCGGATTCCGGCGGCACCATCCACCAGCCGGACGGCATCCACCTGGAACTGCTCAAGCAGATCAAGGAAGTGGAACGCGGCACCCTGCGCGATTATGCCGCGCGCATGCCGGGCGCCACCTGGATTCCACGCGGCGACTACCCGCTCGACGGCCACGCGGTATGGCGCTTCGACGCCGACGCGGCCTTCCCTTCCGCCACCCAGAACGAACTCACCGAGGCTGACGCCCGTGCCCTGATCGCCCATGGTGTCACCTGTGTCGCCGAAGGCGCCAACATGGGCTCGACCAGTGCCGCGATCGACGTGATGCTGGCATCCGGCATCTGCTACGGGCCCGGCAAGGCCGCCAACGCCGGCGGCGTGGCTGTCAGCCAGCTGGAGATGGCACAAAACAGCGCCATGGCATCCTGGTCGTTCGAGGACGTCGATGCGCGCCTGCACGACATCATGGAGGGCATCCACCGGCAGTGCTCCGCCACCGCCGAGGAATTCGGCCAGCCCGGCAACCTGGTGATGGGCGCCAACATCGCCGGATTCCGCAAGGTGGCCGACGCGATGCTGGAACAAGGCGTTTATTGAGGGCGGGAATGGGAAGCCGTGTCTCGGGGAAACGGATAAGCAACAGGAGAGCGGCCCGTGCCATGGCCGCGATGGCCCGCTCCACCAGATCGTCGTCCTTCTTACACGGCCCCCGGCCTCCTCAACCGCAGGCGTCCAGTGCCTCGACCAGACGCTCCACGCCGATGATTTCCAGCTCGCCGATGCGCTTTTTCTTCGGCGCGTTGGCCCTGGGCACGATGGCATGCCGGAAGCCATGCTGGGCCGCTTCCTTGAGCCGCTCCTCGCCGTTGGGCACCGGGCGGATCTCGCCGGACAGTCCGACCTCGCCGAAGGCGATGGTCTTGTCGGGCAGAGGCCGGTCGCGCAGCGACGAACGCACCGCCAGCAGCACCGGCAAATCGGCGGCGGTCTCGTGCACGCGGATGCCGCCGACCACGTTCACGAACACGTCCTGGTCATAGGCCGCGACGCCGCCGTGGCGGTGCAGCACCGCCAGCAGCATGGCCAGGCGGTTCTGCTCCAGGCCCAGGGCCACGCGGCGCGGGTTGCCCAGGCTGGACTGGTCGACCAGCGCCTGCACCTCCACCATCAACGGGCGCGTGCCCTCGCGCGTGACCATGATGGCGCTGCCCGGCGTGGGCTCGGCATGGCCGGAAAGAAAGATCGCCGACGGATTGGGCACTTCCTTCAGCCCCTTGTCGCCCATGGCGAACACGCCCAGCTCGTTGATGGCGCCGAAACGATTCTTGATGGCGCGCAGAATGCGGAAACGGCTGCCCGATTCGCCCTCGAAATACAGCACCGCGTCGACCATGTGCTCGAGCACGCGCGGACCGGCGATGCCGCCTTCCTTGGTGACATGGCCGACCAGCAGCACCGAGGTTCCCGTTTCCTTGGCGAAGCGCGTCAACCGGGCGGCCGATTCGCGCACCTGCGACACCGAGCCCGGCGCCGAGGTCAGCAGCTCGGTCCAGATGGTCTGGATGGAGTCGATGATCAGCACGCGCGGCTTTTCCGCCTGCGCCTGTTCCAGGATGCGCTCGATGCAGGTTTCGGCCAGCGCCTTCAGCGGCGCCAGATCCAGGTCCAGGCGCTGTCCGCGCGAGGCCACCTGCGCCAGCGATTCCTCGCCGGTGACGTACACGCCCGGCAGGCGCGCGCCGATGTGGCCCAGCATCTGCAACAGCAAGGTGGATTTGCCGATGCCCGGGTCGCCACCGATCAGCACCACCGAACCGTCCACCAGGCCGCCGCCGAGCACGCGGTCGAACTCGCCGATGCCGGTCAGCGTGCGCGTCTCGGTTTCCGCCGCCACGCCGGCCAGCGCCGTCACCGTCGGCGCCGTGTTGGAGCGCCCGGCATAACCCGCATTGCGCGCGCCGCCCGGCGCCGGCCCGGTGCCCTTGGCCGCCGGCTGCACCACGAATTCGCTGAGCGTGTTCCATGCCCCGCACGCCGTGCACGAGCCCTGCCATTTGGAGTATTCGGCGCCGCAATCGGTGCACACGTAGGCGGTTTTTGCCTTGGCCATGAACGTTCCCTTGAAAGATCACGCCAAGCTTAACCGCGCCCGGTCTCGGATGCCGAGACGGCAGCGGCGGATACCTGTAGACAATCCGCCTCGTCACGATGTATAACAAACGTTATAACAAACAACCGGCCGAGGATTCCATGAAACTCAAGATTACCGGCATCGGCAATTCCGCCGGCGTCATCCTGCCCAAGGAACTGCTGGCCCGCCTGCGCCTGGAAAAAGGCGACGAGCTGTACGCGCTGGAAACCCCGGACGGCATCCGCCTGACCGCGTTCGATCCCGAGCTGGCCGCGCAGATGGAGGTGGCCGAGGAAGTCATGCGCAAGCGGCGCACCCTGCTGCACAAGCTGGCCCAGTGAGTCACCACCATGATCATCTGGATATCCACAGCACTGGCCATGGCCATTCACGAGCGGCAGCTTGCCGAACATGGCGGCGGCAGCGGTATACGGGATGACGACCTGCTCGAATCCGCACTGGCCCGCCCACGGCAGCGCCACGCCTACGGTGACCCGCCGCCGGATCTGGTCGACCTGGCTGCCAGCCTGGCTTTCGGCCTGGCACGCAATCATCCCTTCGTGGACGGCAACAAGCGCACC
>CAZMXV010000046.1:0-16013 GCA_964570295.1 uncultured Rhodanobacteraceae bacterium
TGGTCCAGTCCATCTCGGACACGTGCACCAGACCTTCCACGCCCGGCTCGATCTCGACGAAGCAACCGTAATCGGTGACGTTGGAGACCTTGCCGAAGATGCGCGAACCGACCGGGTAACGACGCGAGATGTTGACCCACGGATCCTCGCCCAGCTGCTTCAGGCCCAGCGAAACGCGCATGCGCTCGCGGTCGAACTTCAGCACGCGCACTTCCAGCTCGTCGCCGACGTTGACCACCTCGGACGGATGGCGCACGCGCTTCCAGGCCATGTCGGTGATGTGCAGCAGACCGTCGATGCCGCCCAGGTCCACGAACGCACCGTAGTCGGTGAGGTTCTTGACCACGCCCGGCAGGATCGCACCCTCGACCAGACGCTCCAGCAGCTTCTCGCGCTCCTCGGAGAACTCGACCTCGACCACGGCGCGGCGGCTCACCACCACGTTGTTGCGGCGGCGGTCCAGCTTGATGATCTTGAATTCCAGATCCTTGCCTTCCAGGTAGGCCGGATCGCGCACCGGGCGCACGTCGACCAGGGAACCCGGCAGGAACGCGCGCACGTTGTTGATGTCGACGGTGAAGCCGCCCTTGACCTTGCCGGAGATCTTGCCGGTGACGATCTGTTCGTCGTCGAAGGCTTCCTCCAGGCCGTCCCAGACCATGGAACGCTTGGCCTTTTCGCGCGAGAGCTTGGTCTCGCCGAAGCCGTCTTCCAGGGCCTCCAGGGCCAGCTTCACTTCGTCACCCACCTCGATTTCGAGATGGCCGTTCTCGTCCTTGAACTGCTCGATCGGGACGATGCCTTCGCTCTTCAGGCCGGCGTTGACCACGACCACATCGGGACGGACCTCCACCACGATGCCGGAGACGATGGCGCCCGGCTTGAGTTTGGCCAGCGCCTGCTGGCTCTGTTCGAACAGTTCGGCGAAACTTTCAGTCATGTTGATTCCAGGAAAAAAGAAAGGCCGGCATCCGTTCACGCAGGCAACCGCGACTACCGTTGCCGTGCGCCGGACTGGCGGCCCACCGGTTGAGGGTGTGAATCCACACCGTTGACCTATCCCCGCGCCGTGCCGCGAGGCCCAATCAGGCCCGGGCGCCGGAAAGTTCCGGCGGCACCAGACCCAGTACTTTCTCCACCGCCTCGTCGATGGACATGTGCGTGGTATCGACCAGCATGGCGTCCTCGGCGGGTTTCAGCGGAGCGACGGCCCGTGATGCGTCACGGGCATCGCGGGCCTGAATTTCATCCAGGAGGTGGGCAAGTGTAACGTCGAGCCCCTTTGCTTTCAACTGTTTATAACGCCTCTGCGCCCGCTCTTCGGCGCTGGCGGTCAAAAACACCTTGAACGGGGCGTCGGGGAAGATCACCGTGCCCATGTCGCGCCCGTCCGCCACCAGCCCCGGCGCCATGCGCAGCTCCCGCTGCTTGTCCAGCAGCGCCTGGCGCACGCCCGGATAAGCGGCCACCGCGGAGGCGGCCGCGCCGCAGGTTTCGGTGCGCAGCGCGTCCCCCGCATCCCGCCCGTTGACGAATACCCGGGTGGGCCCGCCGTTTGCTCCGGGGCGGAATTCGATGCGCACCGTACGCGCGCAGGCCACGATGGCCTGCTCGTCGTCAACATCGTGCCTGGCCACGCCGGCCGCGTAGCCCACGGCCCGGTACAGCGCGCCCGAATCAAGGAGGTGCCAGCCGAGCCGGGACGCCACGCGCGCGCTGACCGTGCCTTTGCCGGCTCCCGACGGGCCGTCGATGGTGAGTACCGGGGCGGTGTTCGTGTCGGGCATGGGCAGGGCTCGATGAATGGCGGGCGCCATGATACCGCGCGGGTCAAGTGCGGGGGACGGGCATCAGGGTGCGGGGAGGAATCGCGGCCATGGACCGCGCGGCTCCGAAAAAGCGGCTTACCGGTCGAAACCCGCGTCCCGACCCTGATGGCCGCGATCCCAGCCGCGCAGTTCGTCGCGGATATGGGCGATGCGCTGACGGCCCAGCGCGTTGCGCTCCTCGTCCAGAACCAGGCCGTCGAGCAGCTTGGCCAGGCGTTGCGCCGTGGGCAGCATGGTGTCCCAGGCATCCAGGGCCGGCAACGGCCCCGGCAGAGTCATGAAAAAGCTCAGACCCGGCGTTTCCAGCTCGGTCATGGTCGCCATGTCGAAGCTGCCCGGCTTGACCATGTTGGCGACGCTGAACACCGCGCCCTGCTCGGGCTTGCCGTCGAGAAGACGATGAAAGATGGCCATGTCGCCGTATTCCAGCCCGGCCTTTTCCATCGCCACCACCAGATCCGGTCCCTGGAAACACTGCCCCTCGCGCGCGGTCACGAACAGGCTGACGATGCGCTCCACGGGACGGTCGGCGGGACGCTTGCCGACCGAGGAGCGCTTCGGCATGGTTCGTGCCGGTGCGGCCGGCGACGGCGCGGGCCGCGGTGCCGCTTCGGCACGCGGCACGGTGGCATGCTCCGGCACGGCGTCCCCACCCGCGCGTTCGCCGGCCAGCGTCGCGCCCAGGCGCTCCAGTTCCTCGCGCATGCCCACGTCCAGTTCGCCCTGATGCGGCTCGACACCGGCGTCATCGGGGTCCGCGGAGGAAAGCCGGAAGGCATCTTCCCCGCTCACCTCGCCGTCGGCGTCGAGCACCGGCTCCCGGCGGGACGCCTTGCCCTTGCGCGACGAGTCCACGCGCTTGCCCTGCCCCGGCTTGCGCGGTTGCCCGAACAGCCAGACCAGAGCCAGCACGATCAGGCCGATGATGAGGAGGGGAATGCCGACGGCGGGGTTCCAGTGCATGGCCGTATCCTAGGTAATCGCGTGCACAGTATCCATCATCGGCCCACGGGATGGTCAGCCGATGTGCAGTTTTCCGGCTCCTCTCAGGCGGCGCCGGCCAGTTCCGACGCCTCGGCCAGGTCCACCTGCACCAGGCGCGACACGCCCGGCTCGCGCATGGTCACGCCGCACAGCTGGCGGGCCGCCTCCATGGTGGCCTTGTTGTGGCTGATGAAGATGAACTGCACGTGTTCGCTCATCTCGTCGACCATGCCGGAGAAGCGGCCCACGTTGGCCTCGTCCAGCGGCGCGTCCACCTCGTCGAGCAGACAGAACGGCGCCGGGTTGAGCCGGAAGATGGAAAACACCAGGGCCACGGCGGTCATCGCCTTCTCGCCACCGGACAGCAGCGTGATGTTGCTGACGCGCTTGCCGGGGGGGCGCGCCATGATCGCCACGCCGGTATCCAGCAGGTCCTCGCCGGTCAGCTCCAGGTAGGCGTGGCCGCCGCCGAACAGGCGCGGAAACAATTCCTGGATGCCGGTATTGACCTTGTCGAAGGTTTCCTTGAACAGCTGCCGGGTCTCGCGATCGATCTTGCGGATCGCGTTCTCGAGCGTTTCCAGGGCGCTGGCCAGGTCTTCCAGTTGCGAATCGAGGTATTTCTTGCGTTCGGACTGCTCCTCGTATTCCTGGATGGCGGCCAGATTGACCGGCTCCAGACGGGCGATGCGCGCGGCGATGGATTCCAGTTCACGCTTGCGTTCGACCGCATCGGCATCCTCCGGCAGCGCCTCCAATAACTCCTCCAGCGCCAGGCCGGATTCGGCGATGGCCTCGGCCAGTTGCTGGGCGCGCATGTCCAGGGCCTGGGCGGCCAGGCGCTTTTCGGAGTGCTGCTCGCGCAATTCGGCAAGCTCCTGCTCGACCTTCTGGCGCACCTGCTCCAGGCGGCGGTATTCGCCGTCGCAGTCATCCAGCGCACGGCGCGCCTCGACCAGTTGCTTGTCCACCAGCAGACGCTGGTCGAGATAGGTCTGGCGTTCGGCTTCCAGTTCGGCCACCGGGGTGGCGCCCTCTTCCAGTTGCCGCTCGATCTCGTCGCGGCGCGCCTGCAGCTGGTTCAGCTGGTTGTCCATGCGCGCCAAGGCCTGTTCCAGCGAGCTCAACGCGGTGCGCCTGGACTCCATGCCCAGGGCCAACGTGTGCGCCTGTTCGGCGGCCTCGCGGGCGTTCATGCGCGCCTCTTCGCGGGTTTCCAGCAGTTCGCGCCGCGTGTTTTCCAGCTCGCGGCGGCGGTCCTCGAAGTCGCCCATCCGCTCGACGGCCTCGTCCAGGCGCGCCCGCGCCTCGCGGGTCTGCGTTTCCAGGGTCTCCCGTGCCGTGGCCAGTTCCTGCAGTTCGCCACGCACCTTCTCGTTGCGTGCGCGGGCGGTTTCCACCTTGCCACGGTGGCTCTGCAATTGGCCGGCCAGTTCGGACAGGCGCCGGTGCGCCTGGTACAGCTCGCGCTGGGCGTCGTCGCGCGCGCGCTCGGCCTCGATCTTTCCGGCACGCAGGGTCTCCAGGCGTTCGCCCAGTTCCTCGAGGGTGGCCTCCAGGGTTTCGGCCCGGCCGGCGAGCTGCTGGATCTCGCGCTCGCGCGCCAGTACGCCGGCCTGGCTGTCGCCGGAACGGCGCACTCGCGCCCAGCCCCGGCCCAGCCATTCGCCGGCCCGCGTGACGACCGACTGGTGCGGCGCCAAGGACGCGATCCGGGCGGCGGCTTCCCGCACGTCGTCGACGGCCAGCACGTGGCCCAGCAGGCGCATGGCCGCGGCCGGTCCGCGCACGTGCGCGGCCAGCGTGCCGGCCGCGCCGGGGTCGCCTGGCGTGGCGTCCAGCAGGGCCATGTCGGCGTCCTGGAGCGCGGCCAGATCGGCGGCCAGGGTTTCCGCGCCGTCGTCCACCAGCACGCCGTCCAGCATGCCGGCCAGCACGTTTTCCACGGCCGCTTCCCAACCTGCATCCACTTTCAGCGAAGCGCCGAGGCGGGCGGCCCGGCCCAGCCCGCGTTCCTGCAGCCATGGCCCGGCGGTGTCGTCGTCCTGGCCCAGGGCCGCGTTCTGCAACGCTTCCAGCGAGGCCAGGCGGCCGCGCGTGGTCTGCAACTGCTGGCGCGCATCATTGAGGGACGCCTGCACCTGGCGCTCCTCGTCCTGCAGGCGCTCGAAACGCAGCTTGTGTTCGTCCAGCATCCCGCCCAGCGCTTCCACCTGCTGCTGGCGCTGGTCGTGTTCCCCGGACAGGCGCATGGCGGCTTCGTCCAGCGCGTCCACGTCGAAGGTCTTGTGTTCGCCTTCCAGGGCCTCGCGCCGGCGCGCGTTGTCCACCGACTGGCGGTCGAGATAGTCCAGGCGGGTGCGCTCGACCTCGGCGGCGCGCGCGATCTCGGCAGCGTCGCGGGTGTGCGCGTCCCAGCCGGTCTGCCACTCGGCCAGCCGGCTTTCGGCCCCGGCCAGCGCCTCCGCCGTGCGTTCCTTCAGTTCCTCGATGGCTTCGCGCTGCGGTTCGCTTTCGGCCAGCGCGAGGCGCAACGACTCGACCTGCTCGCGGTCGGCACGGATATGACCCGACAGTTCCTCGTGCTCGCGGGCGGCCTCCTGGCGGGAACGCTCCAGGCGCTCCTTGAGATCGCGGTTGTGCTGCACCTGTTGCTCGACGCGGGCGATTTCGGCACCCACCTTGTAGACCTCGGCCTGCACCTCGTTGAGGTGCTCGCTGGCGCCCTGGTGCCGCTCGCGCGCGGCTTCCAGTTGCGCTTCGGCCTGGCGCTGCTCGGCGGTCAGCTTCTCCATGCGGATCTGGGCCTGGGTAAGGCCGGCCCCATGTCCCTCGCGCTGGCGCTGGATGTCGCGGTAGTCCAGCGCGCGCAGTTCGGCCTCCTTGTGCTTCTGCTCTTCCTTCAGCGCCTTCCAGCGCTCGGCGGCGCGGGCCTGGCGGTTGAGGTGCTCCAGCTGCTTGTCGACCTCGTCGCGCACGTCGCGCACGCGGTCGAGATTTTCGCGCGTGGACTTGATGCGGCTCTCGGTCTCCTTGCGCCGCTCCTTGTATTTGGAGATGCCGGCCGCTTCCTCCAGGTGCTGCCGCAGCTGCTCCGGCTTGGCCTCGATGATCTGGCTGATCATGCCCTGCTCGATGATCGAGTAGCTGCGCGGCCCCAGACCCGTGCCCAGGAACAGGTCGGTGATGTCGCGGCGGCGGCAGCGTGCGCCGTTGAGGAAATACTGCGACTGGCCGTCGCGCGAAACCACGCGCTTGACGGAGATTTCCGAGTAGTTGGCGAACTCGCCCTGCACGGTGCCGTCGGCGTTGTCGAAGATCAGCTCGACCATGGCCTGGCCGACCGGCTTGCGCGCGCTGGAGCCGGAGAAGATCACGTCGGTCAGCGAATCGCCGCGCAGGCGGCTGGCCGCGCTCTCGCCCATCACCCAGCGGATGGCGTCGATGATGTTGGATTTGCCGCAGCCGTTGGGGCCGACCACGCCGGTCATGTTGGTCGGCAGATGCAGGGTGGTGGGATCGACGAACGATTTGAACCCGGCCAGTTTGATGGTGCTCAGGCGCATGGCGGAGTGGTGTCCATGGAGGAGCGCCCGGTGCACCCTGCCCCGGGCATGCGGATCTTCACTGTGCCAAGGGCGGAGTTACGGCGCAATACGGAAAGAAATACACATTCTCTTTCAATGTGTTGCACGCGGAATTTGATGCAAATCGACATCATGGAATCAGGCTTCGGCCTCGATGGCCAGGGCATGCAGCCCTCCGTCCATGAGCTCGCCAAGCGCGGCATACACCATGCGGTGGCGCTGGATGGGTGTCTTGCCGGCAAAGGCGGCACAGCGGATGCGCACGCGAAAATGGCCCTTGCCCTCCCCCGCGTGCCCGATGTGCAGGTGGCCCTCGTCGACCACCTCCAGCATGTCGGGGTGCAGCGCGTCCTGCAGGCGCCGGCGTATCCGGTCGACAGAAGCCACGCTCATGGCAAAGACTGCCGGAACGGCCGCACATCCACCTCCGCGTAGACGCCGGCATCGCGGTACGGATCGGCATCCGCCCACTGGCGGGCCGCTTCGAGGCTGTCGAACGCGGCAATGATCAGGCTGCCGGAAAAACCCTTCAGGCCCGGATCCTCCGCATCCACGGCGGGAAACGGCCCGGCCAGCATCAGGCGCCCCTCGGCATGCAATTTCTGCAGGCGCGTCAGGTGCGCCGGGCGCGCGGCCTGACGCTTTTCCAGTGAGTCGGCCACATCCGTGGCCATGATGGCGTACCACATGAGGGCGTTTCCTCGGCGACATCGTTGGGATGCGGGGAGAATAACGCAGTTCCCCGCCGAACCGGCACTTCCGCCCGCGCCGGGATCAATCCACGGCCAGGAATACCCGGAAAGTCCGCTCCCGCGTGCTCCAGAAACCGCCGGCCTCCTCCAGCACCTCCAGGAACACGCCGAAATCGCGGGGCGCCGCGGACCGCATGCCGCCGGCATGCCCGACCAGAAGAACCCAACCTCCCGTCGCCGGCAGCCATTCGAGGTCCTGCAGGCAATCGGCCAGGGCGTCCCAATTGCCCCCGAACCAGGATGGAAAAGACAGCGCGCCCGCCACCTGCTCCAGCAGACAGGTCTTGCCGCGGCATGTCGCCAGGTCGATCCGCGAAACGCGGCACCCCCGGGCGCGGCCCGCCGCTTCCAGGCTCGGGAACATGGCCAGGGAAACCTCGTGGACATGGCCTTTCACGGGGTCGCTGTCGAAGAAGTCATTCATCATGGAGGGTGAAGCGGCGAAAGCTGCGGTAATGATCGTCGGTGTAGTAGTACTCCAGCGGCGGATCGCCACCGGTGACGATGCGCCGCGCGCCGCGGGTGCGCGCACCCGGCGTGGGTACCGTGTACTCGCGATAATAGCCACGCGGTCTTGCCGGAAGCAGGTGCTCGCGGTTGCCGAACACCGTGCCGTCCTGGCGGTGGGGGAACGGACCGCCACGGGCGATGCGTGCCAACACCCCGCGCGCCTCCGGGGGCAGGAAATCCGGCAGGGACAAGCCACGCCCGCTCCCGTGCCGCGACGCGTCCGGCGACGACACCGAGGCCACGCCGGGCGAGGTGGCGGGTCGGTGATGCACGTACAGGTAGCCGACGAGACACGCCAGCATCACCACCGGCAGCCACAAGCGCCAACCGCGATTCCGCTTCATCCCCTTCCCGCCTCCGGCTTCATGGACGTGGCGGCCAGCATAGCGCAGGCCGCCGCATGCTCCGGGCCAGGCGGACCGTTATCATCGAGACCCCACCCGAGGTGATGTCCGATGCGCTTCCCTGCCCGAAATGTCCGATGGCTGTCGTGCCTGCTGGGCGGCCTGTTGCTTGCCGCCACGACCCTGCCCGTCCTGGCCGCGGTGCCCGACGAAGGTACCGGCGCGCAACGCGAGGGGGTGTTGTTCTGGTCACAGGCGCGGCGCGACGCGGACTTTTCCCGCCTGTACGAGATTTTTCCGGCCGACCGCGTGGCCCGTGGCGGCCCGGTCCACGCCCTGCCCGACGGCGAGCCGCTGCAGCCGGCCTGG
Organism: uncultured Rhodanobacteraceae bacterium; assembly: GCA_964570295.1. Taxonomy (GTDB): domain Bacteria; phylum Pseudomonadota; class Gammaproteobacteria; order Xanthomonadales; family Rhodanobacteraceae; genus Oleiagrimonas. The sequence continues at coordinate 8,376 of CAZMXV010000046.1, forward strand.
AGCGACGGCACCACGTTGGCCACCTACATGAAGCGCTACCACGTGGCCGGCGTCATGGTGCTGGTCGACGGCAAGGTCCGGCTGCGCGAATACGCGCCCAACTTCGGCCCCGGCAAGCGCTGGACCTCGTTTTCCGTGGCCAAGTCGGTGACGTCGGTGCTGCTGGGCATCGCCCTCGAGCAGGGTTACGTGGCATCGCTGGGCGACACCCTGGCGACCTACATTCCATCGCTTGAGGGCACGGCCTACGCCGATGTCACCGTGCGCCAGCTCCTGACCATGACCTCGGGCGTGCGCTGGAACGAGGATTACGACGACCCCGCATCCGACGTGGCACAGATGTACCGCGGTGCCTGCGTGGACGGTCAGCCGCACGTGCTGCCCTACCTGGCCAAACTGCCCCGCGCCTGGCCCGCCGGCACGCATTTCAACTACAACACCGCCGAAACCGACCTGCTGGGCATCCTGGTGCAGCGCGCCACGCACCGCTCGCTGGCCGCATACCTGTCGGACACCCTCTGGAAGCCCTACGGCATGGCCGCCGACGGCTATTGGCTGAAGGACGAATGCGACGGCAGCAATACCGGCGGCAGCGGCCTTTCCGCCACACTGGCCGACTACGCGCGGCTGGGGCAGTTCATGCTCGAGGGCGGCCGCATCCACGGCAAGCCGGTAATCGCCCGGGCCTGGATGCAGGGTGCCATGCAGCGCCAGGAAAGCGTGGACGATCCCGAACGCGGCTACGGCTACCTGTGGTGGACCGACAGCGACGGCAGCTACGCCGCCGTGGGCATTTTCGGGCAGTTGCTGTACATCGACCCGTCGCGCGGCCTGGTGATCGCCCAGGCCGCGGCATGGCCGCATGCCTACGACGCGGAGGAAGTGGCGTCGCGGCGCGCCTTCGTCGCCGCCGTCAAGCGCGCGGTGGATGCCGCCGGACGGCATCCGAACGGAAACTGAGCCATGCGGGTCGCCTTCGAACCCCTGGGTGAACGCGCCTGCCTGCTGACCCTCGGCCACGGCATCGACGCGGCCGTGAACGCGCGTGTGCATGCCCTGGCCGCGGCCTTGCGCCGGGCCGACATCCCCGACACCGAGGATATCGTGCCGGCCTACGCCAGCCTGCTGCTGCGCCATGGCCTGGTCGAACCGGGCGCTGCCAAACGCTGGCTGGCCCGCGTACGCGACATCGCCGCCACGCTGCCGGACGACGCCGGCCTTGACGACTGCCGATGCCACGACATCGCCGTGTGCTATGACGGGGCGGATCTGGTGCATGTAGCGACATCCCGCGGCCTTTCCACGCGGGAGCTGGTCGAGCGCCACACCGCGCCCGACTACCGCGTGGCGATGATCGGCTTCGCCCCCGGTTTTCCCTACCTCGTCGGCATGGATCCACGTCTCGCCACCGCGCGGCGTCCCACGCCACGCACTCGGGTCCCCGCGGGTTCGGTAGCCATCGGCGGTAGCCAGACCGGCATCTACCCGCGCGAGCTGCCGGGCGGCTGGCAACTGGTCGGACGCACCGCGACCCGTCTCTTCGATGCCGCCGACGAGGCACGGCCCTGCCTGCTGGCACCCGGCGACCGGGTTCGCCTGCATGCCGTCGCCAGCCTTGACGACACCCGGGAAGCGTCATGCTGAGCGTCGAGCAACCCGGCCTCCTGACCACCTTGCAGGACGCGGGCCGCGCCGGCAGTGCCCACCTCGGCATCGGCCGCGGCGGCGCGGCCGACCTGCCCGCCATGCGACTGGCCAATGCCCTGGTCGGCAATGCCGCCGCTGCCTGCGTGCTGGAAGCCACCCTGACCGGCCCGACACTGGTATTTCATCACGCCACGCGGGTGGCGCTGACCGGCGCGCCGCTGCCGAAAGCCACCCTCGACGGGCGGCCCGTACCCATGTGGCAGACCCTGCCCGTTGCTGCCGGCCAGCGCCTGGTATCGGGGCCGATGGCGGAGGGCTGCCGCACCTGCCTCGCCGTGGCCGGCGGCATCGACATCGCGCCATGGCGTGGTAGCCGCGCCACGGACGTCAACGCCGGACTCGGCCCGCTGCCGCGCCCGCTGATGGCCGGCGACAATCTGCCGACGGGACGCCCCTGTCCGTACCACCACGACGATTCCCCGGCATGGTCGCTGGACCCCTCGCCCTGGTTCGATGCCGCTACGCCGCGCCGTATCCGCCTGCTCGAGGGCAGTCACGCCGATGCCCTCGACGCGGCGTCCCGCGACGCGCTCACGTCGGCCCTCTTCACCACCGGCAACGACAGCAACCGGGTCGGCATGCGCCTGGACGGCCCCGTGCTGCATCTGCGGCGATCGTTGGAACTGGTCAGCGAGGGCCTGGTTCCCGGCGTGGTGCAATTGCCCCCCGACGGGCGCCCCATCATCATGGGGCCTGAGCACCCCGTGACCGGCGGCTACCCGCGCATCGCCCAGGTCGCCGCCGTGGACTTGCCGATCCTGGCCCAATGCCGCCCCGGCGACACGCTGCGCTTCGCATGGATCGGGGCACGCGAGGCGGCCATGCGGCTGGCCCGGCACGAGGCCGCACTGGCAACGCTGGTCGCCCGCATCGGCAAACGGCTGGAACGGACATGACGCACATCGACCTCAATTGCGACATGGGTGAATCCTTCGGCGCGTGGCGCATGGGCGCCGATGTCGAGGTGATGCCCTGGGTATCGTCGATCAATGTCGCCTGCGGCTTCCACGCCGGTGATCCGTGCACCATGCAGCGCACCCTCGAGGCCGCGGCGGAAGCCGGCGTGGCCGTGGGCGCACATATCGGCCTGCCGGACCTGGCCGGCTTCGGACGGCGCATCATGGCGGTCACTCCGGATGAGCTGTACGCGATGTGCGTGGTGCAACTGGGCGCGCTGGAAGCCATGGCGCGCCGCGGCGGCCTCGTGCCCGCGCACGTCAAGCCGCATGGTGCGCTGTACCACATGGCGGAGATGGACGAAGCACTGGCCACGGCCCTGGTCCGGGCGGTGCGCGACGTGGATGCCTCGCTGCGCATGGTCGGGTTCGCCGGCGGCCGGCTGTGCCGGGCCGCCGAAGCCGCGGGCCTGGCGACGGCCCGTGAGGCCTTTGCCGACCGGCGCTACGGCACGGACGGTCACCTGCGACCCCGCGGCACGCCGGACGCCGTGATCGGGAAGATCGAGGAGGCCGTGGCACAGGCCGTGATGCTGGCCACGCATGGCACGGTGGCCGACACCGACGGCACCATGATCGCGGTACGCGCCGATACGCTATGCGTGCACGGCGACCGCCCCGATGCCGCGGCGTATGCACGCTCCCTGCACGAGGGCCTGCGGACCGCCGGAGTCGACATCCGGCCGCTGGCACATGCCGCGCCACCGGCCTGAGCCGGCCACGGAGAACCCGGGCCGGGTCAGGCCCCGCGCAGGCTGGCGGTGTCGATCACGAAACGGTAATGCACGTCGCCGGCCAGCATCCGCTCGTAGGCGCGATTGATGTCCTGCACGGGGATCAGCTCGATGTCGGCGGCGATGCCGTGTTCGGCGCAAAAATCCAGCATTTCCTGGGTTTCCCGGATACCTCCGATCATGGAACCCGACAGCGAACGGCGACCCCGGATCAGCACCCCCGCCCCCAGCGGGGCCGCCTCCGGCAGCCCGACCAACACCATGTTGCCGCCGCGCTTGAGCAGGCCGAGATAGGCGTTGTAGTCGTGGGCGGCGGAAACCGTGTCGAGAATCACGTCGAAACGGCGGGCATGCCGCCCGAACACGTCCTCGTCGCGCGTGCAGATGAAGTCGTCGGCACCGAGCGCCGTCGCGTCGTCGCGCTTGCCCGGCGAATGGCTGAGCACGCTGACGTGCGCGCCCATGGCATGGGCAATCTTCACGCCCATGTGTCCCAGGCCGCCCAGCCCCACCACCGCCACCCGCATGCCGGGGCCCACACCGAGACGGCGCAGCGGCGAATAGGTGGTGATGCCGGCACAAAGCAGTGGTGCCGCCCGTGCCGGGTCGATACCGTCGGGGATATGCAGCACGTAGTGCTCATCGACGACGATGCGCGTGGAGTAGCCGCCGTAGGTCGGCCGGGTGCGGTCCAGGTGACCGCCGGTGCGCTCGAAGCCGTTGTAGGTGGCGCTCATGCCCTCGTCACAAAACTGCTCCTCGCCATCCCGGCAGGCATCGCAGTGACGGCACGAATCGACGAAACAGCCCACGCCGACACGGTCGCCCACCTTCCAGCGCGACACTTCGCCGCCCACTGCCGACACCTCCCCGACGATCTCGTGGCCGGGCACCATGGGAAAGATCGCGCCGCCCCATTCGTCACGAACCTGGTGGATATCCGAATGGCACACGCCGCAAAACCGGATGTCGATCTGCACGTCATGCGCGCCGGGCGTGCGGCGCTCGATGGAAAACGGCGCCAGCGGGCTGGCGGCATCACGGGCGGCATAGGCGGGGGTGGTCGTGGTCATGGCGGGCTCCGGTCGTACACGGGAAACCTTTCCAGAATAACGCCACATCGCCGCCACGGAACGATCGGCGCGTTCATGAAATAATCGGAAGGCACCTGCTACCGTGCGCGCCCGACATCTACCATTCCATCGCCGGAGAACTTCATGAAGCCGTTCCTGTTCCTTGTCGCCAGCCTTGCCATGGTCGTATCGGGTTGCGCCTCGTCACCCGCCGGCGACACCATGTCGCCCGACCAGGCCATGACGGCCCTGGGCCAGTACCAGTGGCAGCTGGAACGCGCCACCGATGCCGACGGGCAGTACATCCAGGAACTCTTTGCCCGCCGCGACAAGCCGCTGCAGCTGGATTTCCGCAACGGCCGCGTGCATGTGTCGAACGCATGCAACGTGCTCAACGGCAACGTCACCATCGAGGACGGCAAGCTGGCGGTGAAGCAGATGATCAGCACCATGATGGCCTGCGCCGACCCCGCCGTGGGCAACCTGGACCGCGCCATCGGCTCGCGCCTCGAAAAGCCCGCCGGCTTCCGCATCGACGATACGGCCACGCCGCCGACACTGACCCTCACCACGGCGGATGACGAAACCCTGGTGTTCTCGGGCCAGCCTTTCGGCAACAACTGAACCGGGAGCATTCGCGATGACCTGCACGCGCCGCCTGCACATCCGTCCGCCCCACGACCAGGAATTCGAGCAAGACATTGCCGCCATACGACGTGAGCTGGAACTGCCCGACGGCTTTCCCGAGGAGGTCGTGACCGCCGCCCGTGATGCCGCCCGCAACCCCCGGCTGCCGAAGCGCGACCGTACCGACATCCCCTTCGTGACCATCGACCCGCCCGGCGCCATGGACCTGGACCAGGCCCTGTTCGTCGAGCGCCGCGGGGACGGCTACCGGGTTTACTACGCCATCGCCGACGTGGGTGCCTTCGTGCGTCCCGGCAGCCCCGTGGACCTCGAGGCCCACCGCCGCGGCGAGACGCTGTACGGTGCCGACCGCACCATTCCGCTGCATCCGCGCTGCCTCTCGGAAGGCGCCGCCTCGCTGCTGCCCGACGAGGTCCGACCGGCCCTGCTGTGGTGCATCGACGTGGATGCCGAGGGCGAAAGCACGGCGGCCGAAGTACAGCGGGCCCTGGTAAAGAGCCGGGCCCGCCTCGACTACGACGGCGTGCAAGCCGACATCGACGCCGGACGCGCGGATCCGATGTGGAAGCTGGTGCGCGAGGTCGGTGAACGGCGCATGCGCCGGCAGGCCCGGCTCAGCGCCATCAGCCTGGGCCTGCCGGAACAGGAGATCGGCGTCGAAAACGGCCAGTGGTCGCTGACCTACCGGGCCCGGCTGCCGGTGGAGGACTGGAACGAGCAGATGTCACTGCTGACCGGCATGGCCGCCGCCCGCCTGATGGTCGATGCCGGCGTCGGCCTGCTGCGCACCCTGCCCGACGCCGACCCGAGGGACGTGGCACGGCTGCGGCACACGGCAGCCGCCCTGGACATCGACTGGCCGGCAAGCCGGTCCGCCGCGGATTTCATCAACACCCTGGACCCGGCCAACCCGACCCATGTGGCGATGATGGTCGCCTCGACCCGGCTGCTGCGCGGCGCCGACTACGCAGCCTTCGTCGACGGCCAGTTGCCGACGCAACGCCGGCATGCCGCCCTGGCTGCGGTATATACGCATGCCACGGCGCCGCTGCGGCGTCTGGTGGACCGCTACACCGGCGAAATCTGCGTAGCCCTGTGTGCCGGTGAACCGGTTCCCGACTGGGTGATCGAAGCCCTGCCCGGCCTGCCCGACACCATGCGCGAATCCGGCCGCCGTGCCGGGCGTTTCGAGCATGCCGTGCTGGATCTGGTCGAAGCCGTGATCCTGCAACCGCACGTCGGCAAGGCGTTCACCGGAAGCATCATCGAGGTTGACCGCCGCCATCCCGAGCGCGGCGACGCCATGGTGCGCACACCGGCCATCGAGGCCCGCGTGGACGCCACGACGACCCTGCCGCTGGGAGAAATCGTCACGCTGAAGCTGACCAAGGCCGACCCCGCCACCCGCCAGGTACGCTTCTCACTGGCATGACCGGACGCCCCTGCCGCCGTGCCCGCGGCGCCCGGCTCTTCAGGCCCAGGGGCTGACGCCGATCAAGCGCAGGTGCAGCAGGAAGGCGAACACCGCCCACGCCGCGACGCCCGCCACGACGGTACCCGCATCGCCCGCCAGGGTGCCGGCGGGGCGCACCACGCCCAGGCGGCGGTCACGGCGGCGCGAAGTGGCGAAATCCGCCACAGCCCAGAGCAGGAAGGCGCCGAACAGCACCACGTCATGCAGCATGCCCGTGGCCAGCAGGTGTCCCAGGGCCCACGCCTTGACGCCCGCCAGCATGGGGTGGCCGATCCATTGCCGGAAATGGTTGCGCGGCACGTAGGCCGCCGCGATCAGCACGAAGGCGAGCAGCGTGAACAGCGCATTCAGGTGACGCAGCCAGAGCGGCGGGACATACAGCAGCACCGGGTGCTGGCGCGCCAGGCCGAAGCCCCATGCCACCAGCACCAGGCCGACGGCCGAAACGAGGGCGAACAGGCCCTTCCAGGTGCGCTCGCCCATCGAACGCACGACGCGGTCGCGCCACCCGCCGGCCAGCATCCGCAACGAATGCGTGCCGAGGAACAGCACCAGACCCAAAACCAGAATCGACATGCCGGGCTCTCCACGCGAAACGGAAACCCGGAGTATAGATGCTTGCGTCGCCGCTCATTGTGCACACCGTGGCAGGTGCCGCGGATATTTTCCGATGCATCGGAAAACAGTGTATTTTCAAATACCTGTGGCGAGAAGGAAAGGTAATTTCGGGGATGCCGGGTGGACCGGCCCGACCGAGGCCTTGCCGCCGGTTCGTGGCGTCGGATGCGCAACGGGACGGACCCTCGTCCGTCCCGTTGCGGCAACGCGGAAAGAAAACCGCCGCGTCAGACCTGGTGCGCGGGATCGCCCACCTGGCCGGGTTCCGGGTCGCTGCCGCTGGTCGAGGGCGAAGGCGGCGGTGTCGGCGCCGGCTTGTCCCAGTCCGCCGGCGGTCCCGGGCGGCGGCCCTGCATGATGTCGTCGATCTGCCTGCTGTCGATGGTCTCGTACTGCAGCAGGGCCTCGGCCATCAGGTGCAGCTTGTC
>CAZMXV010000047.1:0-15973 GCA_964570295.1 uncultured Rhodanobacteraceae bacterium
CATCCCAAACATCTCGCTTAGTCGCTCGATGAGTTTCGTGTAGCCATGTCGCTTCCTGGGACGATAATTGAGTGTGCAAACAATGGTGCCGCAAGGGTGCTGCCGTATGGCTCGGTACGACCTGACCTTGCCATTAGACCTTTTTGGAGAAATTCATGCATTCCGGATCATGCCTCTGCGGAGCCATCACATATACGGTGGCGGGTGAGGTCGGGCCTCTGATATTTTGCCATTGTTCAAAATGCCGAAAGGCAAACGGCTCAGCCTTTTTGGCGGCGGTCTCTATCGAGGCCGACGATTTCACAGTGAGTGATCCTCAAGGCAATCTCACGTCGTTCGAATCTTCTCCAGGCGTCTTCCGGAAATTTTGCAGGCATTGCGGATCGCCCCTTTACAGCTATCGTCCGGGGCCGCCGGAAATCATCCGCCTCCGCATTGGGACTTTGGATACCGTGTATTCTGGCGCAGTGCAGATGCATATCTTCCACAAGGATCGTGCCGCCTGGTTCCCTGCTCATGATGACGCTCCAAAATATGACGAGCGGCCATGACGCGCACAGCGTCCGACAAGTCCATGCAGCGCGCCGGACACCTGTCTCTTCGTCCACTTTGACACCACCCCGCGGCGTGGGCTGAGCCGGTTGCTACACTGCCCTCATGAACATCGCCAGCTTTGATGACCTGTTGCAGGCCGCCCGCCACCAGCCCGAGCCACAGCGGCTGTTGTTCGTGTTTGCCGCCGCCAGCGTGCGCGAGGATGCTTCGCCGGTGCAGAAGGCCCTGCATGCCAGCGGCACGGGCGGCGAGTTGACGCCCGTGTTGTGCGTGGACAAGAGGCCGGACGAACTGGCGGACTTTTCCGCCCTGGTGGAAGAGTCCCGCGCCACGGGCAAGGACTGGCATGTGGTGTTCGTCGGTGCCATGGGCGACCGGCCGACACCGCTTGCGGGTACCGACCCCATGGTGGACGACGCGTTGCGCCACATCATGCAGATGATCCGGTACGGCACCACCGGCTCGCTGCTGGCTTTCGACCGCCGGGGGGATCCGCTGGTGTTCGGGCCAGGCGGCGCGGCCGACGCTTGAGCGGGACACAGGGCGATCCCGCCGCGCGGATCGTCTCAGGCGCCCTCGCCCACCCTTCGCTTTTCATCCGGTACCGCGGTGCCGGATGCCTGCATTGCCAGTTTCCAGGCCATGGCCGCCAGCCAGAGCAAAATCATCAGCACCAGCACCTTCTGGCTCAGCCCGCGTGGCAGGTCGCGCCAGAGCGCCTGCACCCACAGGCCCGTGAAGCATGTCAGGGCACCCAGGAACGCGGGCCTTGCCCAGGGACGCCAATAAACGTCCAGGCGCATGCGGCATGCCTGCAACAGCATGGCGACGGTGAGGCACAGGAAGGTGGTGCGGGCCGCCGTGCCGTGGACGAAGCCGTGCAGGGTGTTGGGATGCGCCCAGGTGTTGGTCTCGGCCACCGCGACGACGCACAGGGCCACCGCGGCCACGGCGAACAGCAGCAGGGGCGCGGCACTGCGTGCCGAAGGCGACAGCGACCGGTAAAGACCGGCGGCCAGCACGACCAGGGATACCGCCATCACGACATAGGCCACGCGCAGCTCCATGCCCCACGCTCCCAGCAGATAGAAGCTCAGGGGCACGTCGACCCAGTCGAGGTCGCCGCGCAGGACCTGCACCATGAGGCAGGTCAACGTGAAAAGGACGATGCCGGCCAGGGCCGGCATGCCGAACCGGGCGTGCGTGCGGGAGGCCGTCATGCACGGCATCTTAGCCGTCCGGACTGACCCATGTCAGCGCGCGGAAGCCGCATCGTGGCTATCATGGCGGCATGGGCATGTTTCATACACGCTGGCTGAAGGAGTTGATTGCCGACGCCCCCGCGGGCACGGGCAGCGTCGCCGTGCCTGCCGCACCGACCTCGGGTTTCGCGCCGGGTCCGGTGATGGTGGCCTTCGCCACCCAGAACGGCGCCGCCGAAAGCATCGCCGAGGCCACGCTGGAGCAGCTGGAGATGGCCGGCATCGAAGCCGACATGATGGATTTCTACGATCTGGACCTGGCCCGGCTGGCCGACGCCGGGCAGGTGCTGTTCGTGGTCAGCACCACCTTCGACGGCGATCCCCCGGACATGGCCGAGGCATTCTTCCAGGAGGCCATGCAGCAGCCGGCTCCGCTCGGGCATCTGCGCTACGGCCTCCTGGCCCTGGGGGATCGGGCCTACGACATGTTCTGCGGCTTCGGGCACCGGCTCGACGACTGGCTACGGGCCAGCGGCGCCCGGCCCTGGCTCGAGCTCATCGAAGTGGACGACGAAGACGAGCAGGCCATCACCCGCTGGCACGAATGCATCAGCATGCTGGTGGCGGCCGTCGGCGCCCGGGCTGAAAGCGGCCGGGCCGACTGACACCCGTACGGGGCGGTGCCACGGCGGTGCATGCGCCGATCCGTGGCGCCACCGCGTGCTTGACCTGGCCGGTTCGCGGCGCAACGCTTGTCCGGATCCCGTCCACCGTCGAAGGTAACCGCCATGCAAGCGGAATTCTGGTTGCAACGTTGGCGCGAGGGCCGTACCGGCTTCCATCGCGATGCGCCCATGCCGCTGCTGGTGCAGCACTGGCCGGCACTGGAGCTGGCCGGGAACGGCCGCGTGCTGGTACCGCTGTGCGGCAAGACGCTGGACATGCCCTGGCTGGCCGGACAGGGGCATCGCGTACTCGGCGTGGAGCTGTCGCCATTGGCGATCGGGCAGTTTTTCGATGAACAGGGGCTGGAGCCCGAAAGGCACGAAACGGCAATGGGCGTGCACCACGTGGCCGGCAACATCGAGATCATCCAGGGTGACGTGATGACGCTGGACGATGCCACGCTGGCCAGCTGCGACGCGGTTTACGACCGCGCCGCCATCATCGCCCTGCCTCCGGACCTGCGCGAGCGTTACGTCCGTGACGTCTACGGGCGCCTGCGCCCGGGTTGCCGTGCCCTGATGATCACGCTGGAATACCCGCCGCATGAAATGGACGGCCCGCCGTTTCCGGTCGACGCCGCCGCCATCGACGCCCTGTTCGGTGACGCGTGGCAACGGGACCTGCTGGAGCGGCGCGACATCCTGGCATCGCAGCCGCGCTTCCAGGATGACGGCGTGACATCGCTGCACACCAGCGTCCATCGGCTCGAACGCCGCTGACCGACCTGCCACGTCGCCGCCTTTCCCCGTCTGCCGAGCCGCCGGGCGCTTGACGCGTTGTATATATGTGTATATACACGTAATTGCCGCGGCGAGGAAAATGTGCCGTGGCACCCCGCGCGGATCGCGTCACCCGCGCCGCGCATCGCCGCCTGCCAAGGCGCCGAATGTCCGGCATGCGGTTGTCGCCAGCCGAACGGGGAATACCGGCTGAAACGCGTTCATCGCACCACCTGCGGATCCCATGGACACCACGCTGCTGCAAACCACACGTTGCCTCTGTCTTGCCGCGAGAAGAGCTTCGCGCATGATCACGCGGGAGTTCGACCGTGCCTTGCGGGCGCACGGCCTGCGCGCCACGCAGTTCACCCTGCTCGCCGCCCTGGACATCGCGGGCCCCCTGGCCATCGGGGCACTGGCCGAGACACTCGCGGCCGACCGCACCACCATCACCCGCAACCTTGCCCTGGTGGAAAAGCGCAATCTGGTGAAGATACGCGCGGACGAGGGCGACGCGCGCTCGCGCATTGCCGCCATCACCCCCGACGGAAGCGCCTTGTTGCGGAAAGCCATGCCGACCTGGCGCAAGGTGCAAGCCGAACTCACCGACGCCCTGGGCGAACCGGCCGCCGACGGCCTGCGGCGTCTGGCCGGCGGCCCCTGCGTCATGCCGCTGCCCGATCCCCCCGATGCATCCACGTAACCCCGGAATGCCCTCATGAAGCTCTACTACGATGATGTGCTGTCCCCGCGCCGCGCCTGTGCCGTGGCACGGTATCTCGAATCCCCGGTCGAATTCGTCAGGGTGGAGCTGGGCAAGGGTGAACACCGTACACCCGACTACCTGGCGCTCAACCCCAACGGCAAAGTGCCGACGCTGGTCGACGCTTCCCGCGTGCTCTGGGAGGCCGACGCCATCATGGTGCACCTGGCGGCCCGCTGCGACTCGGACCTGTGGCCGCAGGATGCCCGCCAGACCGATGTCGTGCGCTGGCTGAGCTGGAACCAGCAGCATTTCTATCCCCATGGCGGCACGCTGTACTTCGAATATGTCATCAAGCCGCGCTACCGCCTGGGAGGCGCCGACGAACAGGCCGTTGCACAGGCCACGCAACATTTCCGTACCTTCGCCGCCGTGCTCGATGCCCATCTCGCGCGCCGGCGCTGGCTGGTCGGCGACACGCTCACCATGGCCGATTTCGCCGTGGCCTCGCCCCTGCCCCATGCCGACGCCGCGCATATCCCGCTGCACGAATTTCCCGCCATCGCACGCTGGCACGAGCAACTGTGCCAGTTCGACGCCTGGCGCGAACCCTATCCCGTCCATCAGGCCGCGGCCTGAAACCTCCGGAGATCGCCATGCCCAGGATCCACGCCATCACCCCCTGCCTGTGGTTCGACACCGAAGCCGAAGCGGCGGCGAATTTCTACGTATCGGTGTTCCCACGATCCGGCATCCGCCGCATCGCCCGTTACCCCGACGCCGCGAAGGAGGTCGGCCATGTCCCGGGCGCCGTGATGGTGGTCGACTTCGAACTTTCCGGACACCGATTCACCGCACTCAACGCGGGGCCTGAATGCGGTTTCACGCCGGCCGTTTCCTTCCAGGTGCACTGCCGCGACCAGCGGGAAATTGACCGTTGCTGGGAAGCCCTGTCCGAGGATGGCGATCCGTCCGCGCAGCAATGCGGCTGGCTCAGCGACAAGTTCGGACTGAGCTGGCAGATCGTGCCCGACGACATCGACGCCTTCTACGCCGACGACGATCCGGCCCGTGCGCAACGGGTCATGAAGGCCATGCTGTCCATGAAAAAACTCGACCTTGCGGCCCTGCGCCGCGCTGCCGCCGGCTGAAGCCCGGCTTCGAACCACCCCAGCGAGGAAAACCCCATGCAAGTCAACCCCTACCTGTTCTTCGACGGCAACTGCCGCGAAGCCTTCACGTTCTACGCGCAATGCCTCCATGCCGAGGTCAAGGCCATGATGCCCGTCGCCGACATGCCCGCCGACGCGACAGCAGAGGACGCGCAGAACGGTTGCGCAGCGCAGCCCGGCTCCGGCGACAAGATCATGCACGCCTGCCTCGAGCTCGACGGCAGCCTGCTCATGGCCAGCGACTGGATGAGCCCGGAGCCGTTCCAGCCGCCCAGGGGCATCCACATCGCGCTGGGCGTCGCCAGCGTGGACGAGGCCGAACGCGTCTTCGAGGCCCTGTCGGCCGGCGGCCAGGTCTGCGTGCCACTGGCCGAGGCGTTTTTCTCCGACGCCTTCGGCATTCTGGTGGACCAGTACGGCGTGTCCTGGATGGTCAACTGCGAAAAGCGGACCTGACCGCACCCGCGGCGTCCATCAGGCGCTGTCGGCCGGCCAACAGCGGATGGCATGTGCCGGCAGCGTCAGCGCGGGCCGATGCGGCAACCGTGCCGCGGACGGCAACTGCACCCACAGCCGTCCGTCACCGCAGCGCATGCCGAACTGCCGCGCATGCGCGGTGGTCCGGCCCACTTCGCAAACGGCCGGCAAGGCACCAGGCGGGGCCGCGGCCGCGTCGTGCACCACCACGTCGGCAGGCGCGACATGCCAGTCCACGCGCGCGCCCTCTTCCATCGCCAGCGGCACCGGCAGTGACACGCCGGCCGCGTCCCAGCGGAGGTGGCCGGCGACCACGCTGCCGCGATGCACATTGCGGTGACCCAGCAGGCGGGCCACGGCGCCGCTGGCGGGATGTGCATGCACGTCGGCGGGTGTGCCGGACTGGACGATGCGCCGCCCGTGCATCAGTACCAGACGGTCGGCGACGGCCGCCAAAGCGGGGTCGTGACTGGCCGCCAGGGCCGGGATGCCCGCGTCGTGGACTTCGGCGATCAGCTCGGCGATCACCTCCTCGCGCGTGGCCGGGTCCAGGGCCGAGGTCGGCTCGTCCAGCAGCAGCAGCTGCGGACGCCGTGCCAGGGCCCGCGCCAGGGCCACGCGCTGCTGCTGGCCACCCGACAGCCGAGCCGGGCGGTACCGGGCATGCCCGGCCATGCGCACGCGCCGCAGCCATTGCATGGCCTGCCCGCGGCGGTCGGGCCCCTGCAGCGCGAAGGCCACGTTGCGCCAGGCCTCGAGGTGCGGAAACAGGCCGTAACCCTGCGGCAGGTAGCCCACTGCACGGCGTTGCGGCGGCAAGCCGTCAAAAGGATGCCCGCTGGCCGGCAACAGCCCGGCAATGGCCTTGAGCAGCAACGACTTGCCCTCGCCGCTGGTCCCCAGCAGCACGGTGAAGCCTTCCACGTCGAAGGCGGCTTCCAGGCGGACCGGATCGACGAGCCGGTAATCGACGCGCATCAGGCCATCCTCCGGCGTACCGCCAGTCCCAGCGCCAGCGGCAGCGGCAACGCCACCAGGAAGAACACCCACAGCAGCGGGTAGACGGCATCCAGCCCGATGTTCTGCAGGTTCACCCACAGCTTCACCGGGATGCCCCGCGGGTAATAGGCCACGATCAGCACCACGCCGAACTCGCCCAGCGCGCGCACCCAGGCCAGGGCCACCGCGGCGGCAAGGCCCAGCCTGGCCAGCGGCAGGCTGACACTGAAGAACGCCCGCGCGGGCGAGTGGCCCAGCGTCAGCGCGATCTGCTCCAGTTCGCGCGGCACCGCCTCGAAAGCCGCGCGTGCGGCCACCACGTAATACGGCAGCGCGGCATAGAACTGCGCCATCACGAAGGCCGGCGCCGAATTGGTGAGAAGCAGCCCGGCCCGCTCCAGCAGGCTGCCCGCCGGCCCGTAGGGGCCGTACATGCCGGCCAGCAGCAGGCCCATGGCCAGTGGCGGCGTCAACAGGGCCAGCAGCAGCAGCGCGTCGATCAGCCATTGGCCGCGGGCACGGCGGCGTGCCAGCCACCAGGCCAGCGGCGTGCCCAGGCCGACAATAGGCACCAGCGCCAGCAAGCTGTAGCCCAGCGACACCAGCACCGCGCCGCCGTCGCCGCGCGCGAAACCGAAGTGCCGCCAGTCGGTGGCGAGCAGCAACCCGATGAAGGGCGCGGCCAGCAGCAGCAGGGCCAGCATGCCGATCCAGGCCGACGCGCCGGGCCGCGCCCGCGCGGCGGAACGGGGTGACGTCACAGTCGCCCTCCGTGTGGCGGATCATAGCCGTGTTCCCGCAACACTGCCTGTCCCTGCCCGCTGCGCAGGAACCGGATGAAGTCGCGCGCCTGGCGTGGCGCCCGCGCGTTGGAGGGTACCGCGGCGTAGAACACCAGGGGCTGGGCGCGCAGGGTCTTGCCGCCGGGCAGTTCGATCGCGGCCCGGGCGTACCAGCTGTCCTGCATGGCCGGATGCGCCAGGTCGATTTCCGGGGGAAGGTCGATGGTCGGCAGATGGTGCGACTGCGCGGCGCTGAGGTAGCCGATGGCGGCGTCGATCTGGCCGGCCTCCAGGCGCGACATCAGGGAGGTTTCGGCAAAGATCTGGCGCGGGTTCCGCAGCGGCCCGGCCACTTTTTCGAGAAGCCCCGGCTGCTGGTAATACTGTTCGGCCAGCTGCAGCGTGAGCAGGGCGTTGGCCCCCTGCGGGTCGATGGCGGGATCGGTGCGGCCCAGCCGCAGGCCCGCCTCGTGCAGCACCTCGTACCAGGGCTTGTCACCGCGGGCCGCGGCGGCAAAGTCGGCGGCGAAGCGGCTCCCGGGGCTGTAGATCACCACCATGCGCGTGCTGGCCACCGGCACGGCATGTCCGACCAGCCCGGCCTTCTGCAACACACGCATCGGGCCCGGCGTGATGCCGACGAACACGTCGGCCCGCAGCTGCCTGCCGGCGATGAGGCGGGCCAGCGCATAGGAGCCCTGCCCCACGCCCTGGTAACGCACCGCGTGCGTGCGCGCGAAATCCGGCCCCAGGGCGTCATCCATGACGGCCCCCATGGACCCGGCATAGGCGACACGCATTACCGGCCTGTCGGCGGCCGGGGCGCCCGTCGACAGCAGGACAAGCACCAGCAGCACCGCTCCGAAAATCAGCAGGCGGCCCGCGGAACGTCCTGTTCCCGGCATGGGTTCAACTTCAGGTTTTACCTCCAAGCCTTTGTCCATACTCACGTTTCATATCCCTTCTTCCGAGCCATGCGTCGGCGCGCGCTGTCCCGGACATCCACATCGAACCGGATCCGCAAGCCGTCATGCCCGGCTATCGGCAGCTCGAACTCCAGCCCTTCCCGGCTTGGCAGACGCGCCGCCAGGGTGCGCACCTCGACCTCGGGCAGGGTTACGCACCAGCCTTCGGGATCACGCTGCCAGGCCAGGGCGAGCCCGAGGACGATGCGCTGGCCCTGCACGTGGTTGTCGGGCCAGCGGGTGTCGTTGCGTACGGTGCCTCCCTCCAGCAGCCGGGCCAGTTCGGCTTCGTCGATGCGCAGGCGCAGGGACTGGTCGTGTTGTTGCACTCTCATGCGCTGACTTCCCTCCAGAGGATCTCGGTGTTGCAATCGATCAATGCCGCCGCCCCTCCCGGCGGCAACGGCATCTCGATGGCACCCATGGCACGCTGCAGGGCACGCAGCGAGCGGCGGGCCGGCTCGGGTTCGTGCAGCAGGGCGTCGAGCCGCTCCCGCCCGGGCGTATCCAGACGCAGGCGCATGGGCAGCACGTGGCCCGCGTAGCGCAGGCAGGCGGCCTGCGGCCGCGCCGTGCGCAGGCGCGCCAGCAGGTCCGGCGTCAGCAGCGGCATGTCCACGGGAACGACCAGCAGCTGCACCGTGCCGGTCACCGCGGCGGCAATGCCGGCCAACCCTCCCACGGGACCGGCATCGGGCATGGCGTCGGGAATGCCGTCGTAGTCCGGTCGCCGGCCACTGACGCGGGCCGCGTCGACGCCGGCGGCCCGCAGCCGTTCCAGCTGGCGGGCCAGCAGCGGCCGTCCGTGCCAGTCCAGCATGGCCTTGTCGCGCCCCATCCGCGAGGAGCGGCCACCGGCGAGCACGATGCCGATCGAGCGCATGGTGTCACGGCTCCGCATGGCCGGCGTGTGCACGCTCGTGGTTGCGCTGCCGGTCGCACAGCGAACAGCCTTCGCTCCAGGCGCTGTCGCCGTCAACGTAATGTTCCTGCTTCCAGATCGGCGCCTCGTGCTTCACCGCCTCGATGGCCAGGCGGCAGGCGCGGAAAGCCTCGTCGCGATGCGGCGTGCCGGCGGCCACGACCACGGCGGGGTCGCCAATGCCGAGGCGCCCTTTCGCGTGCGCGATCCAGAGCTTCAGCGGTGCGCCCGTTTCCTGCAGTGCACGCACGCCGATGTCGCGGAACGTCTTCAACGCCAGCGGTTCGAACAGGTCGTAGGTGATGCCGGTGACGGTGCGCCCCAGGTTGTGCTCGCGCACACGGCCGACGAAGGTGGCGATGCCGCCGAAACGCGGGTCGGCCACAAAATCCAGTGCCGCGGCCACGTCCAGCCGGGCGTCGCGGATGTCGACCACGGCCGCGTGCAGTCCGTCCATGCTCACCCTCCGCTTACCGGCGGCAGCACGGCCAGTTCCGTGCCCTCCGGTACCGCGCGCGCGTCGTGCAGGATTTCCTCGCTGCTGGCGAAGGCCGAACGCTCGACCAGGCCGGCACCGATGCCCGGCGCATGTTCCTCAAGATGCCCGATGAGCAGCCGACGCAGGGTGGCGATGTCGCAGTCGTCGGGTACGTCCAGCTCCACGTGGCCGGCCGGATCGGCCTCGCGCAGGGCGCCGTACAGGGCAATGCGTATCTTCATGCGTCCCTCCGCGCGGGCACGGGACATTCGAGATGGCCGGTGCCGTACACGTCCACCAGGTCGCCGGCGGCCAGGTCGGTGGTGCGGGCCGGCGTGACCACCCAGGCGTTGGCCTCGGCCAGCGGACGGATGCGGTAGGACTGCTGGCCCGGCAGCACGGCCACGGCCAGGCGGCCGGTCGCATCCAGCGTCACTTTCGACTTGAGATGGAAGCGCAGGCGCCGTTTCTGCGTGTAGGCAGCCGCCAGCGGCACCCGCCAGGGCTGCTCCGGCGGCATGCCCAGCAGGCGGCGCAGGGCCGGCTCGACGAAAAACCGCCAGCCCACGGCCACCGATATCGGGTTGCCGGGAAGGCCGAAAAACAGGCGGCCGTCCGGCAGGCGGGCGACCAGAAGCGGCTTGCCCGGCCGGATCGCCAGCTTGTGGAACACCACCTCGGCCTGCAGCCGTTGCAACGCCTGCGGCACGAAATCGTGGCGCCCCATCGACACCGCGCCGGTGGAAACGACGATATCGGCGCCGGCTTCCCGGGCCTTGTCGAAGGCCGCAAGAAAGGTGTCCACTTCGTCGCCCACGGTCTGCGCATGCACCGGCTCGGCGCCGGCCAGCGGCACGCGCTGCGCCAGGAACGGACCATTGGAGTTGTGGATCTGGCCCGACGCCAGCGGCTGCCCCGGGTCGTCGACCAGTTCGCGGCCGGTGCACAACACGGCCACGCGCGGTCGCGCCGCCACCGTCACCTCGGCCACGCCCAATGCCGCCAGCAGCATCTGGTGCTGCGGCGCCAGCACCGTGTCGGCCTGCAGGACGACCTCGCCCTGCCCCACGTCGCTGCCGGCATGACGCACGTTCTGGCCAGGTGCCACCTCGGCCAGCAGGCGTACCCGCGGCGGCGACTCCAGGCGCTCGGTCTGCTCCACGGGAATCACGCGGTCCAGCCCGTCCGGCAGGCGTGCGCCGGTCATGATTTCCCAGCCCCCCGATCCGGCCCGCACGGCACGGTCGCCCGCCGCCTGCTCGCCTTCGACCGGCCATTCGGTGCCGGCAGCGATGACGCCACCGCCGGCGGGCAGCGCATAGCCGTCCATGGCGGAATTGTCGAACGGCGGCAGCGCGGCGGGGCTGGCCACTGCCTGTCGCAGCACGCGTCCGCGTGCCCGCGCCACCGGCACGGATTCCCATGGCCGTGGTGCCGGCACGGCCGCCAGGAGGCGTTCGAGAGCCTGCGCGGGATCCAGCAATGGCGTATTCATGCGTGTCCTCCGCCAGCCGCCATGGCCAGGGCATGCGCCAGCACCGGTGCCAGGATGTCCATGCCCTGCGCCACGGCGCGCGGGCTGCCGGGCAAGGCGACGACCAGTGTACGCTCGACCAGCCCGGCATCGGCGTTGCTGAGCCAGGCGAGCGGCGTGTGCTGGCTGCTCTCGGCCCGGAACATCTCGCCGATGCCTGCCACGCGGCGTCCGGCCACCCTGGCCAGGGCCTCGGGTGTGCGATCACGCGGCCCCAGCCCGGTGCCGCCGGTGCACAGCACCAGGTGCGTGCCGTCGCCGGCCAATTCCCGCAGGCGCGTGGCCAATGCGTCGGGGTCGTCCGCCAGGATGACGGGCGCCGCCACCTCGGCTCCCAGCGCCCGCAACCGCTCGACCAGCAACGGCCCCGCCGCGTCGTCACGCTCGCCACGGCTGGCGCGGTCGCTCAGGGTCAGCACGGCGGCGCGGACGCCCTCCAGGCGCGCCACCGCGCGTGGCCGGAAGCGCTCGCGCTCGGCCTCGGTCATGCCCTCGGGGTGCAGCCACAGGCCTTTCTTTCCACCCTCCTTGAACAACAGGCGCACGCCGCCGAACGACAATGCCGGCTGCACCGGCTTGGTGAGGTCGTAGAGGGTCAGCAGGGCCGCATTGACGCCGGCCAGCGCCTCCATCTCCACGCCGGTGCGGGCCATGGCGGCGGCCTCGCAGTAGACGCGGACGACGCGACGTTCGGGAACCGCCACGCAATGCACCTCGACATGCTCCAGCGGCAGCGGGTGGCACAACGGCATCAACTGCGAGGCACCCTTGGCGCCCTGCAGCCCCGCGATCTCGGCCATGACCGTGGCGTCGCCCTTGGGCAGGCGGCCTTCAACGACATCGTCGAAAGCCGATCCGGGATCGAACTCGCCCACCGCGACGGCGCGGCGGGCGGTGACGCGCTTGTGGCGCACGTCGGCCATGTGGAACCGCACGGGCGAATCTGCCGCTGCCATGCATCAGCCTCCGGTGGATGCCAGGTGGGGCGTGATGCCGGTGCGCCCCAGGTGCAGGAAATGGCCCTTTTCCTTGCGGCCGATCTGGCCGCCGATGGCATGGACGAGGTCTTCCAGCTGCTCGTCATGCTGCAGAAGCGGGCGCAAGGGAATGCCGAACTCGCCGAACAGGCACAGACGCAGGTCGCCGGTGGCGGTGACGCGCAGGCGGTTGCAGCCGGCGCAGAAATCCTTCGAATACGGCGCGATGATGCCGATGCGTCCGGCATAGTCCGGGTGCCGGTATTCGCGCGCCGGCCCCGCGTCCACGGCACGCGGCAGCGCCTCCCAGCCGTCGTCGCGGAGGCGGTTTTCCAGAGCCTCGGCACGCACATGCCGGCGGCGGAAGAAATCGAGGTTGTCGCCGGTCTGCATCAGTTCGATGAAGCGCACGCCCACCGGACGCTCGCGCAGGTAGGCCAGCCACGCCGGCAACTGCTCGTCGTTGAGTCCGCGCAACAGCACGGCGTTGAGTTTCACCGCAGGCATGCCGGCGGCGAGCGCCATGTCGATGCCTTCCAGGATGTCCGTCAGCTTATCGCGCCCGGTAATGCGCGCGAAGACGGCGCGGTCGAGGCTGTCCACGCTGACGTTGATGGCATTGAGGCCGGCGTCCATCCATTCGTGCAGGCGCCGCGTCAGCAGGGTGCCGTTGCTGGTCATGGCCAGCCGGGTGACGCCGGTCACGGAGGAGGCGGTACGCAGGATGTCGGTGAGATCGCGGCGCACGCTGGGCTCGCCGCCGGTGATGCGCAGCTTGTGCATGCCCATTTCCACGAAGCCGCGGAGCAGTCGCGTGATCTCGTCCAGCGAGAGCGGCGCCTGCGCGTCGGGGCTGGCGTGGTAGCCGTCGGGCAGGCAATACGTGCACTTGAAATTGCACGCCGGGATCACCGACAGGCGCAGATAGGGAAAACGGCGACCGTAGCGATCAGTCAACAATGACATGACGTATCTTCTGCCTCCCCACCGTGCGGACACGGTTGATTCAGGACCGCATGCCCCGCGCCGCGTCACGGGTCTGGCGCTTTGCGGGGCGTGCCCGACCACTATAGCGAAATTGATGCCCGCCGGACGCGCGCCTCAGCGGCCCGTTCCGTTTCCATCCCGTTCCGGCGTTGCCGCTTCCAGACGTTGCGGATGGCTGTACACCACATGCCGCCCCGGGCGTGCGAAGCCGATCAGCGTGAGGTTTCCGGCCCGCGCCAGCTCCACCGCCAGGGCCGTCGGCGCGGATATCGCGGCCAGCAGGCCGACGCCATGCGCGATGCATTTGCTGACCATTTCATAACTGGCGCGGCTGGTCACCAGCACGAAGCCGTCCTGGAAATCCGTGCCGTCCCGGCCCAGCGCGCCGAGCAGCTTGTCCAACGCGTTGTGCCGCCCGACATCCTCGCGTACGCGGCGCACGATGCCCGTGCGGGAAGCCCATGCGGCGGCGTGCATGGCGCCGGTGGCGACGTTCAGCGGCTGCCGCCGGGTCAGCTCGGCCAGCGCGCGCGGTACCGCCGCGGCCGCCAGTCGCGGACCCGCCGGCACCGGCGGAAATTGCCGCACCGCATCCTCCAGGCGGCGGGTGCCGCACAGGCCGCAGCCGCTGCGCCCCGGCAACAGGCGCTCCGAGCCGGGTTCACGGCCCACCGCCGTCACGCTATCGACGTCGACGACATAGCCCTCCAGCAGTTCCTGCACCGCCACGCCGCGAATGTCGACGGCACGGGCCACCAGGCCCTCGCTCAGGGAAAAACCGCGCGCGAAATCCTCCAGGTCGGTGGGCGTCACCATCATCACCGCGAACGGCTCGCCGTGATAGCGCAATTCGACCGGTGCCTCCTCGGCCAGCCAGTCTCCGTGGCGGCGCTGCTCTCCGCCCTGGTATACGGTCACCATGCGGCGGGCCTGGCCGAAGCGTTTCATGCACCATTCCTCGAGACACGGGAGCGTCGCTGCCACGCGGGCACGCGTTTGTACCCGGCAACATCCAGAGTACACTGCCCCCGGGGCGACGCAAATCGCCCGCGGCCCTCCCGGGCTTCATCGGATCACAACCCCATGGCGAGGTGGCGACGTGAGTGATGACCGCAAACCCCGGATCGAACCGTATGCCGGCCCGGCGGGGGGATGGGGCTCCGTCAAGTCCGTCGTCAACATCCTGCGGCGCGAAAAGGTGCCCGTGCCATCCACGGTGAAGGAGCTGTGGCGGCAGAACAAGCCGGGCGGGTTCACCTGCGTGTCCTGCGCCTGGCCGCAGCGTGCCGAGCCTTCGCACGTCGAGTTCTGCGAGAACGGTGCCAAGGCCAGCGCCTGGGAACTGACCAGCCTGCGCACCACGCCGGCGTTCTTCGCCGAACACAGCGTGACCGAGCTGCGGGACTGGAGCGACCACGACCTGGAACGGCAGGGACGCCTCACCCACCCCATGCGTTACGACCACGCCACCGACCGGTACGTGCCCGTGGCCTGGGAGGAAGCTTTCCGCGACATCGGCGACCACCTGAAACGGCTCGACCCCGAATCGGTGGTGTTCTACGCCTCGGGTCGCGCTGCGCTGGAAACCAGCTATCTGTACGCCCTGTTCGCGCGGCTGTACGGCAACAACAACCTGCCGGACAGCTCCAACATGTGCCACGAGGCCACCGGCGTGGCCCTGCGCGAGTGCATCGGCACTGCCGTCGGCACCGTGGTGGTGGACGACTTCGCCAGGGCCGATGCCATTTTCTTCTTCGGCCAGAATGCCGGTGTCAACAGCCCGCGCATGCTGCACGACCTGCAGGAGGCGGCCCGGCGCGGCGTGCCCATCGTCGTGTTCAATCCCCTTCGCGAGCGCGGTCTGGAACGCTTCACCAACCCGCAAAGCCCGGTCGAGATGTTGACCGGCAGGGAAACGCCGCTTGCCACGCACTACCTTCAGGTCAAGACCGGCGGCGACATCGCGGCCATCACCGGCTTGTGCAAGACCCTCCTGGCACTGGACAACGCGGCGGCGGCGAACGGCTCGCCCCGCGTGCTGGACGCCGGCTTCATCGCCGCCCACACGCACGGCTTCGAGGCATTCGCCGACTGGGTACGGACACAATCCTGGGATGCGATCGAAGCCGAATCGGGCCTGGCCCGCGAGGCGCTGGAAAAGGTCGCCCGGGTCTACGCCAAGGCCCGCTCGGTGATTGGCGTGTACGGCATGGGCATGACCCAGCATGTGTTGGGGGAATACAACATCTACATGCTCGTCAACCTGCTGCTGATGCGCGGCAACCTGGGCCGCCCGGGTGCCGGCGTGTGCCCGGTACGCGGCCATTCCAACGTGCAGGGCCAGCGCACGGTGGGTATCGCCGACGACCCGGCGCTGGTGCCGCTGGACCGCCTGGCCGAGCAGTACGGTTTCGAGCCGCCGCGCAAAAAGGGCCTCAACACCGTCGCCTGCTGCCAGGGCGTGCTGGACGGCAGCGTACATGGTTTCATCGGCCTGGGCGGCAACTTCCTGCGCGCCATTCCCGAGCAGGAACGTGTGCAGGCGGCCTGGTGCGAGCTCGATATCACGGTGCAGATCGCGACCAAGCTGAATCGCTCGCACCTGGTGAACGGCAAGACCGCCTACCTGCTGCCGTGCCTGGGCCGCATCGAGCGGATCGTGGAAAACGGCAAGACGCAGATACTGTCCACGGAAGATTCCACCAGCTGCATCCACGCCTCGGTGGGCAAGGCGCCGCCGGCGGGGCCTGAAATCAAGTCCGAACCGCGCATCGT